>LNFH01000483.1 GCA_001464235.1 Rhizobiales bacterium Ga0077556 | reverse complement strand
TATCGTCCAGCGCCCTGGTCGCAGCATCGACAGGCGGGGCCGCCGGCAGATCATCGAGGCTCTCGTAGCGCACCGTCCGGGCGGTTCTCGTAGGTTTCACGGTCACGTCGGCCAGCCCTCCATGCGGATATGATGCGAATGTCGCCGTCGCGCTCCGTGTAGACGACGCGGATCACGACGCCGTCGAACTGGCCGAGGGCGAGCCAGCGGGGCTCGCCATGTCCTTCCGGGTGTCCCTGGTTCGCAGGATGGTCCCGCGGAAGATCTGCGCGGCCTGCAGGAAGGACAGGCCGTGCTTGGCCTCGTTGGCCGCACTCTTGGTTGCGTCCCACTGGAAACCCATCCGACAATGTAGCTACAAACGTCACCACACGCAACGAATGACGGGCGCCGAGCCCGCACGGCAGCCCTGACGGCGGCCGGGCACTCACCATTTTTATTGCACTGCATCACCCGAAGGCCCTATGGCGGCGCCGGGGTGGTTTCGTTGACACCCTGCGGGGCCGCTTCTAGGGTGCGCGCCCGGTCGAAATGACTTTCAAATCCGATTATCCGAGCGAAAAATCACCCGCTCGGGGAGGGACACGATGAAGATCCTTGTGCCCGTGAAGCGGGTCGTCGATTACAATGTGAAGATCCGCGTGAAGCCCGACGGCTCCGGGGTCGAACTCGCCAATGTGAAGATGTCGATGAACCCCTTCGACGAGATCGCCGTCGAGGAAGCCATCCGTCTGAAGGAGAAGGGCGCGGCGACCGAGATCGTCATCGTCTCCATCGGCGCCCAGGGCGCCGCCGAGACCATCCGCACCGCCCTCGCCATGGGCGCCGACCGCGGCATCCACGTGAAGACCGACGCCACCGTCGAGCCGCTCGCCGTCGCCAAGATCCTCAAGGGCGTGGTGGGCGAGGAGCAGCCCGGCCTCGTCATCCTCGGCAAGCAGGCCATCGACGACGACGCCAACCAGACCGGCCAGATGCTGGCCGCCCTCCTCGGCTGGCCCCAGGGCACCTTCGCCTCGAAGGTCGAGCTCGCCGCCGATTCGGTGTCCGTCACCCGCGAGGTCGACGGCGGCCTGCAGACGGTGAAGCTCAAGACCCCGGCCATCGTCACCACCGACCTGCGCCTCAACGAGCCGCGCTACGCCTCGCTGCCGAACATCATGAAGGCGAAGAAGAAGCCGATCGACGAGAAGGCGCCCGACGCCTACGGCGTCGACGTCGCGCCCCGCCTGAAGGTCCTCAAGACCGCCGAGCCGGGCGGCCGCCAGGCGGGCGTCAAGGTCGCCTCCGTCGCCGAACTCGTCGGCAAGCTCAAGAACGAAGCCGGGGTGCTCTGATGGCCACGCTCCTTCTCGCCGAACACGACAACGCCTCGCTGAAGGACCCGACGCTGAAGGCGCTCACCGCCGCCGTCGCCCTCGGCGCGCCGGTCACGGTTCTCGTCGCCGGCTCCGGCTGCCAGGGCGCCGCCGAGGCCGCCTCCAAGCTCGCCGGCGTCGCCAAGGTGCTG
The DNA here is from genome assembly GCA_001464235.1 of Rhizobiales bacterium Ga0077556. Taxonomy (GTDB): domain Bacteria; phylum Pseudomonadota; class Alphaproteobacteria; order Rhizobiales; family Phreatobacteraceae; genus Phreatobacter. Next base: position 9,373 of record LNFH01000483.1, on the reverse strand, counting down.
GTGGCCGACAACGCCGCCTATGCCAACCTGCTCGCCGAGCCGACCGCCGACCTCATCGTCTCGCTGGCCGGCGGCTACGACGCGCTCGTCGCGCCCTCCACCGCCAACGGCAAGAACATCATGCCGCGCGTGGCGGCCCTCCTCGACGTGATGCAGATCTCCGACATCATCAAGGTCGTCTCGCCCGACACGTTCGAGCGGCCGATCTATGCCGGCAACGCCATCCAGACCGTGCAGTCGACCGACGCCAAGAAGGTCATCACGGTGCGCACCGCCTCCTTCCAGGCGGCGGGTGCCGGTGGCTCGGCCCCGATCGAGGCGGCTGCGGCCGCCGCCGATCCGGGCCTGTCGACCTTCGCCGGCGAGGAGATCGCCAAGTCCGACCGTCCCGAGCTCGGCGCCGCCAAGATCATCATCTCCGGCGGCCGCGCGCTCGGCTCCAAGGAGAACTTCGCCAAGGTGATCGAGCCCGTCGCCGACAAGCTCGGCGCCGCCATGGGCGCCTCGCGCGCCGCGGTGGACGCCGGCTACGCGCCGAACGACTGGCAGGTCGGCCAGACCGGCAAGGTCGTGGCGCCGGAGCTCTACATCGCCGTCGGCATTTCGGGGGCCATCCAGCACCTGGCCGGCATGAAGGACTCCAAGGTGATCGTCGCCATCAACAAGGACGAGGAGGCGCCGATCTTCCAGGTGGCCGACTACGGCCTCGTCGGCGATCTCTTCACCATCCTGCCCGAGCTCGAGAAAGAGCTCGGCAAGTAAGTTCGACATCCGGCGGGCGGAGAGCCATCTCCGCCCGCCGTCTTGTTCGCGGTCGGGATGGCGTCGGCGGCAGGACCGTCGTAGAGATGTCCGCCAGTTCGTTTTGATCGCACCGCCGCCCGGACGAGGCGCCGGGCCGTGCACCGGGTGGAACCATGGACATTCGCAAGATCGGCGTGATCGGCGCCGGGCAGATGGGCAACGGCATCGCGCATGTGGCGGCTCTCGCCGGCATCGACGTGTCCCTGCACGACATTTCCGAGGATCGCATCAAGTCGGGCCTTGCGACCATCAACGGCAACATGAGCCGTCAACTGTCGAAGAACCTGATTTCCGAGGAGGATCGCCAGCAGGCCCTGCTCCGGATCGAGGGCGCGCCGAAGGTCGACGACCTCGCGGACTGCGATCTCGTCATCGAGGCCGCCACCGAGAACGAGCAGGTCAAGGTCAAGATATTCCAGTCCGTCTGCCCGGTCCTCCGGCCCGACGCGATCCTGGCCACGAACACCTCGTCGATCTCGATCACCCGCCTCGCCTCGACCACCGATCGCCCCGAGCGCTTCATCGGCATCCACTTCATGAACCCGGTGCCGGTCATGCAGCTCGTCGAGCTGATCCGCGGCATCGCCACCGAGGACGAGACCTTCGAAGCCTCGCGCGCGCTCTGCACGAAGCTCGGCAAGACCATCGCGGTCGCCGAGGACTTCCCCGCCTTCATCGTCAACCGCATCCTGCTGCCGATGATCAACGAGGCGATCTACACGCTCTACGAGGGCGTCGGATCGGTCGAGGCCATCGACACCGCCATGCGGCTGGGCGCCAACCACCCCATGGGCCCGCTCCAGCTCGCCGACTTCATCGGCCTCGACACCTGCCTGTCGGTCATGCAGGTGCTCTACGAGGGCCTCGCCGATTCCAAGTACCGGCCCTGCCCGCTGCTGGTGAAATATGTCGAGGCCGGCTGGCTCGGCCGCAAGTCGCAGCGCGGCTTCTACGACTATCGCGGCGAGCGGCCCGTCCCCACCCGCTGACGGGCCTCAGCGGACCGCCGTCTCCGGCACCTTCGGATCGTCCCCGTCACCGTGGCAGACGACGCGGTTGCGCCCCGCGCGCTTGGCAGCGTACAGCGCCCGGTCCGCCGCGTTGACGATGTCGGCCGTGCCCCCGGCTCCACGCGCCGTCGCCACGCCGATGCTGACCGTCAGCGGCGAGCCGCACGGCGCCTCCCGCACCGAGGCGAGGATGCGCCCCGCCAGGGCGCGCGCCGCGGCCTCGTCGGTGCCACCGGCGAGGACGGCGAATTCCTCGCCGCCGAACCGGGTCACGACCTCCTCGGGTCCGTCGGCGATCGCCCTCAGCCGATCCGCCACGTGGCGCAGCGCGTCGTCTCCGGCGACGTGGCCGTGCTCGTCGTTGAAGCGCTTGAAATGGTCGACGTCGATGAGAAGCAGCGACAGCGGCCGCTCCTGACGCGCCGCGGCGCGGCCCATCGTCGCCAGCGCCTCCTCGAAGCGGCGCCGGTTCCCCACCCCCGTCAGCGGATCGCTGAGGGCGGAATCGGCGAGCCGCAGGTTGGCCCTGGTGAGTTCGGCGTTGATGGTCTGGAGCTCGCCGAGCAGCCGCCGCGTCTCCCGCTCCGCCGCCATCTGGCGGATCCGCACCTTGCCGAGGGCCACGATGCAGAGGCCCTGGAAGACGGTGTAGACCATGCAGACCGGAATCAGGACGTAGAGGCCGTCATAGGCGATGGCGATCGCGTGGAAGCCGATGAGGATTGCCACCTGCACCATGGTGGGTCCGGGCGCCATGTAGCTGCGGAACGTCACGGCCTGCACGAGGACGCAGCCGAGGGCGAGTACGGCGAGCCGCATGCTGTCGTCGGCCGCGCGGTAGAGGACGGCGCCGGTGACGCCCCACAGCAATGCCACGCCGACGCAGGTCAGCCCGAAGACGACGGCCCAGTTCCCGTCCGGCTCGCGGTGGCTCCTGGCGCGGTAGACCCGATCGACGAGGAAGCGCAGCATCACGCCGAGCGCGACGAGCACGGCGCAGATCAGCGCCTCGCCCCGCGCGCCGGAAAGAAACACCTGGACAACGAGCAGCGCCATCGCCCCGCTGGCGAGGAGATAGGGCCGGTAGTCGAAAAGTTCGTCGAGAACTTCCCGTCTCTGCCGCGCATCCAGAGCGTCGGCCCCCAGCAAGAGCGAAAACCTGTCGGGCAAGGTCTGACCATACGCTACGGAAAGGGAAAGATCGGCCGTCCGATCCCCGAGGTCAGACTACGTATCGCTTACGAGCGCGGCCACAGTTTTATGCGCGCCGGGGGTGGTATCCACATCTTCGGGTCACCCGCACAGGCTTCGTTAAGGCTGTCGTGCGCAGAATGGTTCCGGGAACGGGGAGACGGTGGATGTCAACGGCGGGAATTGCAGGCACGATGATCGCCATGCAGAGCGAACAGACCCGCATGGGCATCCAGACCGCCATGGTGAAACAGCAGCTCAAGGCCGACCAGGGCGTCGTCGACCTGCTGGCCTCGGCCGCCCAGTCGAGCCCGGCCCCGGGCACCGGCCTCACCGTCGACAAGCTCGCGTGAGCGGGCCGGCCTCTATCTGAACTTCAGGACGAAGCGCTCGACCAGCGGCCCCCAGACGGGGATTCCGCCGGGATTCGGCAGCAGCGCGTGGCCGTCGCGCCCGAAGGGCGGCAGCAACTGGAAGTCCAGCGTCCCCCCGGCGGAGCGGTAGGCCTCCGCCATCCGCCGCGTCAGGTCGGCGGGGAAGGACTGGTCGTTCTCCGTATAGAGCCAGAGCGCCGGCGTGCGCGCCCGCCGGCCCATGATCCGCGCGTCGCGCACCAGCTCGTCGAGGGCGCAGGTTTGCCCGGTCTCGCCGGAGCGGCCGCGGCGTCCGCCGCCGAAATTGATCGTGCCGGCGACCGCCGGGTGATTCTCTGCCGCCATCGCCGCCGCCGCCCAGCCGCCGGTGGACTGGCCCACGACGACGACGCCGTCCTTGCGCACGAAGGGAAGGCCGGTCAGCCCGTCCACCGCGGCCGCGAGGTCGGCGGCATCCGCGCGTCCGGCGGCGAAGTGGTTGGGCCTCCGGCAGGCGAAGCGCTCGGCTCTCTCGCCGCCGGTGAGGCCGTAGCCGCGCCGGTGCACCACGGCCACCACGTAGCCGCGCTCGACGAACCAGGAGACGACATGGGGATAGACGCCGTGACGCGGCTCGCCGTTGCGCGCGGCGTCGGCGGAGGTGTGGTGGGTCATCAGCACCAGCGGCCGCGGCCCGTCGCCGGGCGGACGGAAGACGATGGCGGCGATCTCGCGCCCCTCGTCGGCCGTGTGCGGCAGGCGCCAGACCTGCTCGCGATGGACGGTGCCCTCGGTCCCCTCGGCACGTGGCGCCTGCGCCGCGGCCGGTGCGGCGAAGGCGAGGCCGAGGGCGAGGATGAGGCCGGCGAGCCTCATCCGCGCACCAGGTCACCGAGGAGGCTCGCGGCGACGGTCGCCTTGGAGACGGTCAGGCCGGAGCCCGCGATCTCCGCCACCGCCGTGCGGATGCGCTCCGCCCGCCCGCCGTGCACCGCCATCCAGGCCTCCACCGCCGCGGCGCCGGCGGCCGGGCCGGCGACCATGTCGGCGGTGATGCGACGCTCCGCATCGGCGATGGAATCGAGCGCGCGGTCGAGCGCGAGCCGGTCGAAGTAGTCGGTCACGGTGATGGCCCGCGCGGCGCTCTTCATCTGGTCGAGGCGGAACACCGCCGAGGCCGCGAAGGCGGTGGCCGCGACGTCGGCGACGGCGCGTCCGGTCTGGTCGGCCACGGCGACGATGTCGGGCGCCGCCGCCAGGTGGTCGAGGCTCGCCAGCACGCCGGCGAGCGGATCCGGAACGCCGGCGGAGCGGAGTTCCGCGGTGCGCGCCGTCCGCGCCGCCGCCGCCTCGGCCGGCAGGGCGGTGTCGAGGCTCGCCGCGACCGCCTCGATGCCGGCGCGGTGGTGGGCCACCACGTCGGCGAGGCCGTGGCCGAGGTCGACGTTGCGGATGAACCAGATGACCCGGTCGATCAGCAGGTCCTGGATCGCCGCGTAGAGGTCGAGCTGCAGCGTGCCCGCGATGCGGTTGTCGAGGCTGTCGAGCTCGGTGTTGAGCGCCGTCATGCCGTAGGAATCGCGCACCGCGGCGAAGGCCGAGGCGATGGTGGCGACGTCGGCGCCGGTCTGGTCGACCAGCCGGGCGACGAAGGCGGGCCCGCCCCGGTTGATCATCGAGTTGGCGAGGCCCGTGGCGATGATTTCGCGGCGCAGCCGGTGGCTCTCCACCGCGTCGGGGAACTGGTCCTGCACCGGCCGGGGGAAGTAGCGGACGAGCTCGCGCGCCAGGTAGGGATCGTCGGGCACGGCAGATGCCACGAGATCGTCGTAGAGATCGATCTTGGCATAGGCCAGCAGCACGGCGATTTCCGGCCGGGTCAGCGGTTCGCCGCGGCGGCGGCGCTCGCCGAGCTCCATCTCGTCCGGCAGGTATTCGACCGCCCGGTCGAGCTTGCCCTGGGTTTCCAGGCTCTGCATCAGCCGCTGCTGGAAGCCGAGGTCCTCGAGCCCGCGCCGCTGCGCCAGCGAGAGGGCGAGCGTCTGCAGGTAGTTGTTGCGCAGCACGAGGCGGCCGACCTCGTCGGTCATGGCCGCGAGCAGGGCGTTGCGCGCCTCCGGATCCAGCCGGCCGTCGCGTTCCGGCGTCGTCAGGGCGATCTTGATGTTGACCTCGACGTCGGAGGTGTTCACCCCCGCCGAATTGTCGATGGCGTCGGTGTTGAGCCTGACGCCCGCGCGGCCGGCCTCGATGCGACCCCGCTGGGTCATGCCGAGATTGGCGCCCTCGCCCACCACCTTGGCGCGGATGTCGGCGCCGGTGATGCGGATGGGATCGTTGGCGCGGTCGCCGGCCTGGTCGTCGGTCTCGGTGCCGGCGCGCACATAGGTGCCGATGCCGCCGAACCAGAGGAGATCGACCTTCGCCTTCAGGATGGCGTTCATCACCTCCTGCGGCGTCGCCTGGGCCTTCGGCAGGTCGAGCAGCGCCTGCACCTCGGTGGAGAGGGCGATCGACTTGGCCGAGCGGGAGAAGACACCGCCGCCGGCCGAGATCAGGCTCTTGTCGTAGTCGGCCCAGGACGAGCGCGGCAGGTCGAACAGGCGCTTGCGCTCGGCCCAGGAGGCCTCAGGGTCCGGCGCGGGATCGAGGAAGATGTCGCGATGGTCGAAGGCGGCCACCAGCTTGATCGTCTTTTCCAGCAGCATGCCGTTGCCGAAGACGTCGCCGGACATGTCGCCGACCCCGGCCACCGTGAAGGGCGTCGCCGAGATGTCGGTGCCCATCTCGCGGAAGTGCCGCTTCACGGCCTCCCAGGCGCCGCGGGCGGTGATGCCCATGCCCTTGTGGTCGTAGCCCTGGCTGCCGCCGGAGGCGAAGGCGTCGCCGAGCCAATGACCCTTGTCGAGGGAGAGCTGGTTGGCGATGTCGGAGAAGGTCGCCGTGCCCTTGTCGGCGGCAACCACGAGATAGGGATCGTCGCCGTCGTGCCGGACGGTCTCCGGCGGCGGCACGATGGCGGCGCCGTCGATGTTGTCGGTAAGCTGCAGCAGCGCCCGGACGAAGATGCGATAGGCCTCGGTGCCCTCCGCCAGCCAGGCGTCGCGCTGGGCGGGCGGCGGCAGGCGCTTCGGCACGAAGCCGCCCTTGGCGCCCACCGGCACGATGACGGCGTTCTTCACCTGCTGCGCCTTGACGAGGCCGAGCACCTCGGTGCGGAAATCCTGCGGCCGGTCCGACCAGCGCAGACCGCCGCGCGCCACCTTGCCGAAGCGCATGTGGACGCCCTCGACCCGCGGCGAATAGACGAAGATCTCATAGAGCGGCCGCGGCGCCGGCAGGTTGTCGATCTTCTTCGATTCGAACTTGATGGCGATGGTCGGCCGGACCTGCCCGTCCTCGCCGGTCTGGTAGAAATTGGTGCGCACCGCCGCCTGGATCAGGTTGATGAAGGCCCTGAGGATGCGGTCCTCGTCGAGGGAGGAGACCTGCTTCAGGCTCTCCTCGAAGCGGCCGAGGAGGTCGGCGAGCTTGGCGTTGCGCTCCTCGACCGACAGGGCGAGCCGCGGGTCGAAGCGCAGGTGGAACATCAGCACCACGCCCTTGGCGATCGCCGCGTGCTTGCGCAGCGTCGCCCAGAGATAGTCCTGGCTGAAGGGCGCGCGGATCTGCCTGAGCGTGCGCGCGAGCGTGCGGATGACCGCGACGTCCCGCCAGGCGAGCCCAGCCTCCAGGGTGAGCGCGTTGAAGCCGTCGCTCTCCGCATCGCCGCGCATCACCGCCATGAGGGCGGCTTCGAGCTTCTCGTCGAGGGCCTCGAGGTCGATCACCTGTCCGCCGGGCCGGGCGAGCGACATGTCGTGCAGCCAGACCGGGGCAGCCCCGGCCGGCGCGATCTCGTAGGTGCGCTCGTCGACCACGGCGAAACCCATGGCCTCGAGGATCGGCACGCGCTCGGAAAGCGGGATCGGCCGGCCGCGGGCGAAGACCTTGAGCCCGGCCTCGGTGCGGTCCGCCGCGTCGGGCCGGTAGAAGTCGATGGCGAGCGTCCGTGCGTCGGAGAGCCCTTCGAGGATGCGGATGTCGCCGATGGCGTCCTCCGCCGGCACCGCCTCGCGGTAGGCGGCGGAGAAGGCCTCGCGGTAGCGGGCGGTGAGGTCGCCGGCCCGCGCCGGACCGTGGATCAGGGACAGCGCCTCGCCGAGGCCGTCGCTCCAGGTCCGCACGATGCGCGAGACCGCCGTCTCCAGCGCGGTGCGGTCGATGCGCGGCGTCTCGTCTCCGGAGCGGCCGATGATGTAGTGCACGCGCGTCAGCGGCCCGTCCGGGAAGAAGGGATAGAAGGCGGAGACGCGGCCGTTGTAGACGCCGGCGAGATGGTTGCCGATGGCGAGCCGGACCGTCGTGTCGAAGCGGTCGCGCGGCACGTAGACCATCACCGAGACGAAGCGGTGGAAGCGGTCCTCGCGCGGCAGCACCCTGACGCGCGGCCGGTCCTCGAGCTGCATCACCGCCATGGCGTGGTTGAACAGCGTCTCGTCGTCGATCTGGAACAGCTCGTCGCGCGGATAGCTCTCCAGCACGTTGACCAGCGCCTTGCCGGAGTGACCGTCCGGGTCGAAGCCGGCGCGCGTCAGCACCCGGTCCACCTTGCGCCGGAGATAGGGTATGGTGCGGGTCGAGCGCGTATAGGCGGTGGAGGTGAACAGCCCGACGATGCGCGCCTCGCCGATCAGCTGCCCCTGCCGGTCGAAGCGCTTCACGCCGACATAGTCCATGTGGATGCGACGGTGGACGCGCGAGCGCACGTTCGCCTTGGTGATGATCAGCGGCACCGGCTGCATCAGGAACTCGCGCAGCTCCGGCGTCATGACGACGAGGTCGGTGCCGCGGCGGAGGATCCGCACGTTCTCGTCGCGCAGGATGCCGAGGCCGGAGGTGAATTCGGGCTCGAGCTGGCCCTCGGCGACGCCGCCGACATAGGCGTAGTCGCGCACGCCCAGCAGGGTGAAGTTGTTGGCCACCAGCCATTCGAGGAACTGGATGCCCTCGGCCATCTCGGTGACCGGAAGGACGGGATTGGACTTCAGGTCCTCGATGATGGCGCGTACGCGCTCCTGCATCGGCTTCCAGTCGGCGACGCAGATGCGCACGTCGGCGAGCGTCGCCTCCAGCTCCTCCACCAGCGCGGCGCGGCGGGTTTCCTCGCCGATCCGGTCGACATGGACGTGGATGAGGCTCTCGCGGCTGGCCGCCGGGTCGGCCTCGAGGCCGCGATAGGCGGAGAGCGCGCCGTCCGGCTCGCGCTCCACGGTGAGGATCGGGTGGGCGACCAGCCAGACCTTCAGGCCCTGCTCGGCGAGGACGCCGAGCACCGAGTCGACCAGGAAGGGCATGTTGTCGTTGACGACCTCGATGACCGTCACCGCGGCGAGACGGGAGGCGGCGGAGGTCGGCTCGGGATCGGAGAGGCGGATCGAGGGTCGGCCCGGGACCCGCCGCGAGAGGGCGGCGTGGCTGGCCGAGGCGAGCGCCGCGAGGTCGCGGGCGTCATAGGCCACCACGTCCTCGGCATCGGCGCGGCCGAACAGGTCGGTGACGTAGTCGGCGGGAATGCCGGCCTCGGTTCCGCGCAGGATGATCCCGGCCTGCTCGATGATGGCCGCGGCCCCCCGCGCATCCTCGGCCCGATTGCTCATGCTCGTCTCCTCGCGCCGGATTCGTCGCTGGGGGCGCGTGCGGCAGGATGACCACGGCCTCCCTCGGCCGTAAAGTCAATTTCGCCCCTTCACCGGGCCATGCTACCACCCTGCGACGCCGTGATGACGCCGGCCCGACGGAGCCGACCACCGGCACCGCTCGGGAGACAGCCATGCCGGTAAAGCCAGCCAGGACGAAGGCCGCCGCGGCCGCTTCCGCCGGGGCGTTCACCGCCCTCGACCTGCCGCCCGTCCCGCTCGACGCGGAGACCGAGGCCTTCTTCCAGAAGTGCCGCGACAAGATCGGCTTCGTGCC
>LNFH01000482.1 GCA_001464235.1 Rhizobiales bacterium Ga0077556 | reverse complement strand
AAATTGGCGTTGACACCAAAGCCTGTCAGTTACAGTTTACATGACAGTCAGATGTGTCAACCTTGTTTGACATTGGGAGAGCGCCATGGATCTCGGCATGCGGATCGAAAAGGCCCTCGACGTCGCCCTGGCCAAGGCCGAGGGAACAGACTGCCCGCCGAAACTCGCCGCCGCGCTGCGCTATGCGGTCTTTCCGGCCGGCCACAGGATCAGGCCCCGTCTGGTGGTGGCCGTGTCGGAGGCCTGCGGCGGCGGCGATCCGGACGCGGCAGACGCGGCGGCGGCGGCCATCGAGTTTCTGCACTGCGCCTCCCTGATCCACGACGACCTGCCCTGCTTCGACAATGCCGACGAGCGGCGCGGCAAGGCTTCGGTCCACAAAGCCTTCGGCGAGCCCGTCGCGGTCCTCGCCGGTGACGCCCTCATCGTCCTGGCCTTCGAGACCCTGGCGCGCGGGGTGCTGGCTGATCCGCTGAAGCTCGGCGGCCTCATCCGGCTGGCGGGCCAGGCGGTGGGTGCCCCCGGCGGCATCTGCGCCGGACAGGCCTGGGAGAGCGAGGCGACCGTTTCCATCGCCGCCTATCACCGCGCCAAGACCGCCTCCCTCTTCGCCGGTGCCACCGCCGCGGGCGCTCTCGCCGCGGGCGCCGAGCCGCTGCAGTGGCGTGACCTCGGCGAGAGGCTGGGAGAAGCCTATCAGGTGGCCGACGACATCAGCGACGTCGCCGCCTCTCCGGAGGAGATCGGCAAGCCCTGCGGCCGCGACGTGGCTCTCGGCCGGCCCAATGCTGCGCGCGAACTCGGTCTCGACGGCGCGATCGCCCTGCTCGAGCGGACGATCGTCGAGGCCATCGCGGCGGTGCCGCCCTGCCCCGGGCAGGCGCAGCTGCGGGCGGCCATCCTGCTCGAGACGAAGCGCTTCCTGCCGGCGGGGCTGGTCCGCCGTGCGGCGTGACGGTGCTCGCGCCCGACGAGCGTGACCGGCGGGAGGCCTGGACCGTCCGCTGGCGCGATCGCTGGCGCGACCTGCGCAACCGCCTCGTCGGCGATCCCCGCTTCCAGCGCTTCGCCGCGGCCTTCCCGCCGACCCGGCCCGTCGCCCGCCGCCAGGCCGCGGCCCTGTTCGATCTCTGCGCGGGCTTCGTCTACTCTCAGGTGCTGTTCGCCTGCGTCAGGCTGCGCCTGCTTGACCACGTCGCCGCCGGCGCGCTGACGCCCGAGGCCCTGGCGCGGCAGATGGGCCTTTCGCCCGCCGCCGCCCTCAGGCTGATCCGGGCCGCCGCGGCGCTCGACCTCGTGGAATGGCGGGGCCTGCACATCGGCCTCGGCATGCGGGGCGCCGCCCTGCGCGGCAATCCCGGCGCGCTGGCGATGATCGACCATCACGCCATGCTCTATCGCGACCTCGCCGATCCCGTCGCGCTGCTGCGCGGCGAAGCGGCACCGGCGCAGCTCAGCCGGTTCTGGGCCTATGTCGAGGCGGCCGATCCGGCTGCGACCGCCGATGCAGCCGCCTACACCGCCTTGATGGCGTCATCGCAGTCGCTGGTCGCCGAGGACATCCTCGACGCCTATCCGGTCGCGCGGCACCGCGTCATCCTCGACGTCGGCGGCGGGGACGGCACCTTCCTCGCGGCCGTCCATCGGCGCGCGCCCGACGCCCGGCTGATGCTGTTCGATCTGCCGGCGGTGGCGGCCCTCGCCGCGGCCAGACCCGGCCGGCCCGATTCCCTGACCATCCACCCCGGCAGCTTCCGGACCGACGACCTCCCGGAGGGCGCCGACCTCGTCACCCTCGTCCGGGTCGTGCACGATCACGACGACGAACTCGTCCGCCTTCTGCTCACGCGGATCCATCGGGCGCTGCCCCCCGGCGGCACGCTGATGATCGCCGAGCCGATGGCCCAGTCGGCCGAGGTCGCGCCCATGGCCGACGCCTATTTCGGCTTCTATCTCATGGCGATGGGCAGCGGCGAGGCACGGTCCCCCGAGGCCCTCGAGGCCATGCTCCGCGACGCCGGCTTCACCGACGTGAGGCGTCGTCCGACCCGCCGCCCGCTGTTCGCCGGCCTCGTCACCGCGCGTAAGCCGGGATAGACGTAAAAAGAAATTGACACTTTAAAACGTCATTCTACAGTGACAGTCGTTCCCCCCGAGGTGAACAGCGACCCCGGAGGTCGACGTGAAGACGCTGGCAGTCATCCTGCGTGAGCCGCATCATCTGGACCTCGATCACGTCGATCTCGTCTCGCTGACCGACACCGATGTCATCGTGGACGTGCTGTGGTCCGGCATCAGCAGCGGCACCGAGCGTCTGCTCTGGTCGGGGCGGATGCCGCATTTCCCCGGCCTCGGCTATCCCCTCGTTCCCGGCTACGAGACCGTCGGCCGCATCACCGGCGCCGGCGCCCTGGCCACCCACCGCATCGGCGAGCAGGTCTTCGTACCGGGCTCGCGCGGCTTCAAGGACGTGCGCGGCCTGTTCGGCGGCGCGGCGCACCGGCTGATCGTCCCCGCGGACAAGGCTCTCGCGGTCGACGCGGCCCTCGGCGAGAGCGCCGTCCTCTTCGCCCTCGCCGCCACCGCCTGCCGGGCGCTTGCGGTGGGACGGCGGCCCGACCTCATCGTCGGCCACGGCGTCCTCGGCCGGCTGATGGCCCGCATCGCCATGACCGACGGCGGACCGCCGCCGGTGGTCTGGGAAACCCGGCCGGAGCGGCGGAGCGGCACATTCGACTATCCGGTCATCGACCCCGCCACCGATCAGCGCTGCGACTACCAGGCCATCACCGACGCCAGCGGCGACGCCGGCCTCCTCGACACGCTGGTGGCCAGGCTCGGCCGCGGCGGCGAGATCGTCCTCGCCGGCTTCTACGAGAAGCCGCTCTCCTTCGCCTTTCCCCCCGCCTTCATGCGGGAAGCCTCGATCCGTATCGCGGCCGAGTTCCGCGACGCGGACCTCGCCCGGGCGCGCGCCCTGGTGGCGGAGGGGCTTCTCTCCCTCGACGGGCTCATCACCCACCGTTTCCCGCCGCAGGCGGCCAACGAGGCCTATCGCACGGCCTTCGAGGACCCGGACTGCGTCAAGGCATTGATCACATGGAGGGCCCCCGCATGACCTCGCTCGTCTCCGCCGTCGCCGCGCGCGACAGCTTCGGCCCCGGCCTCGAAGCCATGATCCAGGACGCGGAATCGACCGCCTCGGCGCCCGGCACGCGCAACACGCAGATCATCGCCATCTACGGCAAGGGCGGCATCGGCAAGAGCTTCACCCTCGCCAACCTGTCCTACATGATGGCGCAGCAGGGCCAGCGGGTCCTGCTGATCGGCTGCGACCCGAAGAGCGACACCACCTCGCTCCTGTTCGGCGGGCGCGCTTGCCCGACCATCATCGAGACCTCGTCGCGCAAGAAGCTGGCCGGCGAGGAGGTCAGGATCGAGGACGTCTGCTTCAAGCGGGACGGCGTCTTCGCCATGGAGCTCGGCGGCCCGGAGGTCGGGCGCGGCTGCGGCGGCCGCGGCATCATCCACGGCTTCGAACTGCTCGAGAAGCTCGGCTTCCACGAGTGGGACTTCGACTACGTGCTGCTCGACTTCCTCGGCGACGTGGTCTGCGGCGGCTTCGGCCTGCCGATCGCCCGTGACATGTGCCAGAAGGTCATCGTCGTCGGCTCCAACGACCTGCAGTCGCTCTACGTGGCGAACAACGTCTGCTCGGCGGTGGAGTATTTCCGCAAGCTCGGCGGCAATGTCGGCGTCGCCGGCATGGTCATCAACAAGGACGACGGCACCGGCGAGGCCGCGGCCTTCGCGGCGGAAGCCGGCATCCCGATCCTCGCCGCCATCCCCCAGGACGACGACCTCCGGCGCAAGAGCGCCAATTACGAGATCGTCGGCCATCCCGACAGCCAGTGGGCGTCGCTGTTCGAGGCGCTGGCGCTGAACGTCGGCGCGGCGCCCCCGGTGCGCCCGAAACCGCTCTCCCAGGACGACCTCCTCGGCCTGTTCAAGGGCGACGCGGTCGGCCGCGGCGTGGTGTTGCAGCCGGCGAGCCAGGCGGATCTGCGCGGCGGCGTGCTGGTCGAGCGGACCTCCCTCGAAGTGATCTACGAGACGGTCTGACGCCATGGTCACGCTCATCGACAAGCTGGCGGCATCGCGCACCGGGTCGGCCCCGCTCCCGGCGGCGCCGGACGGCGGCGCAGGCTGCCATGCCGGCCGCGACGAGATGGACAAGGCCGCCCGCGCGGCCGGAAAGAGCGAGACCCTGGACCAGTACGCGGCCGACTATCCCAAGGGGCCGCACGACCAGCCGCAGAGCATGTGCCCGGCCTTCGGCTCGCTCCGGGTCGGGCTCAGGATGCGACGCACGGCGACGGTGCTCTCCGGCTCGGCCTGCTGCGTCTACGGCCTCACCTTCACCTCCCACTTCTACGGAGCGCGGCGGACCGTCGGCTACGTGCCGTTCAACTCGGAATCGCTCGTCACCGGCAAGCTGTTCGAGGATATCCGCGACGCGGTGCACGACCTCGCCGACCCGCAGCTCTACGACACCATCGTCATCATCAACCTCTGCGTCCCGACCGCCTCCGGCGTGCCGCTGAAACTGCTGCCGAAGGCCATCAACGGCGTGCGCATCATCGGCATCGACGTGCCGGGCTTCGGCGTGCCGACCCATGCGGAAGCCAAGGACGTGCTGGCCGGCGCCATGCTGCGCTATGCCCGGACCGAGGCGGAGAAGGGCCCCGTCCAGGCCCCGCGGGTCGCCAGGACCACACGGCCGACCGTCGCCCTGCTCGGCGAGATGTTCCCGGCCGATCCCATCGGCATCGGCGCGCTGCTGGAGCCGCTCGGCCTCGCCGCCGGCCCGGTCGTGCCGACGCGCGAGTGGCGCGAGCTCTACGGCGCCCTCGACTGCGTGGCGGTCGCCGCCGTCCATCCGTTCTACACGGCCTCCATCCGCGAGTTCGAGGCGGCCGGACGGCCCGTGGTCGCCTCCGGACCGGTCGGCCGCGACGGCACCGCCGACTGGCTCGCCGCCATCGGGCGTGCCGCCGGGGTGGAGCCTGCGAGGATCGGCGAGGCGCAGAACCGCTTCCTGCCGCTCATCTCCGCGGCGCTCGAGCGCAATCCGATCCGCGGCCGCATCACCCTGTCGGGCTACGAGGGCTCGGAGCTGCTGGTGGCGCGCCTGCTGGTGGAGAGCGGTGCCGACCTCAAATATGTCGGCACGGCCTGCCCGCGCACGCCCTGGTCGGAGCCGGACCGCGCCTGGCTCGCCGCCCGCGGCGTCGAGGTGCAGTACCGCGCCTCGCTGGAGCAGGATCTCGCCGCCCTCGACGCCTTCGCGCCCGACCTCGCCATCGGCACGACCCCGGTGGTGCAGAAGGCGAAGGAGCGGCGCATCCCGGCGCTCTACTTCACCAATCTCATCTCGGCGCGCCCGCTCTTCGGCATCGCCGGAGCCGGCTCGCTGGCCACCGTGGTCAATGCGGCGCTGGGCAACAAGGCCCGGTTCGACCGGATGTCCGCCTTCTTCGACGGGGTCGGCACGGGCGACGCCGCCGGCATCTGGGGCGAGACCCCCGCGCCGCGGCCGGAATTCCGCGCCCGCTTCCGCCGGCAGACCGAAGCCCTCGCCAAGAAGCGCAAGTCCGAGGAGATGATCTGATGCTCGTCCTCGATCACGACCGTGCCGGCGGCTACTGGGGCGCCGTTTATGTCTTCACCGCGGTGAAGGGCATGCAGGTCGTCATCGACGGACCTGTGGGCTGCGAAAACCTGCCGGTGACCTCGGTGCTCCACTACACCGACGCGCTGCCGCCGCACGAGCTGCCGATCGTCGTCACGGGCCTCGCCGAGGAAGAGCTCGGCCAGAAGGGCACCGAGGAGGCGATGCGCCGCGCCTATCGCTCGCTCGATCCCGACCTGCCGGCCGTGGTGGTGACCGGGTCGATCGCCGAGATGATCGGCGGCGGCGTGACGCCGGAAGGCACCAACATCAAGCGCTTCCTGCCGCGCACCATCGACGAGGACCAGTGGCAGAGCGCCGACCGGGCGCTGAACTGGCTGTGGACCGAGTTCGGGCCGCGCAAGGTGCCGGCGCGCAAGCGCGAGGCGGGCTCGAAGCCCCGCGTCAACATCATCGGCCCGGCTTACGGCACGTTCAACATGCCCTCGGACACCGCCGAGATCCGTCGCCTCGTGGAGGGGATCGGCTGCGAGGTGAACATGGTGTTCCCGCTCGGCAGCCACCTCGCCGACATCGCCAGGCTGGCCGATGCCGACGTCAACATCTGCCTCTACCGCGAGTTCGGCCGGCTGCTGTGCGAACAGCTCGAGCGGCCCTATCTCCAGGCACCGATCGGCCTGCATTCGACGACGCGCTTCCTGACGACGCTCGGCGAGCTGACCGGCGTCGACCCGCAGCCCTTCATCGAGCGCGAGAAGCACACGACCATCAAGCCGCTGTGGGACCTGTGGCGTTCGGTGACGCAGGACTTCTTCGGCACCGCCAGCTTCGGCGTCGTCGCCACCGACACCTATGCGCGGGGCCTCACCCATTTCCTCGGCGAGGAGCTCGGCCTGCCCTGCGCCTTCTCCTTCTCGCGCAAGGCGGGCGTCAAGCCGGACAACCAGGCGGTGCGCCAGGCCATCCGCGACAAGACCCCGCTGATCCTGTTCGGCAGCTACAACGAGCGCATGTATCTCGCCGAGATCGGGGCGCGGGCGGTCTATGTGCCGGCGTCCTTCCCCGGAGCGATCATCCGCCGCCACACCGGCACGCCCTTCATGGGCTATGCGGGCGCGACCTACCTCCTGCAGGAGGTCTGCAACGCGCTGTTCGACGCGCTCTTCCACATCCTGCCGCTGGGCACCGACCTCGACCAGATCGAGGCCACCCCCTCGCGCATCGAGGACGAGCTGCCGTGGAGCGAGGAGGCCAAGGCCCTGCTCGACGCGGTGGTGGAGTCCCATCCCGTCCTCGTCCGGATCTCCGCCGCCAAGCGCCTGCGCGACGTCGCCGAGCGCGATGCGCGCAGCGCCGGCAACGGCGAGGTGAAACCGGATTCAGTGAGCCGGGCAGCCGGCAATCTCGGCCGTCCACCGGCCTGAAACGACGCAGCGGCGGCCGCCCCGGCGACCCCGAAACCAGTGCAGCCGAAGGCAGAAGGGCGGCTCAGCCGCCCCGTCAGGAGAGACGATCATGACCGATGTCATTCGCCACCACGCCCATCCCCGCTCGCGCCGGACGGACCGGATCGAGTTCCGGCTGCTGATGGTCCTGTCCTTCCCGTTCTTCCTCATCGCCACCTGCGCCGCGCGGCTGCTGCGCGACCGCACCGCCCCCTCGGGCGGACAGGCTGGCGGCTCCGTCTTCGCCGAGGCCCGTGCGGCCGCGGCATCAGCCATTCCGTTCGCCTTCATGGGCTGACGGTCCGGATCGCCCGGGCAACCGGGCGAGAAGCCGCCGACGCTCCGGCGCCGGCGTCAACCTTGCCGTGCCGGAAGGCACGGCGACGGCCGCAAAGGCCGAAACGAGGAGTAGTCCATCATGGCTGACAAAGAGACCCTCTCGGGCCTCACCGAAGAGGAGGCTCAGGAGTTCCACAGGTACTTCATCCAGGGTTTTGCTGGATTCACCGTCGTCGCGATCATCGCCCATTTCCTGGCGTGGCAGTGGCGTCCGTGGCTCCCGGGACCCCGCGGCTACGCGCAGTCGATGATCGACGGCGCGACTGTCGCGGTCCAGACGCTCATCGGCTGACGGAGGACGAACTCATGTGGAAAATCTGGCTCATCTTCGATCCACGGCGGGTCCTCGTCGCGCTGTTCACCTTCCTGTTCGCGCTCGCTCTGCTGATTCACTTCATCCTGCTCAGCACCGATCGCTTCAACTGGATCGAGGGACCGCGCGCCCGCCCCGCGCCGCGTGCAGACGTGATCTCGGTGCCGACGACCACCGTCGCCGGCCTGACCGTCACGATCACCGGCAGCTGACGCGAAAGACCCGGGGCCACCGACGCCCGCACGGGCCGCCGGTGACCCCGGTCACCTCGCATACGTGAATTCGACGTGCACAGTCGATGGGGGAGGCCGAACATGGCCATGCTGAGCTTCGAGGCGAAATACCGTGTCCGCGGAGGCACGCTGGTCGGGGGCGATCTCTTCGACTTCTGGGTCGGCCCCTTCTATGTCGGCTTCTTCGGCGTAACGACGATCTTCTTCAGCCTTCTGGGAACCGGACTCATCGTCTGGGGCGCCGCTCTCGGCGATACCTGGAACGTGTGGAAGATCAGCATCGCGCCGCCCGACCTGAAATACGGGCTGGGCCTGGCGCCGCTCGCCGAGGGCGGGCTGTGGCAGATCATCACCATCTGCGCCATCGGCGCCTTCGTGTCCTGGGCCCTGCGCCAGGCGGAGATCTCCCGCAAGCTGGGCATGGGCCTGCACATTCCCGTGGCCTTCAGCTTCGCCGTCTTCGCCTATGTGTCGCTGGTGGTGATCCGGCCCTTCCTGATGGGCGCCTGGGGGCACGGCTTCCCCTACGGAATTTTCAGCCACCTCGACTGGGTGTCGAACGTCGGCTACCAGTACCTGCACTTCCACTACAATCCGGCCCACATGATCGCGGTGACGTTCTTCTTCACCACGACCATGGCCCTGTCGCTGCACGGCGCACTGGTCCTCTCCGCCACCAACCCGCCGAAGGGCGAGGACGTGAAGACGCCGGAGCACGAGAACGCCTTCTTCCGCGACCTGATCGGCTACTCGATCGGCACGATCGGAATCCATCGCCTGGGCCTGTTCCTCGCCCTGTCCGCCGCCTTCTGGAGCGCCGTCTGCATGCTGCTGTCCGGCCCGTTCTGGACCCGCGGCTGGCCGGAATGGTGGAACTGGTGGCTCGAACTGCCGATCTGGCGCTGAGGAGGGGACCGTGGCTTTCGTCATCGATTACCAGAACATCTTCACCCGCGTTCAGGTCCGCGGCCCCGACGAGGTCGGACCGCCGATCGACACCGGCATCTACAGCCGCAGCAAGACGATCCGGCACAGCTACTGGGCCGGCAAGATCGGCGACGCGCAGATCGGCCCCATCTATCTCGGCTGGTTCGGCAGCGCCTCGCTGCTCTGCGGCATCGTCGCCTTCGAGATCATCGGGCTCAACATGTGGGCCTCGGTGAACTGGGACCCCGTGCAGTTCGTGCGCCAGCTCTTCTGGCTGGCGCTCGAGCCGCCGGCGCCGCAGTACGGCCTGTCCTTCCCGCCGCTGGCGGAGGGCGGGTGGTGGCTGCTCGCAGGCTTCTTCATGACCCTGTCGCTGCTGCTGTGGTGGGTGAGGACCTACCGGCGGGCCCGGGCCCTCGGGCTAGGCACCCACGTCGCCTGGGCCTTCGCCGCGGCGATCTGGCTGGTGCTGGTCCTCGGCTTCCTCCGGCCCCTCCTGATGGGATCGTGGAGCGAGGGCGTGCCCTTCGGCATCTTCCCGCACCTCGACTGGACCGCGGCCTTCTCGATCCGCTACGGCAACCTCTTCTACAACCCGTTCCACGCGCTCTCGATCACCTTCCTCTACGGGTCGGCGGTGCTCTTCGCCATGCACGGCGCCACCATCCTGGCGGTGTCGCAATATGGCGGCGAGCGCGAGATCGAGCAGATCGTCGACCGCGGCACCGCCTCCGAACGCGCCGCCCTGTTCTGGCGCTGGACCATGGGCTTCAACGCCACGATGGAGTCGATCCATCGCTGGGCCTGGTGGTTCGCGGTGCTGACGCCGCTCACCGGCGGCATCGGCATCCTCCTCACCGGCACGGTGGTGGACAACTGGTACCTCTGGGCGGTCAAGCACGACTTCGCCCCGGTCTATCCGCCGCCGCCCTACACGCCTGCCGTCGATCCTCTGACACTGCCGGGAGCCACGCGATGAGAACCGCCAGCACCTGCCTGACAGCCCTGGTCCTCACTTCGGCGCTGCTCCTCTCCGGCTGCGAGCGACCGCCACCGGCGACCGAGCAGACGGGCTACCGCGGCCAGTCCATGGGCTCCGTCGCCAATCCGCGGACGCTGGAGATGCGGGAGGCGGCCAACCAGCCGCCCGAAGCCCAACCGGCTGCGGATCCCTCGGGCCCGCGGGCCTCGACGCTCTACCAGAACGTCAAGGTTCTCGGCGATCTCAGCGAGGGCGAGTTCATTCGGCTCATGGCCTCGATGACGGAGTGGCTGGCCCCGGCCGACCAGAGCTGCGGCTATTGCCACAACCTCGACAATCTCGCCGACGAGTCGAAGTACCAGTACCGCGTGGCGCGCCAGATGCTGATCATGACGCGCTCGCTGAACACCGACTGGAAGTCCCATGTCGGCGAGACCGGGGTGACCTGCTACACTTGTCACCGGGGCAATGCCCAGCCGCAGGCGACCTTCCGGCAGGATCCGGGGCCGCGTGGCGCCGGCGGGTTCACCGCCAGCCGGCAGGGACAGAACTTCGCCGCCATGGCGGTGGGATCGACGTCGCTGCCGAACGATCCCTTCTCCCGGCTGCTCGCCTATGCCGGCGAAATCCGGGTGTCGACGCCGACCGCGCTGGCGACGGGCAATCCGCGGACGATCCAGGACACGGAGATGACCTACGGCCTGATGATCCACATGTCCGAGGGCCTCGGGGTCAACTGCACGTTCTGCCACAACTCGCGGAACTTCGGTCAGTGGGGCGACAGTCCGCCCCAGCGCGCCACCGCGTTCCACGGCATCCGGATGGTGCGGGACATCAACATCCGCCACGTCCAGCCCCTGGCGGCCATCCTGCCGCCGGAGCGGCTGGGGCCTGAGGGCGACAATGCCAAGGTGTTCTGCACGACCTGCCACAACGGCCAGCCGAAGCCCATGGGCGGCGCGCCGATGCTGCAGAACTATCCCGAGCTGGGGGCGGTGCGGCCCGCTCCGTGAGCGGGCCGGACGTCCCGGGCGGCCCGGTGCGGGCGCACAGAAACACACGAGGGGCGGGCACCACCCGCCCCTCGGCGCATGTCGGGAGGGTAGGTTCAGCCCGCGATCGCGGGATGCTCGGGCCCGCGGGCCAGGGCCTCGAGGGCGTGGTCCGGATCGCGCGCGCCGATGTCGGCGCCGAGGTCGACGGCGAGCTGCGGCTGGTCGACGAAGTGATAGCCGCCGACGACGACGCGGAGCCGCGGATTGGCGGCGGCGTCGCGGACCAGGGCGATGGTGGCGGCGATCTCGTCGCGGGAGGTCTCCCCGCTCGCCGACAGGCCCACCGCGTCGAACCATTCCCCGTGGACCCGGTCCAGGATCTGGCGCATGGGCACCGCCCCCTCGTTCTCCACGTCCCAGCCGGCGCGGCGGAAATATTCCTCGACGACCGCCAGGCCCAGCGTGTGCTGGCCGCCGGGCACCATCGCAAGCAGGATCCGGTAGCCCGGACCACGGGGCACCGCGCCGGCGGAAAAGGCCGGTCCGTAGCTCCGGAGCAATTGCTGGATGCGCGACAGGCCGACCGTGACGTCGACGAAGCTGAGGCGGTCGCCGTCCCAGAGGAGGCCGAGGTGCCGCGCGGCGCTGCACAGGATGGAGGTGATGACGCCGTCCAGCGACATGCCCGCGGCGATCAGCTGGTCGATATGCCGGCGGGCGGCCGGCAGGGATTCGCGAACCAGGAGGTCGCAGAAGGCCTCGACATCGGCATAGGACACGGTGTCGGAGCCCGGCGACGGCGCGCCGGACGGTTCGATGGCGAGGCTGCCCGTCCTGTGCCGCATGAGCAGCCGGGGAACGACCTCGGCCTCGATGGTCTGCGCAAGATTGCGGCGCATGGCCGCGGTCAGCATGTCGGCGTGGGGATACCAGAGAGGCCCTGCGACCTGCCTACCGTCCCCGCCGTCGTCCCGTGGGCGGGGAGCGTCCCCCGCGATGCCATTTCCCAAGCTCGCCATAGGGGGGTCCTCCCCAAGGCAGGCAGCTCTCCGGCGTAGGCGTTCTGAAGGCCCTTGTGGTCAACGGCGGCGGAATAGCTGCCGATTGCCCGGAAAACCTTGTCTCCCACCCTGTCGGAAGAGTGAAACACGAGTCCGGTTGTGCGGCAATGCCCGCTCGCGGTCGTCATTTCGATTTTACATTTTCAGACAATCCCGAGTGTCAATCTGACTTGACACTTCGTTCTGTCCCGGCCAGTTTCTAGGCATCGCGAGCGCTGCCGCAGTCCGGCACGCCTCGGCGATCAGGAGGCGTCCGGTGAGCATTCGGACAGATCTTGAAAAGCCCCGCGCGTTCAACGGCCTCGGCCGTGCCGACGGCTTCGGCGCTGACACCTCGGCGGAACCGGGTGCCGCCCGTTCCAGGCGGGCAGCGGAACCGGCGCGGCGCTGCTGGCTGCGCGATGTTACCGCCGCAGCCACCCGGCCGGGATCGCCGGGGTCGGGTCTCCTACGGATGACCGGGGAGGTACCGTGATATGGCCCGCTCTGCCGCGCCCCACGATCCCACCCCCGTCCGCGTCGTCATCGTCACCATGGACACCCACGTGGCAAGCGCCACCGACCGGGCCCGGGCGCAGCTGCGGCGCGACCTTCCCGGGCTCGAGCTGAGCGTCCATGCCGCCTCGGAATGGTCCGCCCATCCGCAGGCCCTGTCCGCATGTCTCGCGGCGATCGCCAGCGCCGACATCATCATCAACACGATGCTCTTCATGGAGGATCACTTCCAGCCGCTGCTGCCCGCGCTGCAGGCGCGCCGCGAGGCCTGCGACGCCATGGTGGGCATCATGTCGGCGGGGGAGGTGACGAAGCTCACCCGCCTCGGCCGCTTCCGCATGGACGGGCCGCCGAGCGGACCGATGGCGCTGCTGAAGCGCCTGCGCGGCAACAAGGGCAAGCCCGGCGGCGCCGGTGCGGGCCAGGTGAAGATGCTGCGCCGCCTGCCGCAGATCCTGCGCTTCATCCCCGGCACCGCGCAGGACGTCCGCGCCTACTTCCTCGCCATGCAGTACTGGCTGGCGGGCTCCGAGGAGAACATCGCCAACCTCGTGCGCTTCCTCATCGATCGCTATGCCGACGGCGAGCGGCGCGTCCTGCGCGGCCGCCTCTGCGTCGGCAAGCCGGTCGACTACCCTGAGACCGGCGTCTACCACCCGGACATGCCGGGCCGGGTGGCGGCCGAGGCGCGACACCTTCCCGTCCGGCCGGGCGCCCGGGGGACCGTCGGTCTCCTGGTGCTGCGCTCCTATGTGCTTGCCGGCAATGCCGGCCACTACGACGGGGTGATCCGCGCCTTCGAGGCGCGCGGCCTCAACGTCATCCCCGTCTTCGCCACCGGCCTCGACGCGCGCGAGGCCATCGAGGCCTTCCACATCCGCGACGGCCGGCCCGTGATCGACGCCCTCGTCTCGCTCACCGGCTTCTCGCTGGTCGGCGGACCGGCCTACAACGACTCGAAGGCCGCCGAGGACATGCTGGCGCGCCTCGACGTGCCCTATATCGCCGCCCATCCCGCCGAGTTCCAGACGCTCGACCAGTGGGGCCCGTCCGACCGCGGCCTCCTGCCGGTGGAAACCACCATCATGGTCGCCATCCCGGAGCTCGACGGCGCCACCGGGCCCATCGTCTTCGGCGGACGCACGGAGCAGGCCGGCTCGTGCACGGGCTGCGCGCGGGCCTGCACCTTCCCGGCCATCGAGACCGCCCGCGACATGCACGTCTGCGCCGAGCGGGCCGAGGTCCTCGTCGCCCGCACCGAGAAGCTCGTCGCGCTGCGCCGGTCCGAGCGCGCCCGGCGCAAGGTCGCGGTCGTGCTGTTCAACTTCCCGCCCAATGCCGGCAATACCGGCACCGCCGCCTACCTGTCGGTCTTCGAATCGCTCCATCGCACCCTCGCGGCGATGCAGCGGCAGGGCTACACGGTGGACCTGCCGGCGAGCGTCGACGACCTCCGGCAGGCGATCATCGCCGGCAATGCCGCGCAGACCGGCGCCATGGCCAACGTCCATGCCCGCATCCCGACCGGCGACCACATCCGCCGCGAGACCTGGCTCGCCGAGATCGAGGCCCAGTGGGGCCCGGCTCCCGGCCGCCAGCAGAGCGACGGCGCGACGATCCACGTCCTCGGCGAGCGGTTCGGCAACGTCTTCGTCGGCGTCCAGCCGGGCTTCGGCTACGAGGGCGATCCGATGCGCCTGCTCTTCGAGAAGGGCTTTGCGCCGACCCACGCCTTCTCCGCCTTCTACCGCTGGATCCGCGAGGATTTCGGCGCCCAGGCGGTGCTGCATTTCGGCACCCACGGGGCGCTCGAATTCATGCCGGGCAAGCAGAGCGGCCTGTCCGGCCGGTGCTGGCCGGACCGGCTCATCGGCGACCTGCCGAACATCTATCTCTACGCCTCCAACAACCCGTCGGAGGGCGCCATCGCCAAGCGGCGCGGCGCGGCGACCACCGTCAGCTACCTGACGCCGCCGGTCGCCTCGGCCGGTCTCTATCGCGGGCTCCTCGACCTCAAGGTGTCGCTCGATCGCTGGCGCCAGTTGCCCCCCGAGGACGTGCGCGAGCGCGGCGAACTCGCGGTGCTGGTGCAGGCACAGGCCGCGGCCCTCGATCTCGGGCCGGCGGAGCCCGCCTGGACGGACGCGCTGGACGCCCGCATCAGCCGGCTGCGCGAGACCGTCCTCGAACTCGAATACACGCTGATCCCGCACGGGCTGCACGTCGTCGGCGAGCCGCTCTCGCAGGAGGAGCGCGTCGACATGCTCCTGGCCATGGCGGAATCGGGCGAGGGCCCGCGACCGGAGCGGCCGCTCGTCGCCGCGCTCGTGGCGGGGTCGACGCCGGAACAGGCGCTGAAGGCCCAAGGGCCCGCTCACGACCCGGCGCTGCTCGCCGCCGTGAAGACACTCGCCGCCGCCGACGCCCTCCTGGCGCAGGACCACGAGATCGGCGGCCTGCTCAGGGCGCTCGACGGGCGCTTCATCCGGCCGGCGCCGGGCGGCGACCTCCTGCGCACGCCCGCAGTGCTGCCGACGGGACGCAACCTTCACGGCTTCGACCCCTTCCGCATCCCCAGTTCCTTCGCCGTGCAGGACGGAGCGAAGCAGGCGCAGCGCCTCCTCGACAGGCACATCGCCGACGGCAACCCGCTGCCGGAGACCGTGGCCATGGTGCTCTGGGGCACCGACAACCTGAAGACCGAGGGGGCGCCGATCGCCCAGGCGCTGGCGCTGATGGGCGCCGCGCCGCGCTTCGACGGCTACGGACGCCTCGCCGGGGCGCAACTGCTGCCGCTCGACCAGCTGACGCGGCCGCGCATCGACGTGGTCGTCTCGCTGTCAGGCATCTTCCGCGACCTGCTTCCCCTGCAGATCCGGCTGCTGGCGGAGGCCGCCTTCCTCGCGGCCTCGGCGGACGAGCCGCCCGAGCAGAACTTCGTGCGCAAGCACGCGCTGGCCTATCAGGCCGAGCACGGCGGCGACCTCGAGACCGCGGCACTGCGCGTCTTCGGCAATGCCGAGGGCGCCTACGGCTCCAACGTCAACAACCTCGTCGAGAGCGGGCGCTGGCAGGACGAGGACGAACTCGCCGAGACCTACAGCCGCCGCAAGGGCTTCGCCTATGGCCGCGCCGGCCGGGCGCTGGAGCAGCCGGATCTGCTGCGCAGCGTGCTCGGCGGGGTCGACCTCGCCTACCAGAACCTCGACTCGGTCGAGCTCGGCGTGACCACGGTGGACAATTATTTCGACACGCTCGGCGGCATCAGCCGCGCCGTCCGGCGGGCCAAGGGCGGCGTCGCCACCCCCGTCTACATCGGCGACCAGACCCGCGGCGCCGGCACGATCCGCACCCTGTCCGAACAGGTCTCGCTGGAGACGCGGACGCGCATGCTCAATCCCAAATGGTACGAGGGCATGCTCAAGCACGGCTACGAGGGCGTGCGCCAGATCGAGACCCACGTCACCAACACCATGGGATGGTCGGCGACGACAGGCCAGGTCGAGCCCTGGGTCTACCAGAAGCTCACCGAGACCTATCTCCTCGACCCCGCCATGCGGGAGCGCCTCGCGGCGCTCAACCCGACCGCGTCGGCACGGCTCGCCAACCGGCTGATCGAGGCCCAGCAGCGGCAATACTGGCAGCCGGACCCGGCCATGCTGGCAGCGCTGCAGCAGGCGGGCGACGAGCTGGAGGACCGGCTCGAGGGCATCGGCCTCGAGGAGGCTGCCTGACATGACCGATGCTGGCGGTCTCCTTCGCGACGTGAAGGCGCCGATGGGGTCGCCGGCGTCCTATCCCGCCCCGTCGGCCGTGCTGGAACTGCTCAAGCCGGTCACCTGGTTTCCGCCGATGTGGGCGTTTGCATGCGGGGTGGTGTCGTCAGGCGTACCGGTGGCGGCGCAATGGCCGGTGGCGCTCACCGGCGTGCTGCTGGCAGGCCCTCTCGTCTGCGCCATGAGCCAGGCCATCAACGACTGGCACGACCGCGAGGTCGACGCCATCAACGAGCCGCACAGGCCCATTCCCTCCGGCCGCATCCCCGGCCGATGGGGGCTCTACATCGCCGGCATCTGGAGCCTTTTGTCGCTGGCGGTGGCGAGCCTGCTCGGCGCCTGGGTCCTGATCGCGACCGCGGTCGGGCTCGTCCTCGCCTGGGCCTACAGCGCCCCGCCCTTCCGGCTCAAGCGCAACGGCTGGCTGGGCAATGCCGCCTGCGGTTTCTCCTACGAGGGGCTGGCCTGGGTGACGGGGGCCGCGGTCATGCTGGGCGGCGCGCTGCCGCCCTGGCCGGTGCTGATCCTCGCCCTGCTCTACAGCATCGGTGCCCACGGCATCATGACGCTCAACGATTTCAAGTCGATCCGCGGCGACCGGGCGACCGGCATCGGTTCCCTCCCCGTCCGCCTCGGCCCGCAGACCGCGGCACGGGTCGCCTCCCTCGTCATGGCCCTGCCGCAGGTCGCCGTCATCGCCCTGCTGCTCGCATGGGAGAGGCCCGTCGCGGCCGCGGCGATCGCCGTCCTCCTCGCCGCGCAGGGCATGATGATGACGCGCCTCGTCCGCGATCCCGTCGGCAAGGCGCTCTGGTACAGCGGCTTCGGCGTGCCGCTCTTCGTGCTCGGCATGATGGTCGCCGCCTTCGCGGTGCGGAGCCTGCCGCTCGCCGGGTGAGCGGGCAAACCGGCATCCTGCGACATCGTGGGCGGCCACCAGCCCGGAACACCCCGTCGAAAACCCGCGTTACCCCCCTGACGATCGCAGGAGGTACACGGGAATGGCGGATGGACACTGGTCGCGGCGACATGTGCTGGCTGTCTCCTTCCAGGCGACGCTCGCGGCCGCAGCCGCTCCCGCCCTCGCCCGCACCATCCGTGGCGAGATGCCCTGGACGCCGGGCCAGGTGGACGCCCCCTACCCCTTCGACGGCGCGCGGTTCCTGACCCCCGACGAGCGGCGCTGCGTCAGCGCCATGGTCGAGCGTCTCATACCGAGCGATGCCCGCGGCCCCGGCGCGCGCGAGGCCGGCGTCATCGACTTCATCGACAACCAGCTCGCCGGCTTCTATGGGCGCGGCGAGCGCTGGTACATGCAGGGCCCGTTCGGCCCGTCGACGCCGGAGCAGGGCTACCAGTTCGAGGAGCCGCCGGCGGGCTTCTACCGCCGTGGCATTGCGGCGCTCGATGCCGCCTGCCGGGAGCGGCACGGCGGGCGCGTCTTCGCCGCCCTCGACGCCGCCACGCAGGATGCCGTGCTGGCGGCCATGGAAAAGGGCGCGTTCGACCTGCCAAGCGGCGTGCCCGCCAAGGCCTTCTTCTCGCTGGTGCGCGAGAACGCCATCGAGGGCTTCTTCTGCGATCCCCTCTACGGCGGCAACCGCGACATGGTGGGCTGGCGCCTCGTGGGCTTTCCGGGCGCCCGGTACGACTACCGCCCCTATCTCAACCACAACGGCCAGCGCATCACCCTCGAGCCCGTGGGGCTCAAGGGCGGCCCCACATGGAACCCGCGCTGACGCGCGCAAAGTGCAAGGACGATCCGGATGAGGAAACTGCCACCGGTCGACGTGGTGCTCGTCGGCTTCGGCTGGACGGGCGCGATCATGGCCCAGGAGCTGACGGACGCAGGCCTGCAGGTGCTCGCCATCGAGCGCGGCGCCTGGCGCGACACGCCGA
The DNA here is from genome assembly GCA_001464235.1 of Rhizobiales bacterium Ga0077556. Lineage (GTDB taxonomy): Bacteria > Pseudomonadota > Alphaproteobacteria > Rhizobiales > Phreatobacteraceae > Phreatobacter. The sequence goes on along the minus strand of LNFH01000482.1, from coordinate 5,613 downwards.
CCCATTTCCCGCCGACGACCGCGCCGGACGAACTGCGCTGGTACTGGCGCAAGGAGATGTTCCAGGGCAATGCGCGGGACACGCTGACCTTTCGCAACAACCGCGATCAGGTGGCGCGGCCGATGCGCCGCTGGGGTTCGTTCCTTCCCGGCGAGGGCGTCGGCGGCGGCGGCGTGCACTGGAACGGCCAGACCTGGCGGTTCCTCCCCAGCGACTTCGTGGCGGCCTCCCACAACACGGCGCGCTACGGCGCATTGCCCGAGGGGATGACGGTCCAGGACTACGGCGTCACCTATGACGAGCTCGAGCCGCATTTCCACCGGTTCGACAAGCTCTGCGGCATCGGCGGCAAGGCGGGCAATCTCCGGGGTCAGATCATCGAGGGCGGCAACCCGTTCGAGGGGCCGCGCAGCGCGGAATATCCCAATCCGCCCATGCACATGACGTTCTCGCAGGACCAGTTCATCCGGGCCGCGCGCGAGCTCGGCCTGCACCCCTTCCCCGGTCCATCCGCCAACCTCACCCGTGCCTATGTGAACCCGCTCGGCTGCCAGCTCGCGCCGTGCAGCTATTGCGGCTTCTGCGAAAAGTACGGCTGCGGCAACTACTCCAAGGCCAGCGCCCAGACGACGATCCTGCCCGTGCTGATGCGCAAGGCGAACTTCACCCTGAAGGTGCAGAACGAGGTGCTCTCCATCACCCGCGACAGCACCGGGCGGCGGGCGACGGGCGTCACCCATGTCGACGTCGACGGCACGCGCTACGAGCAGCCGGCCGACCTCGTCATCCTCTGCGCCTACCCCTTGAGCAACGCGCGGCTGATGATGCTCTCGGGCATCGGCGAGACCTACAATCCCGCCACCGGCGAGGGTCTGGTGGGCAAGAACTACTGCTACCAGGTGATGACGGCGGCGCAGGTCTTCTACGACGACAAGTTCACCAACGGCTTCGTCGGCGCCGGCGCACTGGGCGCCGCGGTGGACGACTACAACGGCGACAATTTCGACCATGCCGGGCTCGGCTTCATCGGCGGCGGCTACATCGCCAACTGGACGACCAACGCGCGTCCCATCGAGACCCACAGGACGCCCGAGGGCACGCCCACCTGGGGCTCGCAGTGGAAGGCGGCGGTGGCCGACAACTTCCTCACCTCCACCACGGTCGGCGCCCACGGCGCCTCGATGGCCTATGCCACCAACGCGCTCGACCTCGACCCCACCTACAAGGACGTCTACGGCCAGCCGCTGCTGCGCATGACCTACGACTTCACGCCCAACGACCGGGCCATGGCACGTTACATGTCGGAGCGGACCACCGAGATCGCCCGGCTCATGGGCGGCCGCGAGGTCAAGGTCGTCAAGCGCGAGGGGCCCTACGACTCCATGCCCTACCAGACGACCCACAACACCGGCGGCACGATCATGGGCACGACGCCGGCCAACAGCGTCGTCAACCGGTACCTGCAGAGCTGGGACGTTCCGAACCTCTTCGTCATGGGCGCTGGCGTGTTCCCGCAGAACGCCGGCTACAATCCGACGGCGACGGTCGCCGCCCTCACCTACTGGGCCGCCGCGGCCATCCGCAGCCAGTACCTGCGCAACCCCGGCCCGCTGGTGCAGGCATGAGAGCGCTCCTCCTCGCCACGGCGGCGCTGGCGGCGCTGTCCACCGCCGGCCTCGCCCAGACGACCACCTATTCGCAGGTCGAGCGCGGCCGCTACATCGCCGCCACCGGCAATTGCCAGGGCTGCCACACCGTCCCCGGGGAAGCGCCCTATTCGGGCGGGCGGCCCATGCCGACGCCCTTCGGCACGATCCACGCGCCGAACATCACCTTCGCCGAGCGCAGCGGCATCGGCCGCTGGACGAAGGACGACTTCTGGCAGGCGGTTCATCGCGGCATCGGCAGGGACGGCCAGCGCCTCTATCCCGCCTTCCCCTACCCGCACTTCACGAAGATGCCGCGGGCGGACGTCGACGCGGTCTACGACTATCTCGCCGCGCTGCCGCGGGTCGAAAAGGAATCGCCGCCCAATTCGCTGCCCTTCCCGCTGTCGTGGCGGCGGCTGATGGCGGGGTGGAACCTGCTGTTCTTCACACCGGGAGTCTACCAGCCGGATCCCGCGCGGTCGCCGGAGTGGAACCGCGGCGCCTACCTCGTCGACGGGCCCGGCCATTGCGGCGCCTGCCACACCGACAAGAACCTCGTCGGCGCGGACCGCCAGAGCCGCCATCTCCAGGGCGGCGAGCTCGACAACTGGGCGGCGCCCGACATCCGCGCCGGCCGCAACGGCGGCATCTCCCACTGGTCGGACGCCGAGATCGTCGAATATCTGAAATCCGGCCGCAACGCACACACCGCCGCCGTCTCGACCATGGCGGAAGTGATCAGCTATTCGACGCAGCTGATGACCGAGGCGGACCTCAGCGCCATGGCCGTCTACCTGCGCAGCCTCGACAGCCCGGCCCGCAGCGCCGCATCCCCGCCGGCCGAAGCGGTGATGACCGCCGGCCGTGACATCTATGCCGACAACTGCAGCGCCTGCCACAAGGCGGACGGGACGGGCGTGCCGCGCTTCTTCGGCCCGCTGGCGGGTTCCAACAAGGTGCGCGATCCCAATCCCACCACGGTCATCCGCATCCTCCTGGAGGGTGCCCGGTCGGTCCCGACGAATGCGCGGCCGACACCGCTCAGCATGCCGTCCTACGCCTGGAAGCTGACCGACGCGCAGATCGCCGCCGTGGCGAGCTACGTGCGCGCCAGCTGGGGCAATGCGGCGCCCGAGGTGAGCGAATCCACCGTGCGGAGCCTGCGCCAGACCCTCAAGGAGGCGGAGGCGCACTGACGCCTCCGTCCGTCCCCGCTACAGGCAATGGGCGGGAAGCAGGACCGGGGCCCCGGTGAAGAGGAGACCGCCGAGGCCGGAGAGCGCCGAGGTGAGCCCGATCGTGGCGAGGAACCCCTGCGGGAGCAGCTCCTCATGGCGCCATACCGCCAGGGCCCACGCGAGCGCGAGGCCGACGAAGGCGAGCCAGGTGCCGATCAGCACGAGCGACAGCAGCGTGAAGGCGCCGAGCCGGACGTCTGCCCAGCCGACGGCGCAGCCGAGCCCGTGAAGCGCATAGAGGACGGCGAAGCCCGCCGCCCACAGCAGAAGGCCCGCGAGCACCCGCATCACCAGCGCCATGACGCCACTCCCGGTGCTGCGACGGCGATGATCACCGCGACGGTCGCGAAGGTGGCATAGCCGCTCCACAAGATCGCGACCCTGATCTCCAGGGTCCGGGCGGCCGAGCCCCAGCCTCCGGCGAGCCGGGTCGCGGCAAAGGCAAGCATGAGGCCGGCGACGACGAGATGGACCACCGCATAGGCGAGGAGGACCGTCGTCACGGCGTCATAGGCGTGGGCGCCCGGCACCAGGCCGCCGCGCCAGCCCAGCGCCAGGATGCCGCCGAGGGCGAGCGCCGTCGCCGCCGCCGCGACCGCGGCGCTGCGTGAGGCGGCGGTCGTCTCCCCGCCGCGGGCGGCAGAGAGCGCCCGGCGGCCCGCGGCGAAGGCGACGGCAAGGCCGGCGAGTGCGACGAGGATGGCGACGGCGGAGGGCGACATGAGGCGCGGCGGGGGCCAGCCCGGGGCCACGGTCGCCAGGAAGGCGTAGCCGAAGATCAGCGACATGAAGAAGCTCGCGTCGGCGACGAGGGTGAAGACGCTCCCCCACCAGCCCGGGGCCTCGGCCGCCTCGTGATGCGGCGGGACCACCGCGCCGCCGCCGGTATCCACCGGGCCGACGTCCTGCCGCGCACCGATCTGCCAGGCCCAGAGCCAGACGAGCGCGACGACCGCGACGATAGGCAGGGGTGCCAGCCAGTAGAGCCCGAAGAGCATGGCGAGGAAAAAGCAGCCGGTGGTGAGCGCGGTGACGATGGGTAGCGCCGAATTGCCCGGCAGGACGATGATCTCGGTGACCCGGCCGGTCAGCATGTTCACGCCCAGGGTCTCGCGCAGGCCGTCGCGCGGGGCGGGCAGATGCCCCTCCCCCGCCGCCAGACGGAAGGCGAGCCGCTGATCGTCCTCAAGTGGCCGGCGGCCGGTGACCGTGGGGAGACTGGCGAAATTGTAGGAGGGCACGGGGCTCGGCATGGCCCATTCCAGCGTGTCGGCCTTCCAGGGATTGCGCGGCGCGCGGCGCCCGAACCACACCGCGAGGACGATGTCGATGAGCGCGGCGGCGAAGCCGAAGGCCATGACGAAGCTGCCGACCGAGGAGACGAAGTTGGGAATGTCCCAGCCGAGGCCGGCATCGTAGGTGAAGACCCGTCGCGGCATGCCGAGCAGCCCCGTCAGGTGCATGACGAGGAAGGTGACGTTGAAGCCGACGAAGATGAGGCAGAAGGCGAGGACGCCGAGGGACGGGTTGGTGACCCGGCCGGTGATGCGCGGCAGCCAGAAATAGATGCCGGCCATCATCGGGAAGACGAAGCCGCCGATCAGCACGTAGTGGAGATGGGCGGTGACGAAGGCGGTGTCGTGGACCTGCCAGTTGAAGGGCACGATGGCGAGCATGACGCCGGTGAGACCGCCGATCAGGAAGATGGCGAAGAAGCCGGCGATGTAGAGCATGGGCAGGCGCAGCACCGGCCGCCCCGACCACAGCGTCGCCAGCCAGGCGAAGATCTGCACCACGGTGGGGACCGCGACCAGGGTCGAGGCGGCGGAGAAGAAGGCGAGTGCCAGATGCGGGATGCCGGTGGCGAACATGTGGTGCACCCACAGCCCGAAGCTGAAGAAGCCGAGGGCGAGGATGGAGCCGACGATCCAGCCGTAGCCGATCAGCGGGTGGCGGGCCATGACCGGCAGCACCATGGAGATGACGCCCGCCCCGGGCAGGAAGATGATGTAGACCTCCGGGTGGCCGAAGAGCCAGAACAGGTGCTGCCAGAGCAGCGGATGGCCGCCCTTGGCGACGTCGAAGAAGGGCAGGCCGAAGGCGCGCTCGAGCTCCAGCAGCGTCGAGGCGAGGATGAGCGGCGGGAAACCGACCACCATCATCAGCGCGGTGACGAGGATGTACCAGGCGAAGATGGGCATCCGCGACAGGCGCATGCCGTCGGCGCGCATCTTCAGGATGCTGACGGTCAACTCGACCGAGGCGCAGACCGCCGAAATCTCGACGAAGGTGATGCCGAGCAGCCAGACGTCGGCGTTGATGCCGGGCGTGAAGGCGCGCGAGGCGAGCGGCGTGTACATGAACCAGCCGCCGTCGGGCGCGAGGCCCAGCGCCATCGCGGTGAGCAGGATGAACCCGCCGAACAGATAGCACCACCAGCCGAAGGCCGAGAGGCGGGGAAAGGCGAGATCGCGCGCCCCCAGCATCTTCGGCAGCATGTAGAGCGCCAGCCCCTCGAAGAAGGGAATGGCGAACATGAACATCATCAGGCTGCCATGCATGGTGAACAGCTGGTTGAAGATGTCGGCGCCGACGAAGGCGGAGCGCGGGGAGGAGAGCTGCGCCCGGATCATCATGGCGAGCACGCCGCCGATGGCGAAATAGGCGAAGGCGGCCATCATGAACCGCTTGCCGAGATCGCTGTGGTTGACGTTGACGAGCATGCC
>LNFH01000481.1 GCA_001464235.1 Rhizobiales bacterium Ga0077556 | reverse complement strand
ACGGACGGACGACGGCGGATCGTCCGGGTCAGACGACCTCGAACAGGCCGGCTGCGCCCATGCCCCCGCCGATGCACATCGTGACGACCACGTGCTTGGCGCCGCGGCGCTTGCCCTCGATCAGCGCATGGCCGGTGAGCCGGGCGCCCGAGACGCCGTAGGGGTGGCCGACCGCGATGGCGCCGCCGTTGACGTTGAGGCGGTCGTGCGGGATGCCGAGCGTGTCGCGGCAATAGAGCACCTGCACGGCGAAGGCCTCGTTGAGCTCCCACAGGTCGATGTCCTCGACCTTCATGCCGGCGCGCTTGAGCAGCTTCGGCACCGCGAAGACCGGGCCGATGCCCATCTCGTCCGGCTCGCAGCCGGCAACGGCGAAGCCCTTGAAGATGCCGAGGGGAGTGAGGCCACGCTTCTCGGCGAGCTTCGCTTCCATCACCACCGCCATGGAGGCGCCGTCGGAGAACTGGCTGGCATTGCCGGCGGAGATGACGCCGCCCTCGAGAGCCGGGCGGATCTTGGCGACGCCTTCATAGGTCGTGTCGGCGCGGATGCCCTCGTCCTCGGTGAGGGTGACCTCCTCCTCCCAGGTGCGCACGACCTCCTTCTTCTCGTTGATCTCCGACTTCAGCATCTTGGTGGTGAAGGGGACGATCTCCTGATCGAACTTGCGGCCCTGGCGGGCGGCGGCGGCGCGCAGCTGGCTCTCGACGCCGTATTCGTCCTGCCGCTCGCGCGAGATGCCGTAGCGCTTGGCCACCGTCTCCGCCGTCTGCAGCATCGACCAGTAGATTTCCGGCTTCTTCGCCTTCAGCGCCGGGTCCTGGAAGTTCGACTTGTTCGCCTGATTCTGCACCAGCGAGATCGATTCCACCCCGCCCGCGACGTAGATGTCGGCCTCGCCCGCGATGATGTTCTGCGCCGCGGTCGCGATGGTCTGCAGGCCCGACGAGCAGAAGCGGTTGATCGTCATGCCCGAGGTCGTGATCGGGCAGCCGGCCGAGAGGGCGATCTGGCGGGCGATGTTGCCGCCCGTCGCGCCCTCGGGCGTGGCGCAGCCGACGATCACGTCCTCGACCTCGCCGGGGTCGATGCCGGCGCGCTCGATGGCGTGCTTCGTCGCATGGCCGCCCATGGCGGCGCCGTGGGTGTTGTTGAGCGCGCCCTTCCAGGACTTCGCCAGGCCCGTACGGGCTGTGGATACGATGACGGCTTCACGCATGGGTCTCTCCTGACGCGGGTCCTGAAATGGGGTTGGCTCAGCCGCGGGGCGGCAGGGTGATGCCCTTGCCCGCCGCGGCCTTCATGGCGAACTTGGTGGTCTGTTCGAAGGCGCCCTGCAGCGCCTTCTGGCCCGAGGGGTTGGAAATGTCCTCGAACCGGGCGGCGACCGTCTCGGGCGTGCGCTCGGCCTCGTCGAGCCAGATGCCGTCGGTCTCGTAGATGATGGTGCGGGCGAAGGCGCCGGCCCCGGCGCAGAGAATGGTGCGCGACGGACCCTTCTCGCTGACGAGGAAGAGCACGCCGGGCGTGATCGATTCCGGCGTCAGCAGCGCCAGCGTCTCCGGCGTCATCAGCTCTTCCGTCATGCGGGTGGCGGCGGTCGGCGCCAGCGTGTTGACGCGGATGTCGTTCTTCGCGCCCTCCTGATGCAGCACGTTCATCAGGCCGACCATGGCCGCCTTGGCGGCCCCGTAGTTGGACTGGCCGAAATTGCCGTAGAGGCCCGAGGAGGACGAGGTGAAGACGATGCGGCCGTAGTTCTGGGCCCGCATGATGTCCCACACCGCCTTGGTGCAGTTGACCGTGCCCATCAGATGCACGTCCACCACCGCCTCGAAGTCGGCGAGCTCCATCTTGGTGAAGGTCTTGTCGCGCAGGATGCCGGCGTTGTTGATGAGGATGTCGATGCGGCCCCAGGCGTCCATGGTCTTCTTCACCATGTCCCGCACCTGGGCGAAGTCGGCGACGTTGGCGCCGTTCGCCATGGCCTCGCCGCCGGCCGCCTTGATCTCGGCGACGACCTTCTCGGCCGCCTCCGAGGAGCCGCCGGTGCCGTCACGGGCGCCGCCGAAATCGACGATCACCACCTTGGCGCCGCGGGCGGCGAGCCCCAGGGCATGGGAGCGTCCGAGGCCGTTGCCGGCTCCGGTGACGATGGCGACGCGTCCGTCGAAGCGAATGGTCATGCGGAAGTCCTCAGTTCGTGAAGGCGAGCGTGACCCAGTCGGCGGCGAGCGCCGGCTTCTCGGCGCCCTCGATCTCGACGGTCACGGCATGGGTGAGCTGGTGCTGCTGGGCTGACTTGGAGTCCAGCGCCTTCAGCACGAAGCGGCCGCGGATGCGCGCGCCCGCCTTGACCGGGCTCATCATGCGCAGTCGGTCGAAGCCGTAATTGACGCCCATGGTGCGCCCGGCGATGTCGGGGAGCGCGTCATAGGCCATGGCGGAGAGCATGGACACGGTGAGAAAGCCGTGGGCGATGGTGCCGCCGAAGGGCGTGGCCTTCGCCTTCTCCACGTCGACATGGATGAACTGGTGGTCGTGGGTCAGGTCCGCGAAGGCGTCGATGGCGCTCTGCGGAATGTCGAACCACTTGGAGACACCGACCTCCTGGCCGACGCGGCCCTTCAACTCATCGATCGTCACTTGCTCTGCCATTGTCGTCCTCGGGATCAGAAACCGCGCGCCCGGGCGACGCGGTCGGCGTGGAAATCGGCGTCGCCGTAGAGGGTGGAGGCCACCTGCATCCGCTTCATGAAGAGGCCGATGTCGATGGCATCCGTCATGCCGATGCCGCCATGCATCTGCACCGCCTCCTGCGCCGCGAGGCGCGCCACCGACGACGCCTTCGACTTGGCGACGGAGACGGCGAGGGCGGCGCCGGCCGGGTCGGCATCGAGCGCCTGCAGCGCGGCGAGCACCGCGGACTTCGCGATCTCCACCTCGCAGAAGAGATGGGCCGCCCGGTGCTGCAGCGCCTGGAAGGCGCCGATGGTGCGGCCGAACTGCTTGCGCTCCTTCAGATAGGCCATGGTGCGGGTAAAGCTCTCCTGGGCATTGCCGGAGAGCTCGGCGGC
>LNFH01000480.1 GCA_001464235.1 Rhizobiales bacterium Ga0077556 | reverse complement strand
GAGGACGCGACGCAGGGCATTGCCGAGGGTGACGCCGAAGCCGCGCTCGAGCGGCTCGGCCGTGGCGGTGGCCACGCGCTTCGGGTCATCGCCGGGGACGATGTGGAGCTTCTCCGGCTTGATCAGTTCCTGCCAGTTCTTCTGGATCACGGGTTGTTACCTTCGCTCAAGTCTGGCCGCTGTCTCGTCCCCTGCAGGACCCTGACGGCCGATTCCCCTCGCCTCGCGGCGGGGGGCGGAAAACCGGGAGGCGCCACAGGCCGCACCCCGGTTGCGAGAAACAGGAGACGTCAGACGCGGCGGCGCTTGCGCGGGCGGCAGCCGTTGTGCGGGATCGGCGTGACGTCGCGGATGGAGGTGACGGTGAAGCCGGCGGCCTGGAGGGCGCGCAGCGCCGACTCACGGCCCGAACCGGGGCCCGACACCTCGACCTCGACCGTGCGCATGCCGTGCTCGGAGGCCTTGCGGGCGGCATCCTCGGCGGCGACCTGGGCGGCGTAGGGGGTCGACTTGCGCGAACCCTTGAAGCCCATGGTGCCCGACGACGACCAGGCGATCGTGTTGCCCTGGGCGTCGGTGATGGTGATCATCGTGTTGTTGAACGACGCGTTCACGTGGCAGACGCCGGAGGCGATGTTCTTTCGCTCGCGGCGGCGAACGCGGGTGGCTTCCTTGGCCATTCTCTAGTCCTTGTCCTTCAGGCGCGCCCGTAATGCCAGGCGCTCGGGAAATGGTCCGGAGCGCGCGGGGCGCTCCGGGTCACGATCACTTCTTCTTGCCGGCGATCGGCTTCGCCGGACCCTTGCGGGTGCGGGCATTGGTGTGGGTGCGCTGGCCGCGGACCGGCAGGCCCTTGCGGTGACGCAGGCCGCGATAGCAGCCGAGGTCCATGAGGCGCTTGATGTTCATCGAGACTTCGCGGCGCAGGTCGCCTTCGACCATGTAGTCGCGGTCGATGGTCTCGCGGACGGCCAGGACTTCCTGGTCGGTCAGCTGGTTGACGCGGCGCTCGGCCGGGATCTTGACCTTCTCGCAGATCTCTTCGGCGAACTTCGCGCCGATGCCGTGAATGTACTGCAGCGCGATGACGACGCGCTTGTTAGTCGGGATGTTGACACCCGCGATACGAGCCATGTCTCGTCTCCATGTGATCCGCGTCGCCGCGGTGAGAAATGAAATCCGTGCGTCCGGTGGAGGCCGGCCCCTGCACGGTTGTCCTTGAAACGGTTCGATCCGCCTGCGCAGCAGACGGACCGATGTCACCGTCGATCGGACGAGATGGGGCGCATAGCCCGCCCCCGCCCGAACGTCAAGCCGAAACTGGCGAAAACCTCAGACTCCGAGGTGTCCGGCGATGGCTTTCGTCACGTCGTCGATCGGCGCCATGCCGTCGACCGTCTTCAGCGCGCCCTTGGAGGCGTAATAGTCGGAGACCGGCGCGGTCTGGGCCCGGTAGGCATCGAGCCGCTTCTTCAGCGCCTCGGCATTGTCGTCGGCCCGCACCGGCTCGCCGCGCGCCGTCATCTCGGCGACGCGCTTCTCGATGCGTCCGACGAGGATGCCCTCGTCGACCTTGAGCTCGATCACGGCGTCCAGCTTCATGCCGGACTTGGCCAGCATGGCGTCCAGCGCCTCGGCCTGGGCGACCGTGCGCGGAAAGCCGTCGAGGATGAACCCCTTCGCGCAGTCCGGCTCGGCGATGCGATCCTCGATGATGCCGACGACGATCTCGTCCGAGACCAGTTCGCCCCGCGCCATCACGTCCTTGGCCTTGAGGCCGACCGGCGTGCCATTCTTGACCGCAGCCCTGAGCATGTCACCGGTGGAGAGCTGCACGAGCCCGTGCGCCTCCACCAGACGCTGTGCTTGGGTCCCCTTCCCCGCCCCGGGAGGCCCGAGCAGAATCAGCTTCATCGACGTTTCCCCCTGAGCTGCGACTTCTTGATCAGCCCTTCGTACTGATGGGCCAACAGATAACCCTGGACCTGAGCGACGGTATCGAGCGTCACGGTGACGACGATGAGCAGCGAGGTTCCGCCCAAGAGATAGAAGCTTTGGCCGAGCTGGCCAATCAGCACTTCGGGCAATAGGCAGACCAGGGTGATGTAGGCGGCGCCGATGACCGTGATGCGGGTCAGGACGTAGTCGATGTACTGCGCCGTCTTCTCGCCGGGACGGATGCCCGGGATGAAACCGCCGTACTTGCGCAGGTTGTCGGCGGTCTCGGTCGGATTGAACACGATGGCCGTGTAGAAGAAGCAGAAGAAGATGATGAGCAGCGCATAGAGCGCCATGAACAGCGGCTGGCCGTGACCGAGGAGCTGGGCTGTGAGCCGCAGCCATTCCGCCGGATTGGTCTGGAACGACAGGGCCGTCGTCGGCAGCAGCAGCAGCGAGGAGGCGAAGATCGGCGGGATGACGCCGGCCGTGTTGAGCTTCAGCGGCAGGTGGGAGGAGTTACCCTCGAACACCTTGTTGCCCTGCTGGCGCTTTGGATACTGGATCAGCAGCCGCCGCTGGGCACGCTCGAAGAAGACGATGATGACGATCGTCAGGCCGATGAGGATCAGGAGGCCGAGGAGCAGCGGGGTCGCGATGACGCCCTGGCGGCCGAGCTCGAAGGCCTGGGCGAGGACGCTGGGCAGTTCGGCGACGATGCCGGCGAAGATGATCAGCGAGATGCCGTTGCCGATGCCGCGCTGGGTGATCTGCTCGCCGAGCCACATCATGAACATGGTGCCACCCGTGAGCGTGATCACGGTGCTCATGACGAAGAACAGGCCGGGATTGGCGACGACCGTGCCGGAGGACTGCAGGCCGACCGCGATGCCCCAGGACTGGAACACCGCCAGCACCACGGTGAGGTAGCGCGTGTACTGGTTGATCTGCTTGCGCCCCTGCTCGCCCTCCTTCTTCAGCTTCTCGAGCTCCGGCACGACGGCGGTGAGCAGCTGGATGATGATGGAGGCGGAGATGTAGGGCATGATGTTCAGCGCGAAGATCGCCATGCGCCCGACGGCGCCGCCGGCGAAGACGTTGAACATCGCCAGCACGCCCTGGTTGGCGTTGAAGATCTGGCGCAGCGCTTCCGGGTCGATTCCCGGCAGCGGGATATAGGTGCCGAGGCGATAGACCAGCAGCGCGCCGAGGGTGAACCACAGGCGCTTCTTCAGGTCTTCGGCCTTGCCGAAGGCGCCGAAATTCAGATTGGCTGCCAGTTGTTCCGCTGCCGATGCCATGGTGGCTCCGATGCAAGAGGGACGGACGCGTCCATCCGGAAAAGTCGCATTCACTTAACGGCCCGGGGCCGCATCCGCCAGTCCCCCGCGGTCGCAGTGCGGCGCGGGGGATGGGGCTCGTACAGATGAAAAGGGGCCGGTCCTCGTCGAACCGGCCCCTCGAAGCTTGATCGTCGCGTTCGGCTGGGAGGACCGGCCGGCCGTCAGGCCGCGGCCTCTTCCTTCGCCTTCAGAAGGGTGACGGTGCCGCCCGCCTTCTCGACCGCGGCGACGGCACCGGCGGAGGCGCCGGACACGGTCAGCTCGATCTTCGCCGTCAGTTCGCCGGTGGCCACGAGGCGGATGCCGTCGCGGGAGCGGCGCAGCACGCCGCTCTCGACCAGGGCGGCCTCGTCGATCTTGCCGGCCTTCAGCTTGCCGGAGTCGATCGCGCGCTGGATGCGGGCGAGCGTGACCTCGACGAACGAGAGGCGGAAGATGTTGTTGAAGCCACGCTTCGGCAGGCGACGATGCAGCGGCATCTGGCCGCCCTCGAAGCCCTTGATGGCGACGCCGGAGCGCGACTTCTGGCCCTTCACGCCGCGACCGGCGGTCTTGCCCTTGCCGGACCCGATGCCACGACCGACGCGCATCTTGCGATGCGTCGCGCCGTCGTTGTCCTTCATGTCGGTGAGTTTCATGAGATCAATCCACCACTTTCACGAGGTGAGCGACCTTCGCGATCATGCCGCGGACACTCGGGGTGTCCTCCAGCGTGGCGCGGCGGTGCAGCTTGTTGAGCTTCAGGCCGACGAGGGTCGCTTCCTGCGACTTCTCGCGGCGGATCGGCGAACCGATCTGCTCGATGGTGACGGTTTTGTTGGCCATGGATCCGATCCTTACGCGTCGCCCTCGCCTTCCTCCTGGCGGCGGGCCTGGAGGACCGACACCTTGAGGCCACGGCGAGCCGCGACGGAGCGCGGGCTGTCCTGGTTCTTCAGCGCGTCGAACGTGGCGCGCACCATGTTGTAGGGGTTGGAAGACCCCATCGACTTGGCGACCACGTCGGCCATGCCGAGCGTTTCGAAGACGGCGCGCATCGGACCGCCGGCGATGATGCCGGTACCGGCCGGAGCGGCGCGCAGGATGACCTTGCCGGCGCCGTGGCGGCCGTGCACGTCGTGATGGAGGGTGCGGCCCTCGCGCAGGGCGACACGGATGAAGCCGCGCTTGGCGGATTCGGTCGCCTTGCGGATCGCCTCAGGCACCTCGCGGGCCTTGCCGTGGCCGAAGCCGACGCGGCCCTTCTGGTCGCCGACCACGACGAGTGCAGCGAAACCGAAGCGCTTGCCGCCCTTCACCGTCTTCGAGACACGGTTGATGTGCACGAGCTTGTCGGTGAATTCGCTGTCGCGCTCTTCGCGGTTGCGCTCGCGTTCACGTTCCCGAGCCATGTTCTGTCCTTTCGGCGGTGAGAACCGCCCGTATCCGTTAGAAGCTCAGGCCGCCCTCGCGGGCGCCGTCGGCGAGCGCCTTGACGCGCCCGTGATAGAGATAGGCCCCGCGATCGAAGACCACGGTGGAAACCCCGGCCTGCACCGCGCGCTCGGCGACGAGCTTACCGACGGCGGATGCCGCGGCCTGATCGGCGCCGGTCTTCAGTGCGGACTTGAGGTCCTTCTCCAGTGACGAGGCACTCGCAACCGTCACGCCCTTCGCGTCGTCGATGATCTGCGCATAGATATGCTTCGACGAACGGAAGACGCTCAGCCGCGGACGCCCATTCGCCGTCGAGCGCAGGGCCCGACGGACACGCGCCCTGCGACGCTCCGTTGCATCCTTAAATTTGGCCATAGCCAGCTCCTTTGATCGAACGCGCCCCCGAAAGGACAGCGCCCCGGAAGACGGACGGGCCCCGAACCCGGGGCCGTCGCCTTACTTCTTCTTGCCTTCCTTGCGGAAGATGAACTCGCCCGCGTAGCGGACGCCCTTGCCCTTGTAGGGCTCCGGACCGCGGTAGTCGCGGATCTCGGCGGCGACCTGGCCCACCTGCTGCTTGTCGTTGCCGGAGATGACGATCTCGGTCGGCTTCGGGGTCGCGATGGTGATGCCGTCCGGCACGGGATAGTTGATGTCGTGGCTGTAGCCAAGGGCGAGGTTCAGCACCTTGCCCTGGGCGGCCGCGCGGTAACCGACGCCGGTGATCTCGAGCTTCTTCTCGAAGCCCTTGCTCACGCCGACGGCGAGGTTCGAGACGCGGGTGCGGGCCATGCCCCACATGGAGCGGGCGCGCTTGCCCTGGTCGCGCGGGTCCACCTTGACCACGTTGCCGTCCATCTTGACGACGACGTCATCGGGGCAGGTGAACGAGAGCTCACCCTTCGGACCCTTCATCTTCACGGTCTGGCCGGACACCTGGGCGGTGACGCCCTGCGGCAGGTCGACCGGCTTCTTACCGATACGAGACATTGGATATCGTCCTTTGTCGTGAGGGAGCCCTGCCAGGTCAGAAGACCGTGCAGAGCACCTCCCCGCCTACATTCTGTTCCCGCGCATCGTGGTCGGCCATCACGCCCTTGGGGGTCGAGATGATCGTGATGCCGAGACCGTTGGACACGCGCGGCGTGTTGCCGACGCCGGCATAGACCCGGCGGCCAGGCTTGGAGACGCGCGCGATTTCGCGGATGACCGGCTCACCGTCGAAATACTTGAGCTCGATCTCGAATTCCGAACGACCGTTCGGATGCGTGACGGTCATGTAGTCGCGGATGTAGCCTTCGGACTTGAGCACCTCGAGCACGCGGGCACGCAGCTTCGAGCCCGGCGTCAGGACGCGGGTCTTGCGGCGCATCTGCGCGTTGCGGATGCGGGTCAGCATATCGCCGAGCGGATCGTTGAGAGCCATGATCTGTCTCCTCTCACCAGCTCGACTTCACGAGGCCCGGAACGAGCCCCTTGTTGCCGAGGTCACGCAGAGCCACGCGGCTCATGCCGAGCTTGCGATAGAACGCCCGCGGACGGCCGGTGACTTCGCAACGGTTCTTGATGCGGACCTTGGCGCCATTGCGCGGCAGGCTCGCAAGCTTCACGGTGGCCGCGAAACGCTCCTCGATGGAGATCGACTGGTCCATCACGGTCGCCTTCAGCGCAGCGCGCTTCTTGGCGTCCCGCGCGACCAGAGCGCGGCGGTGGTTGTTCTTTTCGATGGAGCTCTTCTTCGCCATCGGTTTCTCCTGGTTTCCGCGTCTGAGACGGGCTTCTAGTTCAAGAAACCCGGCTCACTGCCGGAACGGGAAGTTGAAGGCCTTGAGGAGAGCACGGGCTTCCTCGTCGGTCTTGGCGGTGGTGCACACGATGATGTCCATGCCCCACATCTGATCCACCTTGTCATAGGAGATCTCGGGGAACACGACGTGCTCCTTCAGGCCCATGGCGAAGTTGCCACGGCCGTCGAAGCTCTTCGGGTTGAGGCCGCGGAAGTCGCGGACGCGCGGGAGCGCGATCGTGACCAGGCGGTCGAGGAACTCGTACATGCGCTGCTTGCGGAGGGTGACCTTGCAGCCCAGCGGCATGTTCTCGCGAACCTTGAAGTTCGAGATGGCCTGGCGGGCCCGGGTGATGACCGGCTTCTGGCCGGTGATCAGCGCGAGGTCCGCGGCGGCAACCGTCGCCTTCTTGGAATCGGCGGTGGACTCGCCGACGCCCATGTTGACGACGATCTTCTCGATCTGCGGGATCTCGAAGGGGTTCTTGTAGCCGAACTCCTCCGCCAGCTTCTGCCGGACCACGCTGTCGTAATGCGCCTTGAGGCGCGGGGTGTAAGCCGCCTCAGCCATCGATCGTCTCCCCGGACTTCTTGGCCACGCGCACCTTCTTGCCGTCGGCGAGGACCTTGAAGCCGATACGGGTCGGCTCGCCGGTCTTCGGGTCGGCATAGGCCAGGTTCGACAGATGGATCGGGCTCTCCTTGGAGATGATCCCGCCTTCCGTCGTCTGGCTCTGGCGCTGATGGCGCTTCACGATATTGACGCCGCGCACGAGGGCCCGGCCCTCGGTCGGCATGACCTGGATCACTTCACCGGTGCGACCCTTGTCGCGGCCGGTGAGGACGACGACCTTGTCGCCCTTCTTGATCTTCGCAGCCATCACAGCACCTCCGGCGCGAGCGAGATGATCTTCATGTGGTTCTTGGCGCGCAGCTCGCGCGGAACCGGTCCGAAGATACGGGTGCCGATCGGCTCCTTCTGATTGTTGATCAGAACGGCCGCATTGCGGTCGAAGCGGATCACCGAGCCGTCGATGCGGCGGATGTCCTTGGCGGTGCGAACGACGACCGCCTTCATGACGTCGCCCTTCTTCACGCGGCCGCGCGGAATCGCTTCCTTCACCGACACCACGATGATGTCGCCGACATGGGCGTAACGACGCTTGGCGCCACCGAGCACCTTGATGCACATGACGCGGCGTGCGCCCGAATTATCCGCCACGTCGAGATTGGTTTGCATCTGGATCATGACGCAACCTCTTCCTTTCGCGCCCGTCTCGGGTCTCCCCGACGGCGGCGCGCTGTTCTAACGATCACCGAAAGCTCACGCCTTCGGCAGCACGACCCAACGCTTCAGCTTCGACAGGGGCTTGCCCTCCTCGATGCTCACCACGTCGCCCGTCTTGAAGGCGTTGCCTTCATCGTGGGCGTGATAGTTCTTGGTGCGACGCACCGTCTTCTTGAGCAGCGGATGGGTGAAGCGACGCTCCACCTTCACCACGACCGTCTTGTCCTGCTTGTCGCTGACGACGATGCCCTCGAGCACACGCTTCGGCATATGCCCTCTCCTTACTTCTTCTCGGCGCGCTTCTGCGCGGCGATGGTCTTGACGCGGGCGATGTCGCGGCGGACCTGGCGGACGCGCGCGACGTTCTCGAGCTGACCGGTGGCCTTCTGGAAGCGCAGGTTGAACTGCTCCTTCTTCAGGTCACCGAGCTGGCCCTCGAGCTCGTCGAGGGTCTTGGTCCGGATCTCTTCGGCCTTCATGACCCTCTCCTCACTCGGCGATGCGCTGGACGAAGCGCGTCTTGATCGGCAGCTTGGCAGCGGCCAGTTCAAGAGCCTTCTTGGCGACCTCGACGGGCACGCCGTCGAGCTCGAACATGATGCGGCCAGGCGCGACCTTGGCGGCCCAGTACTCGTTGGCGCCCTTGCCGGAGCCCATGCGGACCTCGGCGGGCTTCTTCGAGACCGGAACGTCCGGGAAGATGCGGATCCAGACACGGCCGGCACGCTTCATCTCGCGGGTCATCGCGCGACGGGCGGCCTCGATCTGGCGCGCAGTGATGCGCTCCGGCTCCATGGCCTTGAGGCCGAACTGGCCGAAGTTCAGGTCCGTACCGCCCTTCGCAGCGCCGCTGATGCGACCCTTGAACTGCTTACGGAACTTGGTTTTCTTGGGCTGAAGCATGGTTCTAGACCTTCATCCTCACGCCGCGTCGCGGTCTTGGCCGCGGGAACGGCGGGTCGATCCCTCGCCCTCGGACAGCTTCCTGTCCTGGGCCATCGGATCGTGCTCCATGATCTCGCCCTTGAAGATCCACACCTTGACGCCGCACGTCCCGTAGGTCGTGAAGGCCGTGGCGACGCCGTAGTCGACGTCGGCACGCAGGGTGTGCAGCGGCACGCGACCTTCGCGATACCACTCGAGGCGGGCGATCTCGGCGCCGCCGAGGCGGCCCGAGCAGTTGATGCGGATGCCCTCGGCGCCCAGACGCATGGCCGACTGGACGGCCCGCTTCATGGCGCGACGGAAGGCGACGCGACGCTCGAGCTGCTGGGCGATCGACTCGGCCACCAAGGTCGCGTCGGTCTCGGGCTTGCGGATCTCGACGATGTTGATGACGACTTCGGCGTCGGTCATCTTCGAGACGGCCTTCTTCAGCTTGTCGATGTCGGCGCCCTTCTTGCCGATCACGATGCCCGGACGAGCCGAGTGGACCGTGACGCGGCACTTGCGGTGCGGACGCTCGATGACGATCTTCGACACCGCCGCCTGCTTCAGGAGCTTCATCAGCTCACGGCGAATCTTGAGATCCTCGTGGAGCAGCTTGCCGTACTCGCCCTTGTTGGCGAACCAGCGCGAATCCCAGGTGCGGTTGATGCCGAGGCGGAAACCGATCGGATTGATCTTCTGACCCATCGTTCTCTCCTCAGGCCTTGGCTTCCTCGACCTGACGAACGACGATCGTCAGGTGCGAGAACGGCTTTTCGATCCGGGCGCCGCGACCGCGGGCACGGGCGTGGAAGCGCTTGAGCACGAAGGCCTTGCCGACATGGGCCTCGGCGACGATCAGATCGTCGACGTCGAGGTCATGGTTGTTCTCGGCGTTGGCGATCGCGCTCTCGAGGCACTTCTTCACGTCGTTGGCGATCCGCTTGCGCGAGAACTCCAGATCGGCGAGCGCGGTGTCGACCGGCTTGCCGCGGATGAGCGCGGCAACCAGGTTCAGCTTGCGCGGCGAGACGCGAAGCATGCGGGCGACCGCCTTGGCTTCGTTGTCGCTGAGGGCGCGGGGTGTTGCGGGCTTACCCATGGCTCACTTCCGCTTCGCTTTTTTGTCGGCCGCATGGCCGTAGAAGGTGCGGGTCGGCGAGAACTCGCCGAACTTGTGGCCGACCATCTCCTCGGTGACCTGCACCGGGACATGCTTCTGACCGTTGTAGACGCCGAAGGTCAGCCCCACGAAATGGGGGAGGATCGTGGAGCGACGGCTCCAGATCTTGACGACCTCGTGACGGCCCGACGAGCGGGCTGCCTCGGCCTTCTTCAGGAGGTATCCGTCGACGAACGGACCTTTCCAGACGGAACGTGCCATGACGGGCCTCTGTTACTTCTTCTTCGAATGACGGCTCGCCAAGATGAACTTGTCGGTCCGCTTGTTCGAACGAGTCTTCTTGCCCTTGGTCGGGAAGCCCCAGGGCGTGACGGGATGACGGCCACCGGAGGTGCGGCCTTCGCCGCCGCCGTGCGGATGGTCGATCGGGTTCATGGCGACGCCGCGGTTGTGCGAGCGCCAGCCGAGCCAGCGGTTACGACCGGCCTTGCCGATCGAAACGTTCATGTGGTCCGGGTTCGACACCGCGCCGATCGAGGCGAGGCAGCGGCCGTGGACCAGACGCTGTTCGCCGGAGTTGAGGCGAAGGATGACGTATCCCTCGTCGCGACCGACGATCTGCGCGTAGGTGCCGGCGGAACGGGCCACCGCGCCGCCCTTGCCGATCTTGAGCTCGACGTTGTGCACGATCGTGCCGACCGGGATGTTGGCGATCGGCATGGCGTTGCCAGGCTTCACGTCCGCGCTCTCGGCCGAGATGACGCTGTCGCCGACAGCCAGGCGCTGCGGCGCCAGGATGTAGGAGAGCTCGCCGTCGGCATACTTGATCAGCGCGATGAACGCCGAACGGTTCGGATCATACTCGATCCGCTCCACGACAGCCGCCATGTCCGTCTTGCGCCGCTTGAAGTCGACGAGACGGTAGGAGCGCTTGTGACCACCGCCGCGGAAACGCGAGGTGATGCGGCCGAGGTTGTTACGGCCGCCGCTCGAGGACTTGCCCTCGGTCAGGGTCTTGACCGGCTTGCCCTTGTAGAGGTCGGAACGGTCGACCAGGACGAGCTGGCGAAGGCCCGGCGTGATCGGCTTGAAGGTCTTGAGTGCCATGGTTTACCCCTCGCCTCACAGACCGGTCGTGATGTCGATGGAGTGGCCCTCGGCGAGGGTCACGACCGCCTTCTTCACGTCCGACCGCTGGCCGAGCATGCCCTTGAAACGCTTGGTCTTGCCCTTCTGGACGAGCGTGTTGACGCTCTTGACCTTGACGTCGAACAGCTTCTCCACCGCCGCCTTGATCTGCGGCTTAGTGGCTTCCATCGCCACCTTGAAGACGACCTGGTTGTTTTCGGCGACCAGCGAGCCCTTCTCGGTGATCAGCGGCGCCTTGATGACGTCGTAGTGACGCGGATCGACGGTGCTCATTTGAAGCGCGCCTCCAGTGCGTCGACGGCCGCCCGGGTGAGAACCAGGGTGTTCCGGCGCATGATGTCGTAAACGTTGATGCCCTGCACGGGGAGGACATCGACGAGCGGGATGTTGCGGGCGGCGAGCGCGAAGTTCTTGTCGACCTCGGCGCCGTCGATGATCAGCACGCTCTTGAAGCCGAGCTTCTCGAACTGCGCCTTCAGCGACTTGGTCTTGGCCGCATCCGTGGAGGCCTTCTCCAGCACCACGATCGAGCCGGCCTTCACCTTGGTGGAGAGGGCATGCTTCAGACCGAGGGCGCGGACCTTCTTCGGCAGATCGTGCTCGTGGGAGCGCGGGGTCGGACCGAAGGAGCGGCCGCCGCCGCGGAAGAGGTTGGCACGCGCGGAGGAGTGCCGGGCCGAACCCGTTCCCTTCTGCTTGTACATCTTCTTGCCGGTGCGGTGGATCTCGGCGCGGTTCTTCACGTCGTGGGTGCCGGCGCGGCGCTTGGCGAGCTGCCAGCGCACCACGCGGTGGAGGATGTCGGCACGGGGCTCAAGGCCGAAGATCTCATCGGAGAGATCGACGGAACCGGCGTCGGCGCCTTCCAGGGTCTTGATTGTCAGTTTCATCTCAACCCTCCGTGGTGTCGGCGGCGGCGGCAGGAGCGGCATCGGCGCCCGGCAGCTTGAAGCCACCCGGCAGCGGAGCGTCCTTCGGCAGCGGCTTCTTCACCGCGTCGCGGACCAGGATCCAGCCACCCTTCGAGCCGGGGACGGCGCCCTCGACCATGATCACGCCGCGCTCCACGTCGGTGCGAACGACCTTGAGGTTCTGCGTGGTGACGCGCACGTCGCCCATGTGGCCGGCCATGCGCTTGTTCTTGAAGACCTTGCCCGGGTCCTGGCGGTTACCGGTCGAACCGTGGGAACGGTGCGAGACGGAGACGCCGTGGGTGGCACGAAGGCCACCGAAGTTGTGGCGCTTCATGGCGCCGGCGAAGCCCTTGCCCTGGCTGGTGCCCGTCACGTCGACGAACTGGCCGGGGATGAAGTGGTCGGCGGAGAAACGCGCGCCGACCGGCACGATTTCCTTCTCACCCACGCGGAACTCGACGATCTCGTGCTTCGGCTCGACCTTGGCGACGGCGAAGTGGCCACGCTGGGCCTTCGTCGTGTTCTTCACCTTGGCGAGGCCGGCACCGAGCTGCAGGGCCAGGTAGCCGTCCCGCTCCGCCGTGCGGTGGGCGACGACCTGGCAGTCGTCCAGCAGGAGAACCGTCACGGGGACGTGTTCGCCGCCATCGGTGAAGATGCGGGTCATCCCCATCTTCTTGGCAATCACACCGGAACGCATCGCGCGCATTCCTCGTTTTGGGGTCGTCCGCGCCCGCCTTGGCGGACCGGAGAGGACCCGGGTTCAACGTGAGATGCCCCGGCGAGCGGTGCATCGGCATATTCGTCGCCAGGCCGTCATCGGCCTGTCGCAGGACTCAGAGCTTGATCTCGACGTCGACACCGGCGGCCAGGTCGAGCTTCATCAGCGCGTCCACGGTCTGCGGGGTCGGGTCCACGATGTCGAGAAGCCGCTTGTGGGTGCGGATCTCGAACTGCTCGCGCGACTTCTTGTCGATGTGCGGCGAGCGGTTCACCGTGAACTTCTCGATCCGCGTCGGCAGCGGGATCGGCCCGCGGACCTGGGCCCCGGTGCGCTTCGCCGTATTGACGATCTCGCGCGTCGAGGTGTCCAGGACCCGATGGTCGAACGCCTTGAGGCGGATCCGGATGTTCTGGTTCATGGGTTCGCCCCTTTAAGGCAAAGCGAAGGGAACGCACGGCGGGCCGCGCGTCCCCGGGAAAACGAAATCACTCGATGATGGTGGCGACGACGCCGGCGCCGACGGTGCGGCCGCCCTCACGGATGGCGAAGCGCAGCTTCTCCTCCATGGCGATCGGCACGATC
>LNFH01000479.1 GCA_001464235.1 Rhizobiales bacterium Ga0077556 | reverse complement strand
AGTCGACCTTCGGGCCGACGCCCTGAAGCGCCATCTTCATGCAGCGCACCGCGCCCTCGCCCGACGGGGCGACCATGTCGTAGCCGTCCGAGGTCGCGCCATAGCCGACGATCTCGGCATAGATTTTCGCGCCGCGCGCCTTGGCGTGCTCGTATTCCTCCAGCACCACGACGCCGGCGCCGCCGGCGATGACGAAGCCGTCGCGGTTGACGTCATAGGCACGCGAGGCGGTCGAGGCGCGGTCGTTGTACTTGGACGACATGGCGCCCATGGCGTCGAACAGCACGGAGAGCGTCCAGTCGAGCTCCTCGCAGCCGCCGGCGAAGACGACGTCCTGCTTGCCCCACTGGATCATCTCGTAGGCGTTGCCGATGCAGTGATTCGACGTCGCGCAGGCCGAGGAGATCGAATAGTTCACGCCCTTGATCTTGAACCAGGTGGCGAGCGTCGCCGACGCCGTCGACGACATGGCCTTCGGCACGGCGAAGGGACCGACGCGCTTGGAATTGCCGCTCTCCTTGGCCTTCTCGTAGGCGTCGATCAGGGCGCGGGTGGACGGGCCGCCGGAGCCCATGATGATGCCCGTGCGCTCGTTGGAGATGTCGGACTGCTCGAGACCCGCGTCGAGGATCGCCTGGTCCATGGCGACGTGGTTCCAGCCCGAGCCGCCGCCGTGGAAGCGCATGGCACGCCGGTCGAGGATCGAGGCGGGGTCGAGGGTCGGCGCGCCGGACACCTGGGAGCGGAAACCGTGTTCGACGAAGGCGGGGTCGAGCGCGATGCCGCTCTTGGCTTCGCGGAGCGAGGCCAGGACCTCGTTGGTGTTGTTGCCGATGGACGACACGATGCCCATTCCGGTGACGACGACGCGGCGCATGGGGGCCTCTTTGCGTTGCGGGCCGACGGGCGGCCCTGGAATCTCGGTGCGGGCGATCAGGCGGCCGTGCCGAAGAGGCCGACCCGCATGTCCTTGACCTCATATATGCGCTTGCCGTCCGCCTCCAACCACCCGTCGGCGATGCCGAGCACGAGCTTCGACTTGAAGATGCGCTTGAAGTCGACGCCGTAGACCACCTTCTTCGTGGTCGGCAGCACCTGTTCGGAGAACTTCACCTCGCCGACGCCGAGCGCACGGCCGCGTCCCGGCAGGCCGAGCCAGCCGAGGTGGAAGCCGGTGAGCTGCCACAGCGCGTCGAGGCCGAGGCAGCCCGGCATGACCGGATCGCCCTTGAAGTGGCAGGGGAAGAACCAGAGGTCGGGCCTGATGTCGAATTCGGCGACCACGTGCCCCTTGTTGTTGGCGCCGCCGGTCTCGCCGATCGAGGTGATGCGGTCGAACATCAGCATGGGCGGCAGGGGCAGCTGGGCGTTTCCGGGACCGAACAGTTCGCCCCGGCCGCAGGCCAGAAGCTCTTCATAGGTGAAACTCGACTTGCGTTCGGTCATTGCGTGCAGGATCCGCCTTGGGTCGGCCGGTCTCCCGGCGTCGATCGGGCTGCTGTCTATCACAGGGGTTCCGGAGGGGCAAAAGCCTCGCCTGCCGTCCGGCCGGCGGAGGGTCCCGTCCGCGGACACCCCCGTCGCAGGCGGACCCGTGCGGGCGTCTTGCGAACAGGTCGCAATGTTCCTAGAATAGGGCCCATGACTGTCCGGACCCTCATCGACGTGACCTATCACGACGCCGCGCCGCCCGCGGACGGCAAGCTGTCGGCGCATGACCGCGTCAGCCTGCTGCAGAAGACGGGCTGCCCGATCCATGACGTGCGCACCATGCTGCGCGAGGTGGGCCTGCGCCCGACCCGCCAGCGCATGGCGCTCGGCTGGATCCTCTTCGCCAAGGGCGACCGGCACGTCACCGCCGAGATGCTCTACGACGAGGCCACCAAGGCGCGCGTGCCGGTGTCGCTGGCCACCGTCTACAACACGCTCCACCAGTTCACCGAGGCCGGCCTGCTGCGCGAGATCGCGGTGGACGGCTCGAAGGCCTATTTCGACACCAACCTGTCCGATCACCACCACTTCATCGTGGAAGGCGAGACGACGGTCTTCGACATTCCCGGCCCGCACGTGGCTGTGGACAAGCTGCCCCAGGCCCCCGAGGGCTACGAGGTGGCGCG
>LNFH01000478.1 GCA_001464235.1 Rhizobiales bacterium Ga0077556 | reverse complement strand
TTGTCGCGGTGGATCGAGGCGATGACGTAGAGCGCCAGCGACATGAGCTCGAGGCCCATGTAGAGGGCGATGAGGTCGCCGGCCGAGATCAGCACGCCCATGCCGGTGGTCGACAGGAGGATGAGGATCGGGAACTCGAACTTCTCCACCCGCTCGCGCCGCAGGAAGTCCTGCGACAACACCAGCGCCACGGCCGCGCCGAGGAAGGCGAGCACCTTCATGAAGCGCGCGAAGCCGTCGAGGACGAAGGATCCGTTGAAGACGGAGCGCGGCGTGCCGCCAATCAGCATCACCGCCACCGCCGCCGCCACCAGCAGCGCGATGGCGCCCACCGTCACGGTGCGCGCCGAGCGGTCGCCGGTGAAGACGCCGTACATGAGCAGCGCCATGGCGCCGAGCGCCAGGATCAGCTCGGGCAGGATCGGGACGAGGTCGAGGACCGGAGCGTTCATCGTCGGCACCGTCAGCGGCTCGGGACGGTGGCGGCCGTGCGGGCCGCTCCGTTCGCCTGATTGTAGGACTCCACCAGCGCGTTCACCGCCACCTCGGAGGTGGCGAGGATCGGGCGCGGATAGACGCCGAAGAAGATCGTCAGCACCACCAGCGGGACGAGGATCGTCAGTTCGCGGCGGTCGACGTCGGTGATGGCCTTCAGCGAGGGCTTGGTGAGTTCGCCCCAGATGACCTGGCGGTAGAGCCAGAGGGCATAGCCCGCCGACAGGATGACGCCGGTGGTGGCGAGGAAGGCCGCCTTGGTCGAGCTCTTGAACGTGCCCATCAGGGTCAGGAACTCGCCGACGAAGCCCGATGTGCCGGGCAGGCCGACATTCGCCATGGTGAAGACCATGAAGATCACCGCATAGACCGGCATGCGGTTGACGAGGCCGCCATAGGCCGCGATCTCGCGGGTGTGCATGCGGTCATAGACGACGCCGACGCACAGGAAGAGCGCGCCCGAGACGATGCCGTGGGAGATCATCTGGAACACGGCGCCCTGGATGCCCTCGGCATTGCCGGCGAAGATGCCCATGGTCACGAAGCCCATGTGGGCGACGGACGAGTAGGCGATCAGCTTCTTGATGTCCTCCTGCATCATCGCCACCAGCGAGGTGTAGATGATGGCGATGACCGACAGCGCGAAGACGAAGGGCGCGAAGAAGGCGCTGGCCTCGGGGAACATCGGCACCGAGAAGCGCAGGAACCCGTAGCCGCCCATCTTCAGGAGCACGCCGGCGAGGATGACGGAGCCGGCCGTCGGCGCCTCGACGTGGGCGTCGGGCAGCCATGTGTGCACCGGCCACATCGGCATCTTCACCGCGAAGGAGGCGAAGAAGGCGAGCCACAGCCAGAACTGCATGTCGCGGGAGAACAGCTTCGGCCCGGTCTTCAGGAGCTCGGCGATGTCGGATGTCCCTGCCGTCCAGATCATCGCCATGATAGCGAGGAGCATGAGCAGCGAGCCGGCGAGCGTGTAGAGGAAGAACTTGAACGAGGCGTAGATGCGCCGCTTGCCGCCCCAGATGCCGATGATGAGGAACATCGGGATCAGGCCGGCTTCGAAGAACAGGTAGAAGAGCACGATGTCGAGGGCGCAGAAGACGCCGATCATCAGCGTCTCGAGCACCAGGAACGCCACCATGTACTCCTTCACCCGCTTGTCGATGGAGACCCACGAGGCGAGGATGCAGAAGGGCATCAGGAAGGTGGTGAGCACCACCAGCGGCAGCGAGATGCCGTCGACGCCCATGCGGTAGCTGATGACGCCGCCGAGCCAGGGGGCGCGCTCGACGAACTGGAACTCGGCGGTCGCCGGGTTGAACAGCCAGACCGGGATCAGCGACAGGCCGAAGGTCACCAGCGTCGCGAACAGCGCGATCATGCGGATGTTGCGCCGGGCGGCCTCGTCGTCGCCGCGCACCATCAAGATCAGCGCGGCGCCGAGCAGCGGCAGGAAGGTGATGATCGAGAGGATCGGGGCATTCGACATCAGTGTGCTCCTCCGACGCCGCCGGAGAACATGAACCAGGTGGCGAGGGCCGCGACACCGATCAGCATGGCGAAGGCATAGTGGTAGACGTAGCCGGTCTGCAGCCGCACCACCCCGCGGGTGATGTCGACGACGCGGGCGGCGATGCCGTCAGGCCCGAACCCGTCGATGAGCCAGCCGTCGCCCTTCTTCCAGAAGAAGCGGCCGAGCCAGCGGGCGGGCCGCACGAAGATACGGTCGTAGAGCTCGTCGAAGTACCACTTGTTGAGCAGGAACTGGTACAGGCCACGGTGCTCGCGGGCGAGTTGCACCGGCACGTCCGGCCGCCTGATGTACATGTACCAGGCCAGCGCGAAGCCGATCGCCATCATCACGAACGGCGTCCAGGGCACCCAGCCGGGCACCGAATGGAACTCGTGGATGATGTGGTTCTCCGGCCGCATGAAGATGGAGTCGCGGAAGAACGACTTGATGCCGTCCTCGTAGAGGAACTTCTTGGCGAAGACGACGCCGGAGAACACCGCGCCGACGGCGAGGGCCGCCAGCGGGATCAGCATGACCAGCGGGCTCTCGTGCGGCTGGTGGGCATGGCCGTGGCCATGGGCGTGATCGTCGTGATGATCGTCCTGGGCGCCGTGGGCGTGGGCATGCGGGTCGGCATGGCCATGGGCGGCAGCGGCCCCGTGCGCGTGATCGTCGTGATGGCCGTGGGCACCGGCCCAGCGCGGCTGGCCGTGGAAGGTCATGAAGATCAGGCGCCAGGAGTAGAACGAGGTCATCAGCGCCGCGATCACCGTCATGAAGAAGGCGTAGGGCCCCATGGCGCCGTGCGCGGCATAGGCCACCTCGATGATGGCGTCCTTCGAGTGATAGCCGGCGAAGCCGATATGCAGGAACGGCAGGCCGAAGCCGGTCAGCGCCAGCGTGCCGATCACCATCATCGCGTAGGTGAACTTGATGTGCGGGGCGAGCCCGCCCATGCGCCGGATGTCCTGCTCGTGGTGCATCGCGTGGATGACCGAGCCGGCCCCGAGGAACAAGAGCGCCTTGAAGAAGGCGTGGGTGAAGAGGTGGAAGATGCCGACCGAATAGGCCCCCGCCCCCAGCGCCACGAACATGTAGCCGAGCTGCGAGCAGGTCGAATAGGCGATGACGCGCTTGATGTCGTTCTGCACCAGGCCGACGGTGGCGGCGAAGAAGGCCGTCGTCGCGCCGAAGAACATCACCACCTGCATGGCGAAGGGCGCATACTCGAAGACCGGCGACAGGCGCGCCACCATGAACACGCCGGCGGTGACCATGGTCGCCGCGTGGATGAGGGCGGAGACCGGCGTCGGGCCCTCCATGGCGTCGGGAAGCCAGGTGTGCAGCAGGAACTGCGCCGACTTGCCCATGGCACCCATGAACAGGAGCAGGCAGACGACGGTGAGCGCGTCGACCTTGTAGCCGAGGAACTCCATGGTCTTGCCGGCGAGGCCCTGGGCGGCGCCGAACACCGCCTCGAAACCGATGGAGCCGGTCAGCACGTAGAGGCCGAAAATGCCGAGCAGGAAGCCGAAATCGCCGACGCGGTTGACGATGAAGGCCTTCATCGCCGCGGCATTGGCCGAGGGCTTCTTGTACCAGAAGCCGATGAGCAGGTAGGAGGCGACGCCCACGCCCTCCCAGCCGAAGAACATCTGCAGCAGGTCGTTCGCCGTCACCAGCATGAGCATGGCGAAGGTGAAGAGCGACAGGTAGGCGAAGAAGCGCGGACGGTCCGGATCCTCGTGCATGTAGCCGATGGAATAGAGGTGCACGAGGAAGGAGACCGAGTTCACCACCACCAGCATGACGGCGGTGAGCGTGTCGATGCGCAGCGACCAGGACACGTTGAGCGAGCCGGCGGAGATCCAGCGCAGCAGCTCGATGGTGGTGCCCTGCCCCGCATAGCCGACCTGGTAGAAGGCGACCCAGGACAGCAGCGCGGCGATGCCGAGGAGGCTCGTGGTGACGATCTCCGAGGCGCGCGCCCCGATGGCCCGGCCGAACAGGCCGGCGATGAGGAAGCCGACGAGCGGAAGGAAGACGATGGCCTGATACATGGACCGGTCAGCCCTTCATCATGTTGACGTCTTCGACCGCGATCGAGCCGCGGTTGCGGAAGAAGACGACGAGAATGGCGAGGCCGATGGCGGCTTCAGCCGCCGCCACCGTCAGCACCAGCAGCGCGAAGACCTGGCCGACCAGATCCCCGAGATGGGTGGAGAAGGCGACGAGGTTGATGTTCACCGCCAGGAGGATCAGTTCGACCGACATAAGGATGACGATGATGTTCTTCCGGTTGAGGAAGATGCCGAGCATGCCGAGCGTGAACAGGATCGCGGCGACCGACAGGTAATGGGAGAGGCCGATGGTGAGCATGGTTCAGACCCCCTCGCCCGTCTTGACCTTGACGACCTCGATGGCCGTCTCCGGCGTGCGGGCCGCCTGCGCTCCCGGGTCCTGGCGCTTCACGCCGGTGCGGTGGCTCAGCGTCAGCACGATGGCGCCGATCATGGCCACCAGCAGGACGAGGCCGGAGAGCTGGAAGAAATAGACGTACTGCGTGTAGAGCACCCGCCCCAGCGCCTCGGCATTGGTGATGCCGGCCGGGATCGGGGCGGTGATGGTCTTCGGCGCGGCGCCGCCGATCGTCCAGGCACCGATCACCATGAACAGCTCGGCGAGGACCACGAGGCCGATCAGCACGCCCACCGGCAGGTACTGCAGGAAGCCCTGGCGCAGCGCGACGAAGTCAACGTCGAGCATCATCACCACGAAGAGGAAGAGCACCGCCACCGCGCCGACATAGACGACGACCAGGATCATCGCCAGGAACTCCGCCCCCATCAGCACGAAGAGGCCGGAGGCGTTGACGAAGGCGAGGATCAGGAACAGCACCGAGTGCACGGGATTGCGCGCGGCGATGACCATGAAGGCCGAGGCCACGAGCACCGCGGCGAAGAGGTAGAAGAAGAGACCGGCGAGCATCTGCCCCTTTGCCCCGTTCCTGTTTCGAGGGCGCGCTTTTCGAAGACTCGGGGGGAGCCCTGCGCGCGCCTCTCATAGAGTCCAAGTTGGAACCCGTCCAGACGGCGAACCGCCGGGCCGCGTCCCGCGGTCGTCACCTGTAGGGCGCGTCCTTCTTCAGGCTGTCGGCGATCTCGCGTTCCCAGCGGTCGCCGTTGGCCAGAAGCCGTGCCTTGTCGTAGTAGAGCTCCTCGCGGGTCTCCACGGAGAACTCGAAGTTCGGGCCTTCCACGATGGCATCCACCGGGCAGGCCTCCTGGCAGAAGCCGCAATAGATGCACTTCACCATGTCGATGTCGTAGCGGGTGGTGCGGCGCGTGCCGTCGTTGCGGCGCGGGCCGGCCTCGATGGTGATGGCCTGCGCCGGGCAGATCGCCTCGCACAGCTTGCAGGCGATGCAGCGCTCCTCGCCGTTGGGATAGCGGCGCAGCGCATGCTCGCCCCGGAACCGCGGCGAGATCTGCCCCTTCTCGAAGGGGTAGTTGATCGTCGCCTTCGGCTTGAAGAAATAGCGCATCGACAGGAAGAACGCCGAGACGAACTCCGTCAGGAACAGGGCTTTGGCCGCGCGGTCGAGCCGGAACGTCGACGCCATGGACCTCTTCTCCTCAAATGCCCCAGCCGCTGAGCGAGCGGCCGAGCCAGTAACCAAGGCCCGTGAAGACGGGCACGATGACGACCATCAGGATCCGCTGCGCCAGCACAATCCGGCGCTCGTAGTCCTGTCGCTCGGCCTCGGTGGTCGAGCGGTCGGTCTGCCTGAGCTTGCCCACCACCAGACCCGAGACGATCCGGTAGTCGACCCAGCCCACCGCGGCGCCGATCAGGGCGCCCAGAAGGCCGGCGGGGCTGAACAGGCCCTCCATGGCGGGCTCCTTACGGCGCCCAGCCGGTGAACTGCAGCACGCTCGCCACCACGACGACCATCACCAGAGAGATCGGCAGGAACACCTTCCAGCCGAGCCGCATGAGCTGGTCGTAGCGATAGCGCGGCACGAAGGCCTTCACCATGGCGAACATGAAGAAGACCAGGGTGACCTTCAGCACGAACCAGATGACACCCGGCACCCATGTAAAGGGCGCGAAGGGGAACGGCGGCAGCCAGCCCCCGAGGAACAGGATCACGGTCAGCGAACACATGGTCATGATGGCCACGTACTCGGCCAGCATGAACATCATGTAGGGGGTGGAGGCATATTCGACCATGAAGCCGGCGACGAGCTCCGACTCCGCCTCCGGCAGGTCGAAGGGCGGCCGGTTGGTCTCCGCAAGCGCCGAGATGAAGAAGATCACGAAGACGGGGAACAGCGGCAGCCAGAACCAGCCGAACAGGCCGATGCCCTTGTCCTGCGCCCGCACGATGTCCGAGAGGTTCAGCGAGCCGACGCAGAGCAGCACGCAGATGATCACGAAGCCGATGGAGACCTCGTAGGACACCATCTGTGCCGCCGAGCGCAGGGCGCCGAGGAAGGGATACTTCGAGTTCGACGCCCAGCCGCCCATGATGACGCCGTAGACGCCGAGCGAGGACACCGCGAAGATGAAGAGGATGCCGACGTTGAGGTCGGCGATGGCCCAGCCCTCGTTCAGCGGGATCACCGCCCAGGCGGCGAGCGCCAGGATCACCGAGACGAAGGGCGCGAGCAGGAACACGCCCTTGTTGGCGCCCGACGGGATCACCGGCTCCTTGAAGACGAACTTCAAGAGGTCGGCGAAGCTCTGCAACAGGCCGAAGGGCCCGACCACGTTGGGCCCGCGGCGCAGCTGCACCGCCGCCCAGATCTTGCGGTCGGCGAGTAGGATGAAGGCGACGAAGACCAGCAGCGCCGCCATGAGTACGAGGCTCTGGATGGCGATGAGCAGGATCGGCCAGATCAGGGTCCAGAAGTCGGTCATCGCCTTGCCTTACTCCGCCGCCTGCCGGTGCGTGCCCCTGGCGATCGCCGAGCATTCGGCGAGCGTCGCGGAGGCGCGCGCGATCGGATTGGTCATGTAGAAGTCCTCGATGAAGGCCGCGAAGGGCGCCGCCTCAACCTTGCCGCCGCGAGCCGCGAGCGCGCCGATGGCGGCGGCCTCGACCGGCGCCAGGGCGCCGATCCGCAGCGTGTGCGGGAAGTCCTTCGCCATCGCGGCGCGCAGCTGCGCGAGCGAGTCGTAGGGCAGCTTCACGCCGAGCACGTCGGACAGCGCGCGCAGGATGGCCCAGTCCTCCTTGGCGTCGCCCGGCGGGAAGCCGGCGCGGTTGACGACCTGGATGCGGCCTTCCGTGTTGGCGGTGAGGCCGGACTTCTCGGTATAGGTCGCGCCCGGCAGGATGACGTCGGCGCGATGAGCGCCCCGGTCGCCGTGGGTGCCGACATAGACGACGAAGGGCCCCTCGCCCACCGCGATCTCGTCGGCGCCGAGATTGAACAGCACGTCGACGCCGCCGGCCGCCATGGCCTGGGCGTCGAGCCCGCCCTCGCCCGGCACCAGGCCGAGATCGAGCGCGCCGACCCGCGAGGCCGCGGTATGCAGCACGGCGAAGCCGTTCCAGCCCTCGGCGACGCCGCCGAAGGCGGTGGCGGCATGGGCGGCGAGCGAGAGCACCGCGGCGCCGTCGGCGCGGGCGAGAGCGCCCTGCCCGACGATGACCAGCGGTTTCTTGGCGCCCTTCAGCACTTCGGCGAAGGAATGCTTGCCCGAGACCACGTCGGCGAGGGTCTCAGGGCCGGCGCCGAGATAGTCGTAGGTGTAGGTGAGGTCGACCACCTCGCCGATGACGGCGATCTTCATGCCCCCCATGCGCCAGCGCTTGCGGATGCGGGCGTTGACGATCGGCGCCTCGCGGCGCGGATTGGTGCCGACCAGCAGGATGGCGTCGGCCTCCTCGATGGCGGCGATGCCGGGGTTGAAGACGTAGGATGCGCGGCCGAGGGCCGGGTCGAGCTTCACGCCGTCCTGGCGCCCGTCGATGTTCGACGAGCCCAGCGCCGTGACGAGGCCCTTCAGCGCATACATTTCCTCGAGCGTCGCCAGGTCGCCGGCGATGGCGCCGATCTTCGCCGGCGCAGTCGCCTTGACCTTGGCGGCGATGGCCTCGAAGGCCTCCGGCCAGGTGGCGGGGCGCAGGCGGCCGTTCTCGCGCAGATAGGGCCGGTCGAGGCGCTGGGTGCGCAGGCCGTCGGCGACGTGGCGGGTCTTGTCGGAGATCCACTCCTCGTTCACCGCCTCGTTGAGGCGCGGCAGCACGCGCATGACCTCGCGGCCGCGGGCATCCACCCGGATCGCCGAGCCGACCGCATCCATCATGTCGGTCGATTCGGTCTTCAGGAGCTCCCAGGGCCGGGCGTTGAACGCGAAGGGCTTGGAGGTCAGCGCGCCGACCGGGCAGAGGTCGACCACGTTGCCCTGCAGCTCCGAGGTCATCGCCTG
>LNFH01000477.1 GCA_001464235.1 Rhizobiales bacterium Ga0077556 | reverse complement strand
CCGCGCGAGGAGATCAGCCTGATCGAGGTGCACGACTGCTTCTCGGTGACCGAGCTCGTCACCATGGAGGACCTGCACATCTCCGCCGAGGGCCGGGCGATCCACGACATCCTCGACGGGTTCTACGACGCCGACGGCACCATCCCCTGCCAGATCGACGGCGGCCTCAAGTGTTTCGGCCACCCGATCGGCGCCTCGGGCCTCAGGATGATCTACGAGATGTACCTGCAGATGCAGGGCCGGGCCGGCGAGCGGCAGCGCCAGGACATGCCGCGGCTGGGGCTGACCCACAATCTCGGCGGCTTCCCGCACCAGAACGTCTGCTCGATCTCGATCGTCGGCCGCTACGAGGGGTAGTGTTCCGGCTCAAAGACGCCCCACCCGCACCCTCCCCTCTGCCGAGGGGAGGGGGACTATGACCTCGCGCGCACTATGAACCGGCTGGGCCTAGCCCCGCCGTCGCCAGACCAACACGACGCAGTAGTCCCCCTCTCCTTGGAGCGGAGCGAACAAGGGGAGGGCCTCTCCGTCATGCCCGGGCATGACGCGGTCAAGGGCCGCGTTTGCGTCACGAGGCGGCCCGCCGGTCACCTCTCCCCGGTGGGGAGAGGTCGCCGAGCGACAGCGAGGCGGGTGAGGGGGAGCCTGCGATGAACCGGGCGAGCCCCCTCACCCGGCCTTCGGACGACCTCTCCCCGCCGGGGAGAGGTGAAGGGGAGCCTGCCCGTCACCCCTCACACCCCGATGCCCAGCGCGGGCAGCTTCAGCCCCTTTTCCCGGGCACAATCCACCGCGATGTCGTAGCCCGCGTCGGCATGGCGCATGACGCCGGTGCCGGGGTCGTTCCAGAGCCCCCGGCCGAGCCGCGCCGCGGCCTCGGGCGTGCCGTCGGCGACGATGACGACGCCGGAGTGCTGCGAATAGCCCATGCCGACGCCGCCGCCGTGGTGGAGCGACACCCAGGTGGCGCCTGAGGCGGTGTTGAGCAGGGCGTTGAGCAAAGGCCAGTCCGAAACGGCGTCCGACCCGTCCTTCATCGCCTCGGTCTCGCGGTTGGGGGAGGCGACGGAGCCGGAATCGAGATGGTCGCGGCCGATGACGATGGGGCCGATCTCGCCCCTCGCCACCATCTCGTTGAAGGCGACCCCGAGCCGGTGGCGGTCGCCGAGACCGACCCAGCAGATGCGGGCGGGAAGGCCCTGGAACTGGATGCGTTCCTTCGCCATGTCGAGCCAGGTGTGGAGATGGGGATCGTCGGGGATCAGCTCCTTCACCCTGGCGTCGGTCTTGGCGATGTCCTCGGGATCGCCGGTGAGCGACGCCCAGCGGAAGGGGCCGATGCCGCGGCAGAAGAGCGGGCGGATATAGGCCGGCACGAAACCGGGAAAGTCGAAGGCATCAGCGACGCCCATGTCCTTCGCCATCTGGCGGATGTTGTTGCCGTAGTCGAGGGTCGGCACGCCCATGCGGTGGAAGTCGAGCATGGCCTGCACGTGGGTCGCCATGGACTGCTTGGCGGCGGCCTCGACCGCTTTCGGATCGCGCTCGCGCGCCTCCTCCCACCGGGCGAGGCTCCAGCCCGCCGGCAGGTAGCCGTTGAGCGGGTCATGGGCCGAGGTCTGGTCGGTGACGACATCCGGGCGGATGCCCCGGGCGACCATCTCGGGGAAGATCTCGGCGGCATTGCCGAGGAGGCCGACGGAGATGGGCTTTCCCGCCTTGTGGGAACGGTCGACGATCTCCAGCGCCTCGTCGATGGTCCGCGCCTCGGCGTCGAGATAGCGCGTCTTCAGCCGCATCTCGATGCGGCTCGGCTGGCACTCCACCGCGATCATCGAGGCGCCGGCCATGGTGGCGGCGAGCGGCTGGGCGCCGCCCATGCCGCCGAGGCCACCGGTGAGGATCCACTTGCCCTTCAGCGAGCCGCCGAAGTGCTGCCGGGCGACCTCGGCAAAGGTCTCGTAGGTGCCCTGAACGATGCCCTGGCTGCCGATGTAGATCCAGGAGCCGGCCGTCATCTGGCCGTACATCATCAGCCCGAGCTTATCGAGGTGGTGGAAATGGTCCCAGGTGGCCCAGCCCGGCACCAGGTT
>LNFH01000476.1 GCA_001464235.1 Rhizobiales bacterium Ga0077556 | reverse complement strand
TTCTCGGTGGAGACCGGCATGAGGAACATGCCGACGACGGACCGCGGACCGAAGGAGAGCAGGCCGATCAGGCAGCCGCAGAGGATGATGACGAAGGGGGTGCGCCAGGAGGCGTCGGGAGCCGGGCGATCGGTGGGGGCCGAGGCGGTCATGGGGGAGCTCCGAGCGTCGTGCAGCTACACGGTTCGCCTTGTTTAGGGGCATTCACAGCCGCAGAACAGCGAAAAGCCGTGATGCCTTCCATACCGATTCCGGATGACAGGGAGAGTCAGCAGGAAGGGGAGTCAGCAGGAAGGGGCGCAGGCAAGGGAGGGGTTGGACCCGTCAGGTCCCAAACGACGCTCTCTGCGTCATGCCCGGCCTTGTGCCGGGCGTCCACGAATTTTCTTCGGATTGCGATGGTCAAGTCGTGGATGCCGGGCACAAGCCCGGGCATGACGGGCGGAGATCCATCGCGTCAGGCTGGACATGGGCGGGAGTGGGCGGTCCTCCAACCAGCTACCTTCCGCCTCAGCTCTCGTCGCCGGCGGCGCGGGCGACCTCCATCCGCGGACCGGCGCCCCAGTTGCGCGGCCGGTAGAAGACGTGGATGCCGATCTGCTGCAGACGGTTCATCGACCGCGCCCACCACGGCCGGACATAGGTCGCGTGGTAGTGCGTCGCGTGGCCGACTTCCGGCAGCCAGAGCCGCCCGGCCATCATCTCCCTGGCGATGGTGGTGGCGCGGGTCCAGGGGGCGGCTTCCGTCGGCACCAGGCTGCGGCGGCCCTCGCAGGCGAAGGTGAACTGGCAGGCGAGGTAGCGGTGGGCGTTCTGGTAGACGACGCCGCAGACGTCGCGCGGATAGAAGCCGGAGACCGAGCGGTTCAGCACCACCTGGGCGACGGCCATCTGGCCGCGCTCGGGCTCGGAGCGCGCCTCCCAGTAGATGGCCTCGGCGAGGCAGCGCTCGGCGCGGGCGTGGGCCGGGCCGGACAGACCGAGGGCGATGGCGGGATGGACGGCCGCGCCGATGCGCGGCGGCGAGCGGTCGGTCGACGGGGTCTCGAGGGTCGGCGCGGCGGGACGCGCGAGCAGGCGGGAGAGCAGGCTGTCGGGGCGGTCGCCGCGGGTGTCGGTGGCGAAGGGGCCGAGAACGGGATCGAAGCCGGGGACGGCATCGTGGGTCGCGGTGACGCGGAAGGGGGCGCTCTCCAGCGGCATGGACGGCGCACCGAAGCCGGCGCCGGCGCGGGCGATCGGACCCTCGCCGCCGACGGCGATGCCGGCCTTGTCCTCGTCGAGGGTGGCGGCGAAGCGCCGGCCCTCCGCGATCTCCTCGCCGGCCGTGTCCAGAGGCGGCGGCGCGAGCCCGAGGCGGGCGGCGGGCGGGGCGTCGTCGAGCGTCACGGAGGGCGAGACCGCGGCGAGCTGGAGCCCGCCGATAGCGAGCGGGGAGTGCTCGGTGTCCGATCCCTCGTCGGGCGCGGCGGGAGTGAAGCGCGAGACCTCCGAGAGGTCGGCGGGCGGCATGAGGATGGACGGGTCGTTCTGCAGCGAGCCGATGCTGAGCCGCAGCCGCGGCCGTTCGAGCAGCAGGTCGCCCTTCGCCTCGCGGTTGGGGACCGGATAGATGACGGCGCGGTCCATGCCGACGCCGAGGGCGGGGCCGGGACGCGGACCGGCGCGGCTGAGGTCGGTGGCGGGCGCCATGGAGAGGCTGGCGAGCACGAGGCGCGGCGCCTCCGGCTCGCTGGCGACGGGGCGGCTGAAGACGAAGCCGGCGACCGTGGTGGACGGCCGCACGAGGCTCGCCACGTGGCGCCGCCAGGTCTGGTCGACACCGGCGCGGCGCGCCATGTGGCTGACGAGATCCTGATAGGCGACGGGCTGGGAGGAGAGGAGGAGAAAGGACGCCGCCGCTCCGGGAACGAGCAGGGCCGCCTTGAGGCCGGGCGACGAAGGCCGACGCAACGCACGCATAGGCACGCACTCCACGCAAACGCAACTGACGCCACACGGTGGATGCGAAACGCGCACCGCCACCGAACACGCCGCGACCGCACAGTGCGGTCATCGACCGCTAACCTTATCGCCCGGGTAACGTTGAGAGCGGGTTAATGGCGCGTCGCGTCAGGCGAGACGGGCCTGGAGATTGGCCGCGAGCCTCGTCTCGCGCAGGAAGGGCCCGGCGGCGGCCGGAGCCGGCAGGCCAGCGGCGGCGGCGAGGCCGGCCGATCCGAAGCGGGCGCGCAGCGCCTCCTCGACCCACTGGTTCTCCTGGGCCGCCCGGCGCGCGGCGAGGCGTCCGCCTCCGAGCCAGGCGCGGTGGGCGGCGAGCGCGGCGGCCAGCGCGTCGAGGCCCTCGCCGCTCGTCGAGGAGACGAGCACGACCGGCGCGACCCAGGCGCCGGCATCGCGGGCCACGAGGGTCAAGGCGCCCTCCACGTCCGCCTTGGCGCGCTGGGCGGGGGCGCCCATGTCGGCCTTGGTGACGACGATGACGTCCGGCAGTTCCATGACGCCGGCCTTCATGAACTGCAGGCTGTCGCCGGAGCCCGGCTGGATGCAAAGCACCACCGTGTCGGCCACCATGGCGACGTCCGCCTCCGACTGGCCGATCCCGACGCTCTCGACCAGCACACGGTCGAAGACGGCGCGCATGACGACCATGGCGGCGACCGTCTGGTCGGAAAGGCCGCCGAGCCGGTCGCGCGCCGCCATGGAGCGGACGAAGACGCCGCGGTCGGCGGGATCGGTGGCGATGCGGGCGCGGTCGCCGAGGAGGGCCCCGCCGGTGCGCCGCGAGGAGGGATCGACGGCGATGACGCCGACGGTCTCGCCCGCCCTGCGCCAGGCGGAGACGAGGGCGTTGGTGAGGGTCGACTTGCCGACGCCGGGCGGGCCGGTCAGCCCCAGAGTGGCGCCGCGTGCCTCGGCACAGGCGGCGTCGAGAAAGCGGGCGAGCGCCTCGCTGCCGGCGCGGGTCTCGATGGCGGCGAGGGCTGCGGCGAGCCCGCGCTTGCCACCGGTGCGGACCGCCTCGACGGATGCGGGAACCATGGCCTCAGCCGAGCAGGGAGACGGTTGCAAGGTGGAGGATGGCGCCGGCGAAGAAACCGCCGAAGCGCCAAGGCATCGGCAGGGGCCCCTCGGCGCGGCCCTGCATGGACAGGACGTTGATGGCGACGTCGCAGACGAGCGCGACGCCGAGCAGCCACATCAGCCCCGGAATCGTCTGGGCGAGGGCCGGCTGGGCCTTGAACAGGATGGCGAGGGCGACGCCCGCCGCCAGCATGACGGCGACGAAGACGAGGCCGGCGAGCGGCGGTTTGGGGCGGGTCACGTCGGTCATCGCGCGCGAAGGGTCTCCTGGATGCCGGCCGAGCCTCGCACGGAAGCCCGCGCCCCGCCAACCGGGGCGCGGAACCGGCTCAGGCCTGTCCCGCCGCCGCCTTGCCGAGGGCCGCCTGCGCCGCCGCGAGGCGGGCGATGGGCACGCGGAACGGCGAGCAGGAGACGTAGTCGAGGCCGACCATCTCGCAGAAGTGGATCGAGGCGGGGTCGCCGCCATGCTCGCCGCAGATGCCGAGCTTGATGTCGGGGCGGGTCTTGCGGCCGCGCTCGGCGGCGATCTGCACGAGCTCGCCGACGCCCTCCTGGTCGAGGGAGACGAAGGGATCGACCTCGATGATGCCCTTGGCCAGGTAGGGGTTGAGGAAGCTCGCGGCGTCGTCGCGCGAGATGCCGAAGGTCGTCTGCGTCAGGTCGTTGGTGCCGAAGGAGAAGAACTCGGCGCTCTCGGCGATCTTGCCCGCCTGGAGCGCGGCGCGCGGCAGTTCGATCATGGTGCCGACGATGTAGTCGAGACCGGCGCCCGTCTCCTTGATGACCGCCTCGGCCATGGCGACGATGCGCGCCTTGACGAGGTCGAGCTCGGCCTTGGTGGCGACGAGGGGCACCATGACCTCGGGAACGACGGGCTTGCCGCTCTTCTGTCCGGCGATCACGGCCGCCTCGAAGATGGCGCGGGCCTGCATCTCGGCGATCTCCGGATAGGCCACCGCCAGGCGGCAGCCGCGGAATCCGAGCATCGGGTTGAACTCGTGCAGCTCCTCGGCGCGGGCCTTCAGCTTGCGCGGATCGGCGCCCATGGCGGCGGCGACCTCGGCGATCTCGGCCTCGGTATGGGGCAGGAACTCGTGCAGCGGCGGGTCGAGCAGGCGGATGGTGACGGGCAGGCCCGCCATGATCTCGAACAGCTCGACGAAGTCGGAGCGCTGCATCGGCAGCAGCTTGGCGAGCGCCGCGCGGCGGCCCTTCTCGTCGTCGGCGAGGATCATCTCGCGCATGGCGACGATGCGCTCCTCGTCGAAGAACATGTGCTCGGTGCGGCAAAGGCCGATGCCCTCGGCGCCGAACTCCACCGCGACGCGGGCGTCGGCGGGGGTCTCGGCATTGGTGCGCACCTTCAGGCGGCGGACCTTGTCGGCCCAGCTCATGAGGGTGGCAAACTCGCCGGAGAGCTCGGGCTGCAGCATCGCCACCTCGCCGAGCAGGACCTGGCCGGTGGACCCGTCGATGGTGATGACGTCGCCCTTCTTCAGCACCTTGCCGGCGATCGACATGGTCTGCGCGGCATAGTCGACGCGCAACGAGCCGGCACCGGAGACGCAGGGCTTGCCCATGCCGCGGGCGACCACCGCCGCGTGGCTGGTCATGCCGCCGCGGGTGGTGAGGATGCCTTCGGCGGCGTGCATGCCGTGGATGTCCTCGGGGCTCGTCTCGACGCGCACCAGGATGACCTTGTGGCCGCCGGCCTTCATGGCCTCGGCCTCGTCGGAGTTGAAGACGATCTCGCCCTGGGCGGCGCCGGGGGAGGCCGGCAGGCCGGTGGCGAGCACGCGGCGCTCGGCCTTGGGGTCGATGGTGGGATGCAGGAGCTGGTCGAGGGAGCCGGGCTCGACGCGCGAGACGGCCTCCTCCCGCGTCAGTACGCCCTCGTTCGCGAGTTCCACGGCGATGCGCAGGCTCGCCTTGGCGGTGCGCTTGCCGTTGCGCGTCTGCAGCATCCAGAGCTTGCCGCGCTCGACGGTGAACTCGAGGTCCTGCATGTCGCGGTAGTGCTTCTCCAGCGTCGCCGCGACGGCGATGAACTGCCCGTAGACCTCGGGCAGGGCGGTCTCCATCGAGGGCTTGTCGGAGCCGGCGGCGATGCGGGCGACCTCGGTGATGTTCTGCGGCGTGCGGATGCCGGCGACCACGTCCTCGCCCTGGGCGTTGATGAGGAACTCGCCGTAGAGCTCCTTGGCGCCGGTGGAGGGATTGCGGGTGAAGGCGACGCCGGTGGCGGAGGTCTCGCCCATGTTGCCGAAGACCATGGCCTGGACGTTCACCGCCGTGCCCCAGCTCTCGGGGATGGCGTGCAGGCGGCGATAGGTGATGGCGCGCTGGTTCATCCAGGACGAGAAGACGGCGCCCACCGCGCCCCAGAGCTGCTCGCGCGGGTCCTGCGGGAAGGGAGCGCCGGTCTCCTCCTCGACACGCCGCTTGTACTCGCCGACCAGGTGCTTCCAGTCGTCGGCGGAGAGGTCGGTGTCGAGGGTGAGGCCCTTGCGCTCCTTGTAGACCTCGAGGAGGTCCTCGAAATTGTGGTGGTCCACGTCGAGCACGACGTTGGAATACATCTGGATGAAGCGGCGATAGCTGTCATAGGCGAAGCGCTCGTCGCCCGAGCCCTTGCCGAGGGCGGCGACGGTGACGTCGTTGAGGCCGAGATTGAGGATGGTGTCCATCATGCCCGGCATGGACGCGCGGGCGCCGGAGCGGACGGAGACGAGCAGCGGGTTCTCGGGGTCGCCGAAGAGCTTGCCGGTGAGGGCGCCGATCTGGGCGAGGCCGGCCTCGACCTGGTCCCTGAGTTCGGCCGGGTAGGAGCGGCCGTTGGCGTAGTACCAAGTGCAGACCTCGGTGGTGATGGTGAAGCCGGGGGGCACGGGCAGGCCCATGTTGGACATCTCGGCGAGGTTCGCGCCCTTGCCGCCGAGCAGGTCGCGCATGCTCGACTGTCCCTCAGCCTTGCCGTCGCCGAAGGTGAAGACCCATTGCGTCATGGTCGAATTCCCGGACTTGTCATGCGCTGCACCGACGCCGGACGGGGCCGATTGCTGCGGCGCGTTTCTTTAGGCGCTTTCGGCGTGCCATTTCAACCGCGCCTCCCCCATCCGTCCGCTGCGACATTGATGACGCTGCGATGAAGGCTGGATGAATGCAGTGCGGCACGATTATACTGCGACGCAAGAGGATTGTTCCCCGGCCGTGATCAGCGTCATCATTCCCACCCTCAACGACGAGCGCCGGCTGGTGCCGACACTGGCCTCCCTGGTGTCGGGCGCGGCGGACGGGATCGTCATCGAGGCGGTGATCGCCGACGGCGGATCGGAGGACGGGACGGAGGCCGTGGCGGACGTGGCGAGATGCCGCTTCCTGCGCGGCCCCGCCGATCCCGGCGGCCGGCTCGCGGCCGCGGCAAGCGGGGCGAAGGCGCCCTGGCTGATGTTCATCCGCCCCGGCGTGGTGCTGGACGAGGGCTGGATCCGCGACGTCCACGGTTTCCTGGACCAGGTGACGCGCCGCCACGAGGCGCACCGTCGGGCGGCGGCGTTCACGCTGGGCGTCGACGACTACGGCCTCGCGGCCAAGGCGCAGCTGGCGCTGGCGCGCTGCAAGTTCCTGCTCGGCGGCGGCGCCGATCCGCACCAGGGCCTGCTGCTGTCGCGGGACCACTACAGGGCGCTCGGCGGCCACAGGCCGGGCCCGGACAGCGAAAGCGCCCTCGCCCGCCGGCTGGGCCGCCGGCGGACGCTGACGCTGCGCAGCCGGGCGACGCAGGTCGCCCGGTAGCGACGTGGATCACGCGGGCAGGCGCCCGGCGTATTCGTCCCTGAGGCGCTGCCAGCCCGACCAGAAGGTCTCGCGCGGCTCTCCCGTCAGGCGGCTCGCCAGCACGTCGAGATGCATGTGCCAGCCGGCCGAGACGTTGAGCATGGAATTGCGGTCGACGAGGCGACGGTGGGTGACGGTGAGCAGCACCTTGTCGCCCCGGGGCTCGAGGTCGAAGGCGAC
Organism: Rhizobiales bacterium Ga0077556; assembly: GCA_001464235.1. Taxonomy (GTDB): domain Bacteria; phylum Pseudomonadota; class Alphaproteobacteria; order Rhizobiales; family Phreatobacteraceae; genus Phreatobacter. The sequence goes on along the minus strand of LNFH01000476.1, from coordinate 7,689 downwards.
GGAACCGCCTTCCGTCCCCCAGGTGATGACGAGGCGGCGCGGCGGATCGATCTCCAGGACCTGGCCCGCCATGCGGTGCTCCTCGGAAAATCCCTCGGGGCGCTGGCCCGGCGGATCGTCGAGCTCGCCGTTGCGCCAGACCAGTTCGAAGGACGAGCCCGCCTTCATCTCCATCGCCCCGGCGGCCAGCCATTTGCGCCGGAGCTCGCCGTCGACGAGATAGGCCCAGACGCGGTCCACCGGGCCCGGCAGCAGCCGCCGGATGGTGAGGGTCGCCGGCTCGGTGAGGGCGCCGTAGCGGTCGAGGGTCGCGATGTCTGTCATGTCTCATCTCCTGTCGGCGGGGTGGAAGGGCGGCGGGCATCGTCCTCGCGCAGGAGGCGCTCGAGCACGTCGAGACGGCCGGTCCAGAACCGCTCGTAGAAGCCGAGCCATTCATGGGCGGCGGCGAGGGGGCCGGGGACGAGACGGCACCAGTGGGTGCGCCCGCGAACCTCGCGGGCGACGAGGCCGGCATCCTCGAGAGCCCTGACGTGCTTGGAGGCTGCGGCGAGCGACATGGCGAAGGGCGCGGCGAGCTGGCCGATGGTCAGTTCGCCGTCCGCGAGGGTGCGGAGCATGCGGCGGCGGGTGCCGTCGCCGAGGGCGCGGAAGACGGTGTCGAGAGGGGCGGCGCTTTGTTCAACCATGTGGTTGAATATCTGATGCCGGACGCCGATTGTCAACCGACTGGTTTAATGTTTTTCGCGCCGGCGATCGCCCCTCCCGCGCTTAACGTTTACGTGACGTTATCGAAGTGGCGGCATTGTCATACCCCTCAGCCGGCAGCGCGAGCCCCCATGCTTCCCTCGCTCGAAAATCCCGTCGAACAGGTTCTCGCCGCGGTGGAGCAGTTGCCCCCGGCGGCACAACAGGCGCTGGTCACCGGCATTCTCGGCCAGTTCGGCCCGGACCGGCCGCGGCCCTCGCCGAAGGCCCAGGAGCGGCTCGACCGGATCGTCGCCCACCTGCTGCCGCCCATGCCGATCGACCGGCGCGTCTATTTCGCTCGCGCCTTCGGTGCCCTCGACCTCGATCTGCCGCGTACCTTCGCGGCCATCGACAAGGACGAGGAGCTGGTGGCGGAAATCTCGCTCGGCCACGCGACGCCCGAGCCCTCGACCATCCTCAACCTCGGCAAGCAGCGGCGCTACGTCGACACGCGCATCATGGCCGACCGGGAGGATCTCAGTGACGAGGCCGCGGAGGCCCTGGCCGAGGTGGGCGATGCCCGCACCGTGCGCATTCTCGCCGAGAACCGGTTCGTCACGCTGTCGCCGAAAGCCGTCTCGCGCATGGTGACGCGCGCCTCGCACGATCCGCAGCTCCAGCAGCAGCTCTGCAACCGGCCGGAGCTCGGCCCCGAGGAGGCGCTGCGCCTCGCGCTCGTCGTGCCGGACAACCTAAAGGCCTCGCTCTTCGAGCGGCTGGACCGCGACGCGGTGCAGGAGGCGCAGAAGCTCGCCTCGGAGGCGATCATCGCCAAGGTCCGGCGCATCCGCCTGCTCAAGGACGTCACCGAGAGCGCCGACGACGTGCGCCGCGGCCTCAGGGACGGCACCAAGTCGCTGGCCGAGGCGCTGACGCTGCTGGCGGCCACCGACCAGGTGATCCCGGCCCTGGAGATTCTCGGGGTGACGCTCGGCATCGAGCGGGAGGCGCTGATCACCGCGCTGGCGCGCGGGCGCATCGAGCCCTTCGAGGCCATGGCCCGCGCCGTGGCGCTGGACGAGAACGTCTTCGTCTCGCTGGTGGGATCGTTCTGCCGCCGCTGGCGCCGGGCGGCGCCCGATCCACGCGGGCTGCTGCGCCGCTACCGGATGCTGACGGAAAAGGACATCGACGCGGAGCTGGCGCTGCTGCGCGGCCAGGGCGCCAAGCGGGCGCCCGGTGCACGACCGCCGGCCGAACCCGCCGCGGTCCCCGTGGCGATCGGCTGAACCACGGCCATTGACGCGGGCCCCGGCGGCTGCCACAGCCCGCACCATGACCGCCACCCGCCTCCTCCTCATCGCCGCCGGACTGATGGGCGCCACCGGGGTCGCCTTCGCGGCCCTCGCCAGCCACGCCTATGCGGGAACGAGCCTGTCGGTCGCCGCGACCATGCTGTCGCTGCACGCGCCGGCGGTGATCGCCGTGGCGATCGGCCGGAAGGGCGGGGTGCTCGCCGACCTGCCGGCGCGCATCGCCGCCTGGGGCCTCGTCGTCGGGACCGCGCTGTTCAGCGGCGACCTCGCCATGCGCAGCTTCGCCGGCACCGCGCTGTTGCCCATGGCCGCGCCCGTGGGCGGCATGGTGATGATCGCCGCCTGGGTCGGCGTGGCGCTGGCCGGCGCCGTCGGCGGCCGGCGCGAGGGCTGAGGCAGCGCCGCCTGCACGGAAGCTGCGCGCCGGTGCCGCTGTTTTGTGCAAATCGCCGGTGCTAGCCTGCTTCTCCCTTCGGCAGGCAGGTCCCCCGTGCAGCAGATCCCCCACGACCGCTACCATTCCCCCGCCGCCGACATCGACGGCCGCGCCGCATGGCTGCGCCTGGCGGTCGCCCTCGCGCTGGGGACCATCGGCGGCGTCGGCATGTGGTCCGTCGTCGTGGTGATGCCGGCCGTGCAGGCCGATTTCGGCGTCGGACGCGGCGAGGCGTCCCTGCCCTACACGCTGGCCATGCTCGGGTTCGCCGGCGGCGGCGTGCTGATGGGGCGGCTCTCCGACCGGTTCGGCATCATGGCGCCGGTGATCGGCGGCAGCCTGCTGCTCGCCACCGGCTATGCGCTGGCCGCCGCCGCGCCCTCGATCCTCGTCTTCGCGCTGGCCCACGGGCTGCTCATCGGGCTCGGGTCGGCGGCGGTGTTCGGTCCCCTCCTCGCCCATGTCTCGTTCTGGTTCGACCGGCGGCGCGGCATCGCGGTCGCCATCGCCGCCTCCGGCAACTACCTCGCCGGCGCCATCTGGCCGCAGATCGTCCGGTTCAGCCTCGACAGTCTGGGATGGCGAACGACCCATCTGGTCATCGCCGTCTCGGTGGTGGTGCTGATGGTGCCGCTCGCGCTGCTGCTGCGCCGGCGGCCGCCGGTGGCCGAGGTCGGCGCGACAGCCCTCGCCCGTTCCGCCAGCCCGGCGGCGCTCGGGCTCTCGCCCAACATGCTGACCGTACTGCTCGCCATCGCCGGCATCGCCTGCTGCGTCGCCATGTCGATGCCCCAGGTCCACATCGTCGCCTATTGCGCCGACCTCGGCTACGGCGTGGCGCGGGGCTCGGAGATGCTGTCGCTGATGCTGGCCTTCGGCATCATCAGCCGCGTCGCCTCGGGCTTCGTCGCCGACCGGATCGGGGGGCTGGCGACGCTGCTCCTCGGGTCGACCCTGCAGGGCCTCGCCCTCGTCCTGTTCCTCACCTCCGACGCGCTGACGCCGCTCTACGTCTTCTCGATCCTGTTCGGCCTGTTCCAGGGCGGCATCGTGCCGAGCTACGCCATCATCGTGCGCGAGTACTTCGCGCCGGGCGAGGCCGGGACGCGCGTCGGGATCGCGCTGATGGCGACGCTGCTCGGCATGGCCTTCGGCGGCTGGATCTCCGGCGTCATCTACGACATCACCCGCTCCTACCAGGCCGCCTTCGTCAACGGCATCCTGTGGAACCTCGTGAACCTCGCCATCGTTGGATGGCTTCTGATGCGTCGCGAACGGCTGGCGAAGGCCTGACCGGTCTCGACGCAGGCGCGCCGAGGCCGCATCCTGCCGCACGGCCGTTCCGAGGGGACTTTCATGAGCGACAAGACCCGCATCGCGCTCGACGTCCGCGACGTCGAGCAGCTGTTCTCGACCTTCGATCCCTCGCCTTTCCACGACTTCAGCCTCAACGCCACCGCCGCCCAGTACATCGCCTCGCAGGCCTGGTACGCCCCGCGCCGGAACCGCTTCGTCATCGCGCTGAGCATCCGCGGCAAGCCGGCCACGGCGCGCGACGCGGCCAAGCTCGAGGAGGTGGTGCGCGTCCACTTCACGCGGCTGGCCGCCAGCGAGCAGCAGAACCTCCGCCAGCTGATCCGCACCGGCGTGATCTCGCTCGGCATCGGCCTTTGCGTGCTCGCCTTCTGCACGGCGCTGTCGCGGGTCGTCGACAACTCGTCCCTGCCGGACGGCTGGCGCGAGGGCCTGCGCGACGGCATCTCGGTGTTCGGCTGGGTGGCGAACTGGCGCCCGGCGCAGATCCTGTTCTACGACTGGTGGCCCGTGCGGCGGACCCGCAACCTCTACCGGCGCCTGCAGGACGCGACGGTGGAATCGGAGAAGCCGGGCGAGCGGACGGTGGAGTCCGACGAGGTGGCGCCGATCGACACCATGCCGATCGCGGCCGACCGGATCTGACCGCTCAGTTGGCGCCGGTCAGGCGGATGGCGGCCGGGCCCATGATGACGACGAAGAGGCAGGGCAGGAAGAAGACGATCATCGGCACGGTGAGCTTCGGCGGCAGCGACGCCGCCTTCTTCTCGGCCTCCGACATGCGCATGTCGCGGTTTTCCTGCGCCATGACGCGGAGCGTGTTGGCGAGCGGCGTGCCGTAGCGCTCGGCCTGGATGAGCGCCATCGTCACCGCGCGGACACCGTCGAGGTCGGTGCGCTTGGCGAGGTTCTCGTAGGCCATGCGGCGGTCCTGCAGATAGCTCAGCTCGGCCGTCGTCAGGGTCAGTTCCTCGGCGAGCGCGATGGACTGCGTGCCGACCTCGAGGCTCACCCGCTTGAAGGCCATCTCGATCGACATGCCGCTCTCGACGCAGATGAGCAGCAGGTCGAGGGAGTCGGGAAAGGCGCGCCGGATCGAGGTCTTGCGATGCTCGATCTTGTTCTTGAGGTAGAGCATCGGCAGCTGCAGGCCGATATAGGCGGCGAACAGCGACAGCAGGACGCGGACGATGGCCGGCTGCCCGAGATCGTTGACGCCGAAGAGATAGACCAGCGCCGCCAGCACGCTGATGATCGGCACGATGAGGCGGAACAGCAGGAAGACGATGTAGGGCGCCTGGCCGCGGTAACCCGCTTGGACGAGCTTGTCGCGCGCCTCCTCCTGCGCCAGGTGCTTGCCGAGCTGTAGCCCGTCGACGATGAACTTCACCCAGGCCTTGGGCGTGCGCCGGACGGCGATGCGCTCGCCGCTGGCCAGTCGCGCCCGCTCGCGCTCGCGGATCTTGTTGCGCTCGACCGAGACCGCCTTCATGCGCCGGCCGAGATTGTCGCCCGCCAGCAGCGGCATGGCGAAGGTGAGGACCGTGGCGCAGACCGCGATGGCGATCAGCATCTGGATGATGAAGTCCCGGTCGTGGAGCTTCTCGATGACGAGCTTCAGCATGGTGTCCGTCGCTCCATCAGAAGTCGAAATTGATCATCTTGCGCATAACCAGGACGCCGGTCAGCATCCAGAACAGGCAGACGGCCAGCAGCAGCCGGCCCATGTCGGTGGTCCACAGCAGCGAGATGTATTGCGGCGTCGACAGGTAGACGAAGAACATCACCGCCGGCGGAAGGCAGGCGATGATGGCGGCCGAGGACTTCGCCTCCTGCGAGAGCGCGACGATCTTCGACTTCATCTTCTTGCGGTCGCGGAGCACCTTGGAGAGGTTGCCGAGGGTCTCCGAGAGATTGCCGCCGGCCTTCTGCTGGATCGAGACGACGATGCAGAAGAAGTTGGCCTCGGGCACGGGCATGCGGTCGTAGAGCTTCATCACCGCCTCGTGCAGCGGAATGCCGAGGGCGGTCTGCTCGATGATGTGCCGGAATTCGGTGCGCACGGGCTCCTGGGCCTCGGTGGCGACGATGCGGATGCAGTCGCCGAGCGGCAGACCCGCCTTCACGCCGCGGACGATGACGTCGACGGCATTGGCGAGCTCGTTCAGGAAGGCCGCCATGCGGCGCTTCTTCAGATGGTTGAGGATCCACTGGGGCAGGCCGAGGCCGAAGACGACGGCGGCCGCGAGGACCGCCAGCAGCGGCATGCCCATGAACAGGGTGGCGAGCACCCCGCCGAGGGCCAGTCCGCCGGAGAGGATGTAGAACTGCTTGGCCGTCCACGACAGGCCGGCCTGGGCGATGCGGATCTGCAGCGGCGGTTTCGACGACTTCTTCTGCTTACGCTCGATCTCCTTCAGCGTGTCCTCGACGCTGACGCGCTTGGCGGAGGTGTCCTCGACCTTGGCGCGGGTCGGGCGGGCGGCGACCTGCGCCACCGCCTCGCGGCGCTGCTCGGCCTTCACCTCGCCGGAGAGCAGCGGATAGATCAGCGCATAGGCGAGGCCGCCGGCGCAGACGATGGCGAGCCCGATGATGGCGAGGGTGTCGATTTCCGGCATGGGCTCACCTCATCGGCTCGCCGACATCCGCCGCATCGAGTGCGGCAGCCAGGCGCTTGTCCTCGTTGTAGTAGCGGGCGCGGTCCCAGAACTTCGGGCGGCCGATGCCGGTGGAGCGGTGGCGGCCGACGATCTTGCCGTCCTCGTCCTCGCCGACCATCTCGTAGACGAAGAGATCCTGCGTGATGGGCGTCTCGCCCTCGAGGCCGAGCACCTCGGTGATGTGGGTGATGCGGCGCGAACCGTCGCGCAGGCGCGCAGCCTGGACGATGACGTCGACGGAGCCGACGATGATCTCGCGGACGGTCTTGGCGGGCAGCGAATAGCCGCCCATGGCGATCATGGACTCCATGCGCGACAGGCACTCGCGCGGCGAGTTGGCGTGGATCGTTCCCATCGAGCCGTCGTGGCCCGTGTTCATCGCCTGCAGAAGGTCGAAGACCTCGGGCCCGCGGACCTCGCCGACGATGATCCGCTCGGGACGCATACGCAGGCAGTTCTTGACGAGGTCGGTCATGGTGACGCGGCCCTCGCCCTCGAGGTTGGGCGGACGCGTTTCGAGGCGCACCACGTGAGGCTGCTGCAGCTGAAGCTCCGCCGCGTCCTCGCAGGTGATGATGCGCTCGTCGGAATCGATGTAGCGGGTGAGGCAGTTGAGCAGCGTCGTCTTGCCGGAGCCGGTGCCGCCGGAGACGACGACGTTGCAGCGGACGCGGCCGATGATCTTCAGGATCTCGGCGCCTTCGGGCGAGATCGATCCGTACTTGACCAGCTGCTCGAGGGTCAGCTTGTCCTTCTTGAACTTACGGATGGTGAGGGCGGCGCCGTCGATGGCCAGCGGCGGGGCGATGACGTTGACGCGGGAGCCGTCGGGCAGGCGCGCGTCGCAGATCGGCGAGGATTCGTCGACGCGGCGGCCGACCTGGCTGACGATGCGCTGGCAGATGTTCATCAGCTGCGAGCCGTCGCGGAAGCGCACGCCCGTCTTCGAGATCTTGCCGGCGACCTCGATGTAGACCGTGTTCGGGCCGTTCACCATGATGTCGGCGATGTCGTCGCGGGCCAGCAGCGGCTCGAGCGGGCCGTAGCCGAGGACGTCGTTGCAGATGTCCTCGAGCAGGTCCTCCTGCTCGGCGATGGACATCACGATGTTCTTGATCGTGATGATCTCGTTGACGATGTCGCGGATTTCCTCGCGCGCCGACTGGGCGTCGAGCTTGGCGAGCTGGGAGAGGTCGATGGCCTCGATGAGGGCGCCGAAGACCTGGCTCTTGGTCTCGTAGAAGGAGGACGAGCGCTGGCGATCCTCGGC
>LNFH01000475.1 GCA_001464235.1 Rhizobiales bacterium Ga0077556 | reverse complement strand
ATGCCCGCCATTTCGCGGACTCCATCCGAAATTCGACCGATCCTCGTATCCGTGACTTCAATCTCTTCCTTTACAGGCGCGAGGCCTGGTACTGGATTCGTCGGCTTCGGCTGCGGGAGTGACATGATGAAATCTGACGCGGAACGAGATGTGGAGGCGAGTTCGTTCGAGAGTCTCTATCGTGAAGTGCTCCAAGTGCTGTCCTCCTTCGGACGCCATGACGGGCGGACGCCGGGAGACTACTATGTCCTTGGTGATTACTGGGGACATCCCCAGGTGCTCGTCAACGCCAATCTGAAGATGCTTCGCGAGGACGTGATAGGGGGCCTGCGTTTGCTGCTGGCCAGCCGTCCGGGGTGGGAAATCGTTTTTGCCCTCTGGGAGCCCGGAACGGAAAAGACCTGGCCGCGGATGGGTGTCCGTATCCGCCGTGATGAGGTTCTCGATGGCCTGAGACGCGAATTTCTTCCCGAGCCCTACCGCAGCTTTTCCTGCGCGGGCCTCAGGCTTCAGCGCCAAGACGAGATTCCGGTCCGGTAGGTCGTCGGCATCGCGTGAATGGTGGCGTTCGGAGGAGGTAATGGATCGTCCTGGCAGTCGGCGTCCGCTTTGAGCGGATGTCCTACCCCCCCCCTACCTCTTCCTCGCCGTCAGGCCGACCACCGCGGACATGCCCGAATGGCCGGCGCCTTCCTGCAGCTCCGTCTCCTCCTCCGTGATGGACAGATCCGCGAAGTCGCCGAAGGCCTCCTCCAGCATGGCGCGGGTATAGAGATGCGCGAGGTCCTTCGGCCCGCCGGTGCCGTAGGTAAGCTGCTTCGGCGTGTAGCCGACGACGATGAGGAGGCCGCCGGGTTTCAGCGCGCGGCGCATGCCGGCCCATTTCAGCGCCCGCCCCTCCGGCGGCGAGAACTGGGTGAAGATCTCCACGACCACGTCGAAGGCGGCCTCGGGATAGTCCCAGGCATGGGCGTCCGCCTCGACGAAGGTGACGGCGACGCCGTGCTCGGCGGCGAGCGCCCGCGCCTTGGCCTGAGCCGTCGGCGAGAAGTCGGTTGAGACGACGTCGAGGCCCTGGCGGGCCAGCCAGACGCCGTTGCGGCCCTCCCCGTCCGCCACCGCCAGCGCCTTTCCGGATGCCGGCAGCAGCGGCTTGCAGCGGAGGAGGAACGGGTTCGGCTCGCGGCCGAAGCGGAACTCGGCTCCGGCGAAGCGCTCCTCCCACTGGTCGAAGCCGGGCGGTCTGGTCATGGCGGCGGTCCTCCTGTCGGGACGCGCCATCTTCGCCTTAGCGACGGCGAACGTCGATGCCCTGCCGGGCGCAGCGATGGGCGACGCCGGTGATGTGGATCAGCGCCGCCCGGCGCATCATCTGGTCGGTCTGGCGCATGCACCAGGTCATGTGGAAGCGCGGGTCGAGAACTTCGTTGGCCTGCTGGGAGTTGCAGCCGAGACTCTGGGCGCGCCGGATCTCCTGAACGGCCCAGTTGCCGTATTGGACGCAGGACATTTCCTCGTTGCTGAAGACCTGGGCGCCGGCCGCGGACGGCACCAGGAGAGAGAGGGCAAGCGCGGCGGTCGTGGTGATCCTGAAGGTCTTCATGGCAGCGTTTCGCCAAAGGGATTTGGGTTCTTGGGTGGGGTTGGCGGCGATGACACCCGCCGGCCGGCAAGCCCGGTCGGCGGGCGCATGAGACGTCTCGCCGGCGGCGGGCCGTCAGCAGGCCCGCAGGCGCCGGCGCCAGTCGCTCAGCGCGCCGTTGACGCGCTCGGGCGTCTGCAGCTGGCACCACTGGATGTGGTGGTTGCGGTTCGAATGGCTGGTCCAGCCGCGGCAGGCCTGCTGCCGGGCCATCCGGTCCATGCGGACCATCTCGTCGCCATAGGCGATGCAGCGCGAGGCGTCGGTGCGGGCGGCGGGGCTGCCGCCCGCGGCGAACTGGCAGGCCTGGAACCGCGACTGCCAGTTGGAGATGGCCTGCTGGACACGCTGCGGCGTCTGCTGCTGGCACCAGCCGTAGTGGCCGCCATAGTTGGAATGGCTGGTCCAGCCGGGGCAGCGCATCTGCCGGGCGCGCTGGTCCTGCGCGACCATGCCGTTGGCGTAGTCGGCGCAGCGGTCGCGCTGGGCGGCGGCGGGGGTCGGGGCGAGGGAGACGAGAGCCGCGAGCAAGACAAGGGCGGCGGGCACGGCGAGGTGCCGCGCACGGAGGGCACGAGAGACGGTGAACATGGGGGTGATCCGGCAAGGGGAGAGGACGGTGCATCCCGAAGGGCGTGCCCACCATCCCCCGGTTGTGCCGACAGTAGCCTCTTACCGCTCGTCGCGGAAGGCCCGTGAGACCTTTCGGAAGGTCAGTGATGATACAGACTGCGTCGCCGCAGAGCCGCCCGGACGCTCCGTGCAGGGGTTGGCCCTCCCCGCCGAGAGCGGGGGGATTGAGCCTCATGCGTCCGTGCATCGGTCGGATAGGCCGGCCGCAGGTCGCGCCCGGCCTGGTCCTTCACAACACCTGGTTGCTCGCTTTCACCGCTTCCGCCGTCTCCACATAGACCTTTCCGCCCATGGCGCGGAACTTCTCGCTCATCTGCGCCATGCCCTCCTCGGCCGTGACGGCGTCGGCGCCGGCCACCGCCCGCCGCTCGGGATCGTTCAGGGTCGCCGCGTAGTCGCGCACGTCCTGGGTGATCTTCATCGAGCAGAACTTCGGGCCGCACATGGAGCAGAAATGGGCGACCTTGTGGGCCTCCTTCGGCAGGGTCTCGTCGTGGTAGGCGCGGGCGGTTTCCGGGTCGAGACCGAGGTTGAACTGGTCCTCCCAGCGGAAGTCGAAGCGGGCGCGGGAGAGGGCGTCGTCGCGTAGCTGTGCCGCCGGATGGCCCTTGCCGAGATCGGCGGCATGGGCGGCGATCTTGTAGGTGATGACGCCGACCTTCACGTCGTCGCGGTTGGGAAGCCCCAGGTGCTCCTTCGGGGTGACGTAGCAGAGCATGGCGCAGCCGAACCAGCCGATCATGGCGGCGCCGATGCCGGAGGTGATGTGGTCGTAGCCCGGCGCGATGTCGGTGGTCAGCGGTCCGAGCGTGTAGAAGGGGGCCTCGCCGCACTCCTTCAGCTGCTTGTCCATGTTGATCTTGATCTTGTGGATCGGCACGTGGCCGGGCCCCTCGATCATCACCTGGCAGCCCTTCTTCCAGGCGATCTGGGTGAGCTCGCCCAGCGTCTCCAGCTCGGCGAACTGCGCCGCGTCGTTGGCGTCGGCGATGGAGCCGGGGCGCAGGCCGTCACCGAGCGAGAACGAGACGTCGTAGCGCCGCATGATGTCGCAGATCTCGTCGAAATGCTCGTAGAGGAAGCTCTCGCGGTGATGGGCGAGGCACCACTTGGCCATGATCGAGCCGCCGCGCGACACGATGCCGGTGACGCGCTTGGCGGTGAGCGGCACATAGGCGAGGCGCACGCCGGCATGGATGGTGAAATAGTCGACGCCCTGCTCGGCCTGCTCGATCAGCGTGTCGCGGAACAGCTCCCAGGTGAGCTTCACGGGGTCGCCGCCGCACTTCTCCAGCGCCTGGTAGATCGGCACGGTGCCGATCGGCACCGGCGAGTTGCGGATGATCCATTCGCGCGTGTTGTGGATGTTGCGCCCCGTCGACAGGTCCATGACCGTGTCGGCGCCCCAGCGGATCGACCAGACCAGCTTGTCCACCTCCTCCTCGATGGAGGACGAGACGGCGGAATTGCCGATGTTGGCGTTGATCTTCACCAGGAAGTTGCGGCCGATGATCATCGGCTCGAGCTCGGGGTGGTTGATGTTGGCGGGGATGATGGCGCGGCCGCGGGCGATCTCGGAGCGGACGAACTCGGGGGTGATGAAGGCCGGGATCTCGGCGCCGAAGCTCTCGCCGTCGGCGATTGCGGCCTGCGCGCCCTCCAGCATGGCCTTGCGGCCGAGATTCTCGCGTTCGGCGACGTAGATCATCTCCTTGGTGATGATGCCGGCCCGCGCGAACTCGTACTGGGTGATCGGCGCATCGCCGACGCCGCGCAGCGGCGGATTGGCGAGCGGGAAGGCGCGGGCGAGATGCTTGCCGGCGTTGCCGTTGTCCTCGGGCCGGATTTCGCGGCCCTCATAGGCCTCGACGCCGCCGCGCTCGGTGACCCAGGCGGCGCGGGTGCGGGGGAGGCCCTTCTCCACGTCGATGACGACGGTGGGGTCGGTATAGGGACCGGACGTGTCGTAGACGACGACGTTGGGCTCGCCGGCGCCGGCCTGGAGCTGGATTTCGCGCAGCGGCACGCGGAGGTCCGGAGCCGCCTCCGGCACGGCGAAGATCTTCATGGAGGCGGGCAGCGGGCCGGTGGTGACGGCGGCCTTGATGTCCTTGACGGGGGCGTTCATGCGGGGTCTCCCGAGGGCTTGTTATGGTGTCGGTGTCTGCGGCCAGTAGCCGGCAATGGTGAGGATCGCGCCGAGGATCAGCCAGGCGGCCGCGGCGACCTTCATGGTGCCTTCGCGCGGCATGAGGTGCCGGGCGACGCCGGCCGCCCAGTCGGGCGCGACGATGCGCCAGGCGCCGAGGACGAGGAGGGCGAGGCCGATCAGGGTGATGAGCATGCGCCAGTCGGCGCCGATCACCCGGTGCGACAGCAGGATGGCGAGGCCGGCCGGCATCATCAGGAGGCCGGACAGAAGGACCAGGGCCGAGCTCTTGGCGAATTCGTCGGCGATGATGCGGAAGGTCGCCGGATTCAGGGCGAGGCCCAGCCCGACGGCCAGCATGACCGGGCCGATCAGGCGCGCCAAATAGATCGAAGTCAGCATGTGCGTCCCATCCCTCCGCCGGCATGACCCGGATCAGGTTCAAGGGTCGCTGCGGAGTTCCGGAACGGGAACGGTGCGGCCTCTCAGCCCCCTCGTCGGGGCCCCCCTTGGACGGGCCCAATCTGGACACTTGGCCGGCGAAGTCAAGCGCGTGACGGCGGGGTGTGGCATGACCCCCGGACGGTCCTTCCTGTCTTCCGGCCGCTCCGTCCGTCACCCCCGGCGAGGCCGAAGGCCGAGGGAAGGAGGTCCAGGGGTTCCAGGCCGAGAGGCCGGTGAGCAGGCACCGTCCCGCGGTGGGCAGGGCGCGCCCTGCAACTCCTGGATCCCCTTCCCCTCGCTTCGCTCGGCCGGGGATGACGGGGAGGCCACGCCGTCACTCGCCAACCGCAGACACGGCTGGTCGTGAAGGATGAGCACGTCCCGCCCCGCCGCTTCACCTCTCCCCGGCCGGGAGAGGGGGCTATTGCCCTCCGGAAAGTCACCCGCCTCGCTCACGCTCGGCGACCTCTCCCCGCCGGGGAGAGGTGATGGTCGGTGCACGGCAAGGCGGGGGCGCGTGAGGTGGGCGTCGTGATGCGACGGCGGGGCAGTCCGGACCTCAGCCGCCGAAGACGGCCTTCTGCAGCGCGATGAAGGCGCGGGCGCGGTGGGACAGGCCTTCCCCCGCCGGCGGCAGGCCATGCTTCTGCTCGGCCGTCATCTCGCCGAAGGTGAGGGCGTGGCCGTCGGGCAGGAACATCGGGTCGTAGCCGAAGCCCTTGGGGCCGCGCGGCGGCCAGGCGAGGGTGCCGAACACGCGGCCCTCGTAGATGCGTTCGGAGCCGTCGGGGAAGGTCAGCGCCAGGGCCGAGACGAAATGCGCGCGCGCGCCGGCGGTGGTGACGCCGCGCAGGCTGAGCTCCCGGTCGACCCGCGCCATGGCGGCGGCGAAGTCGCGGGGCTGGCCGGCCCAGTCGGCGGTGAAGAGGCCGGGCGCGCCGTCGAGCGCCTCGACGGCGAGGCCGGAATCGTCGGCGATGGCGGGAAGGCCGGTTGCATCCGTCGCGGCGCGCGCCTTGATGGCGGCATTCTCGGCATAGAGCGTGCCGGTCTCGGCCGGCTCGGGGAGGCCGAGTTCGCCGGCGGAGACGAGGTCGATGCCGTGGGGGGCGAGCAGGTCGCGGAATTCGGCGAGCTTGCCGGCGTTGTGGGTGGCGACGACCAGCCGCGTGCCGGGGCCGAGCAGGGCGCTCATGCCACCGCCGTCTTCTGCAGGTCGACGAGACGGGCGCAGCCGCCGCGGGCGAGGTCGAGGAGGTTCAGCAGCTCCTCCTGGCTGAAGGGGGTCTTCTCCGCCGTGCCCTGGATCTCGACGATGCCGCCGGAGCCGGTCATGACGAAATTGGCGTCGGTGTCGGCTTCCGAATCCTCGGCATAGTCGAGGTCGAGCACCGGGGTGCCCTGGTAGATGCCGCAGGACACCGCCGCGACGTGGTCGCGCAGCGGGCTCGTCTTCAGCATGGAGCGGGCGGTCATCCAGGCGATGCAGTCATGCAGCGCCACCCAGGCGCCGGTGATGGCGGCGGTGCGGGTGCCGCCGTCGGCCTGGATCACGTCGCAGTCGACGGTGATCTGCCGTTCGCCGAGGGCCTGCAGATCGACGATGGTGCGCAGCGAGCGGCCGATGAGGCGCTGGATCTCCTGGGTGCGGCCGGAGGGCTTGCCGGAGGTCGACTCGCGGCGGGTGCGCTCCAGCGTCGCCCGCGGCAGCATCGAATATTCGGCGGTGACCCAGCCACGCCCCTGGCCGCGCAGCCACGGCGGCGGCTTTTCCTCAAGCGAGGCCGTGCAGAGCACGTGGGTGTTGCCGAACTTCACGAAGCAGGAGCCCTCGGCATAGCGGGCGACGGCGCGCTCCAGCGAGACCGGGCGCAGCGCATCGGGGGCGCGTTTGGAGGGACGCATGGCGGATTCCGTTCCACGACAGGGGATCGGCGGGTCATAGGGCCGAAAGGCCGGCACGGCAAGGACGGCGGGGGCCGGGCGGCGGCTGCCGGGCTCCACTGCGGCAGATGGTGCTTGATCAATGCCGCGACTGCCACCAGATTTGCGCAGGAGGTTGCCCTTGTCCGCCGAGATTCCGCGCCCCGACCAGAAGCTGCAGGCGCTCGCCCAGTCCGCCATGGCCAATTCCTCCCTGGCCAAGCTCGACGAGCGCTCGCGTGAGATCTTCCGTCAGATCGTCGAGAGCTATCTGGCGACCGGCGAGCCGGTGGGCTCACGCAACCTGTCGAAAATCCTGCCCATGACGCTGTCGCCCGCCTCGGTGCGCAACGTCATGCAGGACCTTGAGGAGGCCGGCCTCATCTATGCCCCGCACACCTCGGCCGGCCGCCTGCCGACGGAGACGGGCCTGCGCTTCTTCGTCGATGCGCTGATGCAGTTCGGCGACCTCGCGATGGACGAGCGCAACGCCATCGAGGCGCAGGTGGCCGCCTCCGCCCGCGGCCAGTCGTTCGAGTCCGTGCTCGCCGACGCGACCCAGCTCCTGTCCGGGCTGTCGCGCGGCGCCGGCGTGGTGCTCACCTCGAAGAGCAACGTCAGGCTCAAGCACATCGAGTTCGTCCGCATCGAGCCGGAGCGGGCCCTCGTCGTGCTCGTCTCGGAAGACGGCCAGGTGGAGAACCGCCTCGTGCCGATCCCGGCGGGCCTGCCGCCCTCGGCGCTGGTGGAGGCGTCGAACTTCCTCAACGCCCATATTCGCGGCCGCACCCTGGCGGAAGCGCGGGTCGAGATGCAGAAGAGCCTCGACCAGGCCCGCAGCGAGCTGGACGGGCTGACGCAGAAGCTGGTGGAGGCGGGCCTGGCGTCCTGGTCGGGCGGCGAGCCGGCCGAGCGCAAGCTCATCGTCCGCGGCCAGGCGAACCTGCTGGGCGACCTCCGCGCCATGGAGGACCTGGAGCGCATCCGCCTGCTGTTCGACGACCTCGAATCGAAGCGCGATCTCGTCGACCTCCTCGGCCGGGCCGAGACGGCGGAGGGCGTGCGCATCTTCATCGGCTCCGAGAACAAGCTGTTCTCGCTGTCGGGCTCGTCCATGGTGGTGGCGCCCTATCACGACAGCCAGAGCCGCATCGTCGGCGTGCTCGGCGTCATCGGCCCGACGCGGCTGAACTATGCCCGCATCGTGCCGATGGTGGATTACACCGCCCGCGTCCTGTCGCGCCTCATCACCTGAGCGCCTCTGCCTCATTGTCGCCGGGCTGCAATCGGACCATGCTGTCATTGCCGCTGACGGTGGGGAATGCTCCCGCCGCGCGCAACGATGGAGGAGGCCCCGCATGAGCGGCAGGTTCAACTGGAACGAGCTGATGACCAACGACATCGCCAAGGCGAAGGCCTTCTACGGCCAGACCCTGGGATGGACGTTCGACCCGTTCCCCATGCCGGACGGCGAATACTGGATCGCCAAGGCCCCCGACGGCACGCCGACCGCCGGCATCATGCCGATGGACCCGCAGGACACCGAGTCCCAGCCGGGCTGGCTCTCCTACGTGCAGGTCGACGACCTCGACCGCGCGGTCTCGGCGGTGACGAGCAGCGGCGGCCAGGTCCTGCAGGAGCCGCTCGACATCCCCAATGTCGGCCGCATCGCCGTGGTCGAGGACCCGGCCGGCGCCGTGCTCGGCCTGATGAAGCCGGTCAGCGCCCCGGCGAGCTGAGGGCCAAAAGTCTCGGGCCCAAGCACGGCACCCCACCCCTCACCCCTCCCCGC
>LNFH01000474.1 GCA_001464235.1 Rhizobiales bacterium Ga0077556 | reverse complement strand
GGCACCGATCACCTCCGAGCCGCGCAGTCCGCCGATGGAGGAGACGATGATGATGGATCCCTCGCGCCGCGCGATCATCTCCGGCACCACCATCGAGATCAGCCAGTTGTTGGCGACGATGTTGTTGGTGAGGATCTTGCCGAAGGCGTCGTCGGTGATGCCGGCCATCGGCCCGTAATAGGGGTTGGAGGCGGCGTTGCAGACCAGCACGTCGATCTTGCCGAGCTGGGCCCGCGTCTCGTCGACGAGGCGCTGCAGGTCCTCCTTGGACGAGATGTTGGCCGGCACGACGATGGCGGTCCCCGCCCCGTGCTTCGCATTGATGGCGCCCGCCACCTCCTCGCAGGGGCCGGCCTTGCGGGACGAGATGACGACCTTGGCGCCGTGGATGCCGCGCGAGGACCCGGTGATGACGGCGACTTTGCCGGTCATGTCGAAGAGATTCATGGCTTTTCCTCCTTGGCGTTCCCTGCGGACTAAGAGCCCCACCCTTACCCTCCCCCTGTTCGCTCCGCTCCAGGGAGAGGGGGACTACCGCGTCGCGACTCCAGAGCGAGCGACGGGCCAGGCCCAACCCATCGGACCGACCGCGGCGTCGAAGTCCCCCTCTCCTCGCGTCAGCGAGGGGAGGGTGCGGGTGGGGCATGGATCGAGCGAGCCGCCGGCGGACCGGCGGTCACCCGGCTCAATGGTTGGCGTACTTGCCCATCTCCATCCGCGCGATGGAGCGGTTGTGCACCTCGTCCGGGCCGTCGGCCAGGCGCAGGGTGCGGATGTGGGCATAGGCCTTGGCGAGACCGAAGTCGGTGGTCACGCCGCCGCCGCCATGGGCCTGGATGGCGTCGTCGATGACCTTCAGGGCGATGCGCGGCGCCGCCACCTTGATCATGGCGATCTCGAGCTTGGCGACCTTGTTGCCGACCTTGTCCATCATGTCCGCCGCCTTGAGGCAGAGGAGGCGCGTCATCTCGATGTCGATGCGGGCCTCGGCGATGCGCTGCTCCCACACGGACTGCTCGGAGACGCGCTTGCCGAAGGCGACGCGCGACTGGATGCGCTTGATCATCTTCTCCAGCGCCATCTCGGCGACGCCGATGGTGCGCATGCAGTGATGGATGCGGCCCGGCCCGAGGCGGCCCTGGGCGATCTCGAAGCCGCGGCCCTCGCCGAGCAGCAGGTTGCCGGCGGGAACGCGGACGTTCTCCAGCAGCACCTCGGAATGGCCGTGCGGCGCGTCGTCGAAGCCGAAGACCGGCAGGTGGCGCAGGATCTTCACGCCGGGCGTGTCGAGCGGCACCAGGATCTGCGACTGCTGCATGTGCTTGGCCGCACCCGTGTCGGTCTTGCCCATGACGATGGCGATCTTGCAGCGGGGGTCGCCGACGCCCGAGGACCACCACTTGCGGCCGTTGACGACGTAGTGGTCGCCGTCGCGGCGGATGGAGGTCTCGATGTTGGTGGCGTCGGACGAGGCCACCGCCGGCTCGGTCATCAGGAAGGCGGAGCGGATCTGGCCGGCCATGAGGGGGCGCAGCCACTGTTCCTTCTGCTCCCTGGTGCCGTAGCGGTGCAGCACCTCCATGTTGCCGGTGTCGGGGGCCGAGCAGTTGAAGACCTCGGAGCCGAAGCCGACGCGGCCCATCTGCTCGGAGCACATGGCATATTCGAGGTTGGTGAGACCCGCGCCGTGGAACTCGTCGTCGTCATGCTCGGCCGAGGGCGGCAGGAAGAGGTTCCAGAGCCCTTCGGCCTTGGCCTTGGCCTTCAGCTCTTCCAGCACCGGCACGACCTGCCAGCGGTTGGAGCCGAAGCCCTCCATCTGGGCGTCGTAGGTGGGGATCGCCGGATAGACGTGGGCGTTCATGAAGGCGATCACGCGGTCGCGCCAGTAGCGCTGGCGTTCGGACATCGAGAAATCCATGGACTTCCTCCTTTGTGGATCGTTTGTGGTCAGGATCGGGGTTGGGCGAGGCTGCGCGAGACGAGCCCCATGAATTCGGTGCGGATGCGGGCGAGATCGACCCCCGCCGGGTCGAGGACCCACTGGGCCATGATGCCGCGCAGCGCGGCCGAGAGGATCAGCGCCTGGGTGCGCGCGTCGATGTCGGGGCGGATCTCGCCGGCCTCAATGGCGCTGGCGATGACGCGGCCGAATTCGGTGGCCGAGTCGCGGTTGAAGGTGGCGACGGCCTCGGCGAGCGCCGGCTTGTGGGCCGCGCCCATCAGCACGGCGATATAGGCCCGCATCTTCACCATGCCGACGGAGGTCCGCGCGAAGGAGGCGTCGATCGTCGCCATCAGGCGGGCGAGGCCGGCCGTGCCGCGCAGGCGCTCGCGGCGCTGCAGATTGAACTCGTCGTGGATGGCTTCCGCCATGGCGGCGAGGAGTTCGTCCTTCGAGCGGAAGTAGTGACCGGCGAGGCCGCGGCTGTAGCCCGCGCGCTCACCCGCCTCGGCGAGGGTGACGCCGTCGATGCCCTTCTCGGCCACCAGTTCGGCGGTGGCTGCGAGGACGCGGGATTCGGCCTCCGCCCGGCGCTCGGCCTGCGTGCGGCGACGACGGATGGCGACGTCGGGCTCCGCCTCCGCCCCCGGCCGCTTCTGCGCTCCCGCCGCACCCATCTCTGCGTCCACCCGCATGTTATTTGCTTGCTCGCAAACAAATAACATGCGGGGCCTCCGGTCAAGGCGGAAGGCGCACTTCTGGCCTTATGGGGGATGACGATGTCAGCCGAAGCGCCGCGGCCTCAGGCCCTGATGGAACCAGGCGATCATGGAATAGACGTCGTAGACCGGCAGCCCCACGGCCGCGGACAGCGCCGCGGCATAGGGCGGCATGTTGGTGCATTCCAGCACGATGGCGCCGACCTCCGGGTGGCGGGCGACGAGGTCGCGGCCGGCGGCGACGATGTCGGCCTCGGCGAGGGCGACGTCGAGGTCCGGCCGCTCGCCCTTGACGATGACGGGATAGAACTCGCGGCCGGTCTCGGTCCCGGCGAGCGGTGTGTCGGCCGGCGCACCGGCCGCCACCAGATGGGCCTCCGTCAGCGCCGCACGGCTGACCGTCACGACGCCGACACGCCGGCCCGGCGGCAGCATCGCCTGCACGAAGGGCACCTGCATGAGCGCGGAGGTCGCCACCGGCACGTTCACGGCTTCAGCCAGGTCGCGCTGGAACAGCGAGAGGAAGCCACAGGTGGTGGTGATGGCCTCGGCGCCGAGGTCGACGAGGTCGCGCGCCGCGGCGATGAAGTCGGGCAGGAGGCCGCGGGCCCCCTGCAGCACGACGCGCTCGGGATCGGCGCCGCGCACCACCCGGTACAGCACCGGGAAGGGCCAGGTCGCGGCATTGCCCATGTCGCCGGGAATGCGGGGAAACCGCGTGTCGAGCATCAGGATGCCGAGCGGCGCACCATGGATGGTGCGCCCGCCGGTCGCGATGCCCCTTGCGTTCACAGCGCGTCGAAGCGGATGGGGTGGGCGCCCTTCAGGAGGACGAGCCGGCCCAGCGGATGGACGTTCTCCAGCCCCTCGACGATGGTCAGGAAGTGGTTGCCGGCAAGCTGGCCCGCCTTGGAGGCGAAGCAGACCGGGCCATAGGCCATGAGGATCTCGGTCTCCGAGACGCCGCCGGGATAGAGGATGATCTGGCCGGGCGCCGGATAGCTCGTGGCGTTCTCGTAGTCGACGCCGAAGTTCAGGTCGCCGAGGGGCATCCAGACGCCCTCGCCGCTCCAGCGCACGTGGATGATCTCCGAGATGAAGGGCAGCGCCTTCTCGAAGGCGGCGCAGGTCTTCGGCGCGGCCTCGGTCTCCAGCTTGGCGACGAAGGTGTAGGGGCCGGCGGTGATCTTGATCTTCTTCATGGGGAGGCTCCGAAAGGCGGGGCGATAAGTGCATGTCCGCCGCGGCAGAGGCAAGCGGCAAAGCGGGCGGTTGTGCCGCGGGGCGGGATTGCCGCAGACTTCCCACCCAGCCGCGCGGCAGACGCGGCGCAGGAGAGGCAGGGGGGCCAAGGCATGGCGCGGATCCGCGTGGGGATCATCGGGCTCGGCAACGCGGTGGAGCCGCATGCGAAGAGCCTCATCGACCTGTCGGACAGGGTGGAGGTCGTGGTCGCGGCCTCGCGCAGCGAGCAGCGGCTGAAGGCCTTCGCGCAGCGCTTCGCCTTTCCGATGACGACCAACGTCGAGGGCGTGCTCGCCAGCCGCGACATCGACGCGGTGTGGATCCTGACGCCGCCGAACTCGCATCTCGAACTGGTCAAGCAGGCGGCGAAGGGGCGCAAGCACGTGCTGCTGGAAAAGCCGCTCGACATCACCCTCGACCGGGCCGAGGCCATCGTCGCGGGCATGAAGGGCTCGGGCCTCACCCTCGGTGTCACGCTGCAGCACCGGTTCCGGCCGGCCTCACTCAAGCTCAGGGCGCTGCTCGACGAGGGCGCGCTCGGCACGATCGGCGCGGCGACCTGCACGGTCCCGTGGTGGCGGCCGCAGGCCTATTACGACCAGCCGGGCCGCTGCACGATGGCCCGCGACGGCGGCGGCGTGCTGATCACCCAGGCGATCCACACGCTCGACCTGTTCCGCTCGCTGGTGGGCGACATGACCGTCACCGCGGCCCTCGCCGCGACGACGCCCGTCCACCGCATGGAGACCGAGGATTTCGCCGCGGCGCTGGTGCGGCTGGAGGGTGGCGCGCCGGGCGTCATCCAGGCGACCACGGCGGCCTATCCGGGCGGCGAGGAGCGCATCGAGATCATGGGCACGCTCGGCACGGCCTGGCTCGCCGGGGGGACCCTGAAGGTCTGCTTCATCGACGGACGCGAGGACGTGGTGGTGCGCCAGGAGGGGCCGACCGGCGGCGGCGCCAACGTGATGGACTTCCCGCACGACTGGCACCGGATGCTGATCACCGACTTCCTCGACGCGATCAAGGAGGGCCGCGATCCCGTGGTCTCCGGCGCGGAAGCACTGAAGAGCCAGGAGCTGATCGCGGCGATCCTGGAGAGGGCAGGGTGGCGGGCGGCGGGGTGAGCGGGTGCGGCACGCCCTCGAGTGGGTCACGGCCCTCCGGAATTCGTGGATGCCCGGGCATGACGGAGGTTCCCCCGCCAAGTCGGCAAGGACGCCGCCCTCATCGCGTCATGGCCGGGCTCGTC
>LNFH01000473.1 GCA_001464235.1 Rhizobiales bacterium Ga0077556 | reverse complement strand
GTCGCCGCCTCGCGCATGGCCTGCACGGCGAGGAAGCCGCTCATGACGTCGTCGCCGGTGAAGCCGTCGGCGCGCCATGTCGCCCATTCCACGATGTAGGGCAGGATGCGCGCCTTCTCGGCTGCGGTTAGCCGCGCCACGTCGCCGTGGGAGCGCGCCTCGAAGAAGCGGCAGATGCCGTCGAGCATCTCCGTGGTGAGATAGCCCTCGACCGGCGTGACGATGGCGCCCTCGGCGGCCAGCGCCGCGGCCGCAGCCTCCACCGCCGCGACGATGGCGGGATCGGCCGGCAGGCCCGCCGGCATGGCGGTGATGACGCCGACCTTGAGACCCTTCAGGTCGAGGGCGGCGAGGCCGGCGGCAAAATCCTGCCCGTCATAGGGCAGGCTCGCATAGTCGCGGGCATCCGGCCGCGCGATCACGTTCATCAGCAGCGCGCCGTCCTCCACCGTGCGCGTCATCGGCCCGGCGACGCGGCCGAGGAAGGGCGGGTGGATCGGCACGCGGCCATAGGAGGGTTTGAGCCCGAACAGGCCGCAATGGGCGGCGGGCAGACGGATCGAGCCGCCGATGTCGGTGCCGATATGCAGCGGCCCGTAGCCGGCCGCCGCCGCGGCGCCCGCGCCGGAGGACGAACCGGCCGGGTTCTTCGAGAGGTCCCAGGGGTTGCGGGTGATGCCGTGGAGCGAGGAGAGCCCCGAGGACATCATGCCGAAATCCGGCATGGTGGTCTTGCCGAGGATGACGCAGCCGGCCTCGCGCAGGCGCGCCGGCACCGGCGTGTCCTCCGCCCGCGGCGTCATGTCGGCGATGGGCACGCCGATGGGGGCGGGGTCGCCCTTCGTGCCGATGTTCTCCTTCACCGTCACAGGCACGCCGTCGAGGGCGGAGAGCGGCGCGCCCGTGGCCCAGCGCGCTTCCGAGGCCTTCGCCGCCTCCAGCGCCGCATCGGCGGAGACGATGTACATGGCGTTGATGGCGGGCTCGCAGGCTTCGATGCGGGCGAGGACGGCGTGGGTCACCTCCACCGGCGAGAGCGTCTTGTCCGCATAGGCTCTGGAGAGGGCGGCGGCGGTGAGGTCGGCGAGATGGGTCATGGCAGGCTCCGGCAGGTGCGCCCTTGTCCCGCCCCACGCGCCCCCGTGCAAGCCGTGGGGCGGGGGACATGCCATGCACCGGCTTATCCCCTTCGGCATGCTGGCATCGCCGCGCGAACGGGGTACATTCGCCGCCCCTGGACCTGAACCCGAGGCGTGCATGCTCTCCTCCGTCCTCATCGCCAATCGCGGCGAGATCGCCGTCCGCGTCATGAAGACGGCGAAGCGCCTGGCGCTCAGGACCATCGCGGTCTATTCGGAGGCCGATGCTGGCGCGATGCACGTGCGGCTTGCCGACGAGGCCTATGCGATCGGCCCGGCGGCGGCGCGGGAGAGCTACCTCGTCATCGACAAGATCATCGCCGTGGCGAAACAGGCCAAGGCCGAGGCGATCCATCCCGGCTACGGCTTCCTCTCCGAGCGCGCCGAATTTGCGGAAGCCTGCGCCGAGGCCGGCATCGTCTTCGTCGGCCCGCCCGCCTCCGCCATCCGCGCCATGGGCCTCAAGGACGGCGCGAAGGCCCTGATGCAGAAGGCCGGCGTGCCGGTGGTGCCGGGCTATCACGGCGCCAACCAGGAGCCGAAATTCCTCAAGGAGAAGGCCTACGAGATCGGCTATCCCGTGCTCATCAAGGCGGTCGCCGGCGGCGGCGGCAAGGGCATGAAGCGCGTCGACAAGGCGATGGACTTCGACGAAGCGCTGGCCTCCGCGCAGCGCGAGGCGCAGGGAGCGTTCGGCGATCCGCGCGTGCTCATCGAGAAATACGTCCTGTCGCCGCGCCACATCGAGATCCAGGTCTTCGGCGACACCAAGGGCAACGTCGTCCACCTGTTCGAGCGCGACTGCTCGTTGCAGCGCCGCCACCAGAAGGTCATCGAGGAGGCGCCGGCCCCCGGCATGCCGCAGGCGATGCGCGAGGCCATGGGCCGCGCGGCGGTCGAGGCGGCGCGGGCCGTCGGCTATGTCGGCGCCGGAACGGTCGAATTCATCGCCGACGGGTCGCAGGGGCTGCAGCCGGACCGGTTCTGGTTCATGGAGATGAACACCCGCCTGCAGGTGGAGCATCCGGTGACCGAGGCCATCACCGGCCAGGACCTGGTGGAATGGCAGCTCCGCGTCGCGTCCGGCGAGCGGCTTCCGCTGTTGCAGGAGAACCTCGCCATCGAGGGCCACGCGGTCGAGGCGCGGCTCTATGCCGAGGACCCCGAGAAGGGCTTCCTGCCGTCGACCGGCAAGCTGCACGCGCTGCAATTCGGTTCGGCCGAGAGCGTGCGCATCGACACGGGTGTGGAAGAGGGCGCGGAGGTCTCGCCCTATTACGACCCGATGATCGCGAAGGTCATCGCCCATGGCGCGACGCGCGACGAGGCGCTGGACCGGCTGGGTCAGGCGCTGGCGGGAACGGTGGTGGCGGGGCCACGCACCAATGTGCGGTTCCTGAAGGCGCTGACCGAGGCGGAGGGTTTCCGCGAAGGGGATTTCGACACGGGGTTCATCGACCGGAACGTCGAGGCGCTGGGGGCGGTCCCACAGCCGATGGATGCCAAGGCGGCGGCTGTGGGGGTGTTGCGGCTGATCCAGGGGGAGCTTGGCCGGCTGGCTTTCCATGGTTTGGGACCTCACGTTGGACCATGGAGTCCAATCGAGGCCGACGGCTCGCAGGGACTGCAGCCGGACAGGTTCTGGTTCATGGAGATGAACACCCGTCTGCAGGTGGAGCATCCGGTGACCGAGGCGATCACCGGCCAGGACCTGGTGGAGTGGCAGCTGAGGGTCGCCTC
Source organism: Rhizobiales bacterium Ga0077556 (assembly GCA_001464235.1). Taxonomy (GTDB): domain Bacteria; phylum Pseudomonadota; class Alphaproteobacteria; order Rhizobiales; family Phreatobacteraceae; genus Phreatobacter. The sequence goes on along the minus strand of LNFH01000473.1, from coordinate 585 downwards.
CGGCGAGCGGCTCCCGCTCCTGCAGGAGAACCTTTCCATCGAGGGCCATGCGGTGGAGGCGCGGCTCTATGCCGAGGACCCGGAAAAGGGCTTCCTGCCGTCGACCGGCAAGCTGCACGCGCTGGAGTTCGGTTCAGCCGAGGGTGTGCGCATCGATACGGGTGTGGAAGAGGGCGCGGAGGTCTCGCCCTATTACGATCCGATGATCGCCAAGGTGATCGCCCATGGCGCGACGCGCGACGAGGCGCTGGACCGGCTGGGGCAGGCGCTGGCGGGAACGGTGGTGGCCGGGCCACGCACCAATGTGCGGTTCCTGAAGGCGCTGACCGAGGCGCAGGGTTTCCGGGAAGGCGATTTTGACACGGGGTTTATCGACCGGAATGTCGAGGCGCTTGGCGCCGTGCCGCAGCCGATGGATGCAAGGGCGGCGGCGGTGGGCGGGCTGGCGATCGTCCAGCGACAGATGCAACGCCTGTGGCGGAATCCGAGCCACACTGATGGTCTCTCACCTTGGAGCATCATGTCAGCAGATGGGTTCGCGCTGTCAGAATCGCGTCCGCCTCAGCGCATCGACATGGTCGTCGA
>LNFH01000472.1 GCA_001464235.1 Rhizobiales bacterium Ga0077556 | reverse complement strand
GGCATCGAGCACGACCTCGCCTGAATCGGCATCGATCATGTCGTTGGCGGCCTTGAAGCCGCGCATGCGGCCGGCGTCGTAGGGAACACGCCAGCCTTCCTTCTTGTCCTTCGTGACGACGATGCGGTCGTAGAAGGTCGAGAGGATGTCCTCGGAGTTCATGCCGAGCGCGTAGAGCAGGCTCGTCACCGGGATCTTGCGGCGGCGGTCGATGCGCGCATAGACGATGTCCTTGGCGTCGAACTCGATGTCGAGCCAGGACCCGCGATAGGGGATGATGCGGGCGGCGAAGAGCAACTTGCCCGACGAGTGGGTCTTGCCCTTGTCGTGGTCGAAGAAGACGCCCGGCGAACGGTGCATCTGCGAGACGATGACGCGCTCGGTGCCGTTGACGATGAAGGTGCCGTTGGACGTCATGAGCGGGATGTCGCCCATGTAGACGTCCTGCTCCTTGATGTCCTTGACGGACTTCGCGCCGGTGTCGGCGTCCACATCGAACACGATGAGGCGCAGCGTCACCTTCAGCGGGGCGGCGAAGGTCATGCCGCGCTGGCGGCACTCGTCGACGTCGTACTTCGGCGGCTCGAACTCGTACTTCACGAACTCCAGCATGGCGCTGCCGGAGAAATCGGTGATCGGGAACACCGATTTGAACACGGCCTGCAGCCCCTCGTCGGAGCGTCCGCCCTTGGGTTCCTCGACCATCAGGAATTGATCATAGGACGACTTCTGAACCTCGATGAGGTTCGGCATCGTCGCTACTTCCCTGATTTTGCCGAAGAACTTGCGGAACCGTTTGCGGCCGGTGAAAGTCTGAGCCATGTCGCCTCTCGCTTGGGCCGCCAGGCGTCGGCGGCGGCCCTGGGATGGGCTTGATGGAGCCGCTTCCGTCGCAGACGCCTGACCGGACGGTCCACAGGCGGGCCGATGGGCGACCCTGGACCGTCCGGTCAAACGCTGACACCTCTGTTAGCCTCGCGGTGCCCGGGGGCCCCGCATTCGAATGCACGTCCGCCGCACGGCGGTCCCGCTCCGGTGACCCGGGACGGGTAAGCCCGCGCGGGCGGCCCGGAGGCCACCCGCGCTCGACCTTGGCGCCGGCGGCCTCGAGCTGCTTCTTCAGCTTCTCGGCCTCGTCCTTGGACACGCCTTCCTTGACGGCCTTCGGAGCACCCTCGACGAGGTCCTTGGCTTCCTTCAGGCCGAGGCCGGTGATGGCGCGGACTTCCTTGATCACCTCGATCTTCTTGTCGCCGGCGGCGGCAAGCATCACGGTGAACTCGGTCTGCTCCTCGACCGGGGCAGCGGCGGCGCCGGCACCCGGGCCAGCGGCGACGGCGACGGCGGCGGCGGCGGAGACGCCCCACTTCTCTTCGAGCATCTTCGCGAGCTCGGCGGCCTCGAGAACGGTGAGCGACGACAGCTCGTCGACGATTTTGGCGAGATCAGCCATTTGCATTTTCCTTTTGAACGGTTCGAACCGGGTTGAGTGAGAGGAGCCTCACGCGGCCTTGTCTCGGTCGGCATAAGCGGTGAACACGCGAGCCAGCTTGGCAGCGGGCGCGGTCGAGAGCTGGGCGATCTTGGTCGCGGGAGCCTGGATGAGGCCCACGAGCTTGGCGCGCAGTTCGTCGAGCGACGGGAGTGTGGCGAGTGCCTTCACACCGTCCGCGTTCAGAGCGGTCGACCCCATGGCGCCGCCAAGGATGACGAGGCGACCTTCGGTGCCGCGACCGGATCCTGGCTGATGGCCAGAATCGTGGGGCCCTTCAGCAGGGCTCCGATGGACGCGACGTCCGTGCCTTCGAGAGCGATCTTGGCGAGGCGGTTCTTGGTGACCTTCACGGACGCGCCCTGGGCCTTCATCTTGCGACGGAGGTCCTGCATCTGCGCGACGGTGAGGCCGGAATAGTGAGCGACGACGACGACGCCGGAGGTCTTGAAGACCTCGTTGAGCGTGCCGACCAGCTCCTTCTTTTCCGTGCGATCCACGTTTGCTCTCTCTGGTCGGGGCCTCCTCGCGGAGAGCCCCGGGTTGCACCTGCCGATCATCGGCGCCGGCGAGCCGGTCTCCGAACGATCGACGTTCGGCCCTGTCCCCTCTGGAACACCGCGGGATGAAATCCCTCGGCCGAGGTGCCGTGAGTTCGAACCCTTCCCTCGGCGTTTCCGCCGGTGAAATGGTCTTCACCCGTCTGTGCAGGCTGGGCGATTAAGAGGGGATAACCCCTCGCCTGCAGTCTCGGACAGGACGATCCGGTCTCGCGATCCCGGGTCCTCGGACCCTCGTGGGACAACTCCACCGGCCTTGCCGCGCAGGTTTCCCGGCGCGGAAGCTCTCTACAAACTCGTGTCGGACTCCTGATCAGGGTCCGGGAACCACTCCCGGCGTCTCCTGTGACGGACGCGATCCCTTCGAAACGGCGAATCGCGATCCACGGCCCAAACGCAATGAGGGCGTGGTTGCCCACACCCCTAGCCGGCGTCGTCTAGCAAAGGCTGTTCCACTTGCCAAGTGGGGCGGACCACTTTTTTGGCCAGCCCCACTCCTGGTGCAGGTCTGCATCCCGGACGCGCGACCGGACGGACACGCGCGCGGGGCGCGTGTCCTGCTCGGATCAGGCGTTGAGAACGCTGGCCGGATCGACCTTCACGCCCGGGCCCATGGTCGAGGAGATCGCGATCTTCTGGACGTAGGTGCCCTTGGCGCCGGTCGGACGGGCCTTCACGACGGCGTCGGCGAAGGCCTTGATGTTCTCCACCAGCTTGCCCTGGTCGAAGGACACCTTGCCGACGGCCGAGTGGATGATGCCGGCCTTCTCGACGCGGAACTCGACGGCGCCGCCCTTGGAGGCGGCGACGGCCGACTTCACGTCCATGGTCACGGTGCCGACCTTCGGGTTCGGCATCAGGCCGCGCGGGCCCAGCACCTTACCGAGACGGCCGACGAGGCCCATCATGTCCGGGGTCGCGATGCAGCGATCGAAGTCGATCTTGCCGCCCTGGACGATCTCGAGGAGATCCTCGGCGCCGACGATGTCGGCACCGGCCGCCTTGGCCTCGTCCGCCTTGGCGCCGCGGGCGAAGACGGCGACGCGCAGGGTCCGGCCCGAGCCGTTCGGCAGGTTGCAGACGCCGCGGACCATCTGGTCGGCGTGGCGCGGATCGACGCCGAGATTCATCGCGATCTCGATGGTCTCGTCGAACTTGGCGGTCGCCCGCTCCTTCACGAGCTTCACCGCGTCGTCGATGGCGTAGGTCTTGACGGTGTCGATGCCCTCGAGGGTCTTACGATAGCGCTTTCCGCTCATGGCTTACCCCACCACCTCGAGGCCCATGGAACGGGCCGAGCCTTCGATCATCGACGAGGCCGATTCGACCGAGTCGCAGTTCATGTCGACCATCTTCGACTTGGCGATCTCGGCGATCTGGGCGCGCGTGATCTTGCCGATGAAGCCCTTGCCGGGGGTCGTGTGGCCCTTGTCGATCTTGGCGGCCTTCTTCACCCAGTAGGTGACCGGGGGCTGCTTCATCTCGAAGGTGAAGGAACGGTCCTGGTAGGCGGTGATGACGACCGGAATCGGCATCCCCTTCTCCATCTGCTGGGTCTTCGCGTTGAAGGCCTTGCAGAATTCCATGATGTTCAGGCCGCGCTGACCGAGAGCGGGACCGATGGGCGGGGCGGGATTAGCGGCCCCGGCCGGCACCTGCAGCTTGATGAATCCGACGATTTTCTTCGCCATGACGTCCTCCTGACGCGCCCTCTCGGGCGGCCGGTTGGGTTTCGTGGTCGGGGTCGGGACGGTTGGCGAACCGCCGTCCCTCGCCTCCCACGGGTGAAGGAGAGACGGCTTCCCGCCTCCCCGCCGCCGGCCGCGAGGCCGCCGGTTGCCGCCGGCACGAGGCCGGAGGCGCTATCGGGTCAGAGCTTGTCGACCTGACCGAATTCCAGTTCCACCGGCGTCGGCCGGCCGAAGATCGAGACGGCGACCTTGACGCGGGCGCGGCCGTCGTCGACCTCCTCGATGAAGCCCTCGAAGGAGGCGAAGGGACCGTCGTTGACGCGCACCTTCTCGCCCACCTCGAAGGTGATCGTGGTCTTGGGGCGATCGACGCCCTCCTGGACCTGCTGGGCGATGCGCATCGCCTCGGCCTCGGGGATCGGCATCGGCTTCTTGTCGGCGCCGAGGAAGCCGGTGACCTTGGGCGTGTTCTTGATCAGATGGTAGGCCTGATCGGTCATGTCCATCTTCACCAGCACGTAGCCGGGGAAGAACTTGCGCTCGGTGTCGATCTTGCGGCCGCGGCGCACCTCGGTGACGCGCTCCTTCGGCACGAGGATGTCCTCGAACAGCTCGGACAGGCCGCGCTGGGCCGCGCCCTCACGGATGGCCTCGGCCACCTTGTTCTCGAAGTTCGAATAGGCGTGGACCACGTACCACTGCTTCGCCACGGACGGGCTCCCTCAGCTGCCGAGCGACAGGAGCGTCTGGACGCCCCAGCGGATCACCGAATCGGCGACGAAAAAGAAGATCGCCGAAACGATCATGAAGACGACGACCATCAGCGAGGAGATGCCGACTTCCTTGCGCGTCGGCCAGGTGACCTTGTTGGCCTCCTGGCGGACCTGCTGCATGAACTCGACAGGGTTGGGTTTCGCCATGGTGAGAATCCGGACAGGGCCGCACACCGCTCCCACCCTCGGGGGTGAAAGCCGGCGCGTCGGCCCGGAAAAAGGAAACGCGTCCCGCCGGATGTCCGTCACCGGGCCGGCAGGGAGTGGCGTCTGCTACCCGATACGGGACCGGCCGTCAAGGAAAGGCGGCGCCGGGCGGCAAGTGAAAAGGCCCGGCGCATGGTCGCACCGGGCCTTTCGAAAGTGGCAGGGGCTGGGGGATTCGAACCCACGACCTGCGGTTTTGGAGACCGCCGCTCTACCAGCTGAGCTAAACCCCTAGAGGAGAGCCGAGGATATAGTCCGCCCCGGCGCTCCGATCAATCACCGATCACGCGATGTTGGTGGCGACGACGCCGGCACCAGCATCAGGAATGCGTTGATCGCATTCCGTCGTCTTCCGATCACTCGATGATGGTGGCGACGACGCCGGCGCCGACGGTGCGGCCGCCCTCACGGATGGCGAAGCGCAGCTTCTCCTCCATGGCGATCGGCACGATC
>LNFH01000471.1 GCA_001464235.1 Rhizobiales bacterium Ga0077556 | reverse complement strand
ACCGTCGACCGCGACGAGAGCGCCGCCGCCGTGCCGCACATCCGCGAGAAGCTGATGCGCATGGGCGTCGGCGTGCCCCTCGTCGGCGACTTCCACTATATCGGCCACAAGCTCTTGGCCGATCACCCCGCCTGCGCCGAGGCCCTCGACAAGTACCGCATCAATCCCGGCAATGTCGGCTTCAAGGACAAGAAGGACCGGCAATTCGCGATGATCGTCGAGAAGGCGGCCGAGCACGGCAAGGCCGTGCGCATCGGCGCCAACTGGGGCTCGCTCGACCAGGAGCTGCTCACCCACCTGATGGACGAGAACGCCAGGAGCCCCGAGCCGCGCGACGCCCGCGCCGTCATGCACGAGGCCATGGTGCAGTCCTGCGTCCTCTCCGCCGACCGGGCGGTCGAGATCGGCCTGCCGAAGGACCGGATCATCCTCTCCGCCAAGGTCTCCGCCGTGCAGGACCTCATCGCCGTCTACCGCATGCTGGCGGCGCGCTCGGACTACGCCCTCCATCTCGGCCTGACCGAGGCCGGCATGGGGTCGAAGGGCATCGTCGCCTCGGCGGCCGCCCTCGGCGTGGTGCTTCAGGACGGCATCGGCGACACGATCCGCGTGTCGCTGACGCCCGAGCCGAACGGCGACCGCACGCTCGAGGTGAAGGTCGCGCAGGAAATCCTGCAGACCATGGGCATCCGCACCTTCGTGCCGCTGGTGGCCGCCTGCCCGGGCTGCGGGCGCACCACCTCCACCCTGTTCCAGGAGCTCGCCCAGGACATCCAGGGCTTCATCCACGCCTCCATGCCGGAGTGGAAGACGCGCTATCCCGGCGTCGAGGCGCTGAACGTCGCGGTCATGGGCTGCATCGTCAACGGTCCCGGCGAGTCCAAGCATGCCGACATCGGCATCTCGCTGCCCGGCACCGGCGAGAACCCCGCCGCCCCGGTCTTCGTCGACGGCGAGAAGGTCACCACCCTGCGCGGCCCGACGCTGGCGGCCGACTTCAAGGCCATGGTCATCGACTACATCGACAAGCGCTACGGCGTCGGCGGCCGGCAGGCGGCGGAATAGGCCATGCAGTCCTGCCTCGTCACGGGCGTCTCGTCGGGCATCGGCGAGGCCGTCGCGGCCGACCTCGTCAAGCGCGGCTGGCGCGTCTTCGGCACGGTGCGCCGCGCCGAGGACGGCGAGCGCCTCGACAACGATCTCGGCCCCGCCTTCACCCCGCTCGTCTGCGACGTCACCGACGTCGAGAGCCTGTCGCGCGCCGCCGCGGCGGTGTCGGACCTGCTCGGCGGGGCGCCGCTCGACGGCCTCGTCTGCAATGCCGGCATCTCCCTGCCCGGTCCGCTGCTGCACCAGTCGCTCGACGAGCTCGACCGCCAGTGGAAGGTCAACGTCCTCGGCCAGATCGCCACGGTGCAGGCTTTCGGCCCGCTGCTCGGCGCGCAGGAGGGGTTCGCCGGTCGCCCGGGGCGCATCGTCATGATGTCCTCGGTCTCGGGCAAGCTCGCCTGGCCCTTCGTCGGCGGCTATGCGGCGACCAAGCACGCGCTGGAGGCGGTGAGCCATGCGCTCCGCCGCGAGCTCATGCCCTTCGGCGTCGACGTCGTCATCGTCGGGCCGGGGCCGATCGCCACGCCGATCTGGGAGAAGTCGGCCGGCGCCGTCGAGAAGTCGCGCTACCAGGGAACGTTCTACGGGCCGCTCATCGACCGCTTCGAGCGGGAGGTCCTCGCCCGCGCCCGCCACGCCCTGCCGGCCACGGCCGTGGCGGAGGTGGTGCACACGGCCCTCACGGCCGCGAGCCCGAAGGTCCGCTACACCATCACCCCGTCCCCCCTGATGAACTGGGTCCTGCCGCTCCTGCTGCCGGCCCGCTGGCTCGACCGCATCGCGGCCAAGCGCCTCGGGCTGACGCGGAAGGGATAGCCGCGCCCGCTCGGCGGGCGTGTGCCCCGACCCCTGGGAGCGGCACACGAAAAAGCCCGGCGCGAGGCCGGGCTTTTCCAACAGTCCGATGTGAGAACCCTCACTCCGCCGCGAGTTGCACCGCAGGCGCCGCCGCCTTCACGTCCGCGTCCACATAGGGCTCGAACTTGGCGAAGTTGTCCTGGAACATCTGCACGAGCTTGCGCGCCGTGGCGTCGAACTCGGCTTTGTCGCGCCAGGTCTTGATCGGATAGAGCATGTGCGGCGGCACGCCCGGCACCGAGGTCGGCACCGCGAAGCCGAAATAGGGGTCGCGGCGGAAGTCGGCGCGGTTGAGCGAGCCGTCGAGGGCCGAGCGCAGCAGGAGGCGGGTGATGGAGATCGGCATGCGGCGGCCGACGCCGTGCTTGCCGCCGGTCCAGCCGGTGTTCACCAGCCAGCAGTCGACGTGGTGCTTGGCGATGAGCTCGCGCAGCAGGTTGCCGTATTCCGACGGGTGGCGTGGCATGAAGGGCGCGCCGAAGCAGGTCGAGAAGGTCGGCTGCGGCTCGGTGACGCCCTTCTCCGTGCCGGCGACCTTGGCGGTGAAACCGGAGAGGAAGTGATACATCGCCTCCGCCGGGGTCAGCTTGGCGATGGGCGGCATCACGCCGAAGGCATCCGCCGTCAGCATCACGATGTTCTTCGGATGGCCGGCGCGGCCGGTCTCCGAGGCGTTGGCGATGAAGTGCAGCGGATAGGCGATGCGGGTGTTCTCGGTCTTCGAGCCGTCGTCGAAGTCCGGGATGCGCGAGACGGGATCGATCACCACGTTCTCCATCACCGAGCCGAAGCGCTCGGAGGTGGCGTAAATCTCGGGCTCCGCCTCGCGGGAGAGCTTGATCGCCTTGGCGTAGCAGCCGCCCTCGAAGTTGAAGACGCCGTCGCGGCCCCAGCCGTGCTCGTCGTCGCCGATCAGCGTGCGCGAGGCATCGGCCGACAGCGTCGTCTTGCCGGTGCCCGACAGGCCGAAGAACACCGCCACGTCGCCATTCGGGCCGACATTGGCCGAGCAGTGCATCGGCATCACGTGCTGCGGCGGCAGCAGGAAGTTGAGCATGGTGAACACGCTCTTCTTCATCTCGCCGGCATAGGAGGTGCCGCCGATCAGCACGATCTTGCGGGTGAAGTCGCAGGCGATCACCGTCTCGGTGCGCACGCCGTACTTCTTCGGGTCGGCCTTGAACGAGGGCAGGTCGACGATGGTCATGTCCGGCACGAAGGAGGCGAGCTCCTCGCGCTTCGGGCGGATCAAAAGGTTGCGGATGAAGAGGTTGTGCCAGGCATATTCGGTGAAGACGCGGGTCTTGATCCGCGTCGCCGGGTCGGCGCCGCCGTGGAGGTCCTGGGCGAAGAGCTCGCGGCCCTTGGCGTGCTCCAGCATGTCGGCCATCAGGAGGTCGAAGGCCTCCGGCGAGATGGCGCCGTTGTTGTCCCACCAGACCGTGTTCTCGGTGGTGGCGTCGCGCACCACGAACTTGTCCTTCGGCGAGCGGCCGGTGTGCTGGCCGGTCTCGGCGACGAGCGGGCCGCCGGCGGAGAGCTTGGCCTCGCCGCGGGCGATCGATTCCTCGACCAGCTGCGGCTCCAGATAGTTCCAGTGCAGGGCCTTCAGCCCCGAAAAGCCGAACGCTTCGGCCCCATGCGCCTTGTTCCAGGTTCCGGTCTCGGCCAAGGAAGTCCTCCCCTAAAGGGTCCGCGTCTCGGCGCTTGCCGCGCCTTGGAATGCCATGCAGTCGGGCGCCGGGTCCGGGGGGCCGCGGCGGAGGCAAACCCCGTAATCCAAAGGCTCTTTGCCGGCAAGCCCGACTGAGGGCTGATCCACCCCGCCGCAGAGCTTTTTCGTCAACCGCGGCGCCGGCGGGCGGTTCCGCCGCAGCCGGCCCTTGCCTTTGCGCGCGTCAGGGATCATGAGGCCGCCATGACCCGCCCCGACCGCACCCTGCGCACGGCGGCCGACCTCGTCGCGGCCGGCCTGATCGCGCCCGCCGACGCCGCCGCCGCGGCGCAGGTCGGGGAGCGCTATGCCGTCGCGGTGACGCCCGCCATGACCGCGCTCATGCCGCGAGGTCCGGCCGTGGATCGCGCCGCGGCGGACCCGATCGCCCGCCAGTTCCTCCCCGACCTCAATGAGCTGGACGTCCGGCCGGAGGAACGCGCCGACCCCATCGGCGACGAGGCGCATTCGCCGCTCCCCGGCATCGTCCACCGCTATCCCGACCGGGTGCTCCTGAAGATCGTCCACGTCTGCCCGGTCTACTGCCGCTTCTGCTTCCGCCGCGAGATGGTCGGCCCGGGCGGCAAGGGCGCGCTGGACGAGGCCGAGCTTTCCGCCGCCATCGCCTATGTCGCGGCGCGGCCTGAGATCTTCGAGGTCATCCTCACCGGCGGCGACCCCTTCGTGCTCTCCGCCCGGCGGGTGCGCGACGTCACCCGGGCTCTCGCCGCCATCCCCCACGTCAAGGTCATCCGCTGGCACACCCGCGTGCCCGTCGTCGCACCCGAGCGCGTCACCGCCGACTTCGCCCGCGCCCTGCGCGCGTCCGGCAAGGCGGTCTATGTCGCCGTCCACGCCAACCATAGCAGCGAGTTCACCCCCGCCGCCGAAACGGCCCTCGCCCGTCTCGCCGACGCCGGCATCGCCCTCGTCAGGTCAACGACGACCCCGACACCCTCGCCGCGCTGATGCGCGCCTTCCTCGCCAACCGGGTGAAGCCCTATTACCTGCACCACCCCGACATGGCCCCCGGCACCGCCCATTTCCGCCTTTCCATCGCCGAGGGGCAGGCGCTGATGCGAGCCCTGCGCGGCCGGCTCTCGGGCCTCGCCCAGCCGACCTACGTGCTCGACATCCCCGGCGGCGAGGGCAAGGTCCCCGTCGGGCCGCACTATCTCGGTGCCGGCGAGGTCGAGGACTGGCGCGGCGCGCGCCACCCCTATCCCCCGGCAGAGACGAAGGACTGAAACCATGGACGTGACGGATTCGAACGGGGCGATCCTCAAGGACGGCGACAGCGTGACGCTGATCAAGGACCTCAAGGTCAAGGGCACCTCGGTGACGCTGAAGCGCGGCACGCGGGTGAAGTCGATCCGCCTCACCGACGACCCCGCCGAGGTCGAGTGCAGCGTCGACAAGGTCAAGGGCCTGGTGCTGCGGACGGAGTTCCTGAAGAAGGCGTGAGGGGAGCAGAGGAACGCGAACCCCTGCGGGACCGCATCGCCCTCTTCGCGTCATGGCCGGGCTCGTCCCGGCC
>LNFH01000470.1 GCA_001464235.1 Rhizobiales bacterium Ga0077556 | reverse complement strand
GACGGGGCGCGGCCGAACCCGATCCGCGCCATCGAACAGTGCCCGAAGCCGGTCATCGCCGCGGTGAACGGGGTCGCCATCACCGGCGGCTTCGAACTGGCGCTCGCCTGCGACATCCTCATGGCCGCCGACACGGCGCGCTTCGCCGACACCCACCAGCGCGTCGGCGTCATCCCCGGCTGGGGGCTGAGCCAGAAGCTCTCCCGCATCATCGGGCCCTCGCGGGCGAAGGAGATGGCCTTTTCCGGCCGGTTCATCACTGCCGTAGAAGCGAGCGCCTGGGGACTCGTCAGCCGCGCCGTGCCGGCCGCCGACCTGATGGCGGACGCGATGGCGCTGGCGCAGGAGATCGCCGAGGTCGATGCCGGCTTCCTCACCGACTACAAGCGGCTGGTGGACGAGGGCTACGGCCTGCCCTTCGCCGAAGCCATGACGCTGGAGGCCGACTGGTCGCGCCGCCACAACGGGGCGCTGGCGCCGGAGGATCTGGCTGCGCGCAGGGCCGGTGTGCAGGCCAAGGGGCGGGCACGCTGAGGCGCTTCTTCGGCCCCCGTCATCACGGCGTCACGCGAAGAGGGTGTTGACGGACGGGTCGCGCCGTGTCCAAAGACGCGCCGTTACCTCATCCGGGTCCCGGCGTGGCCGCCGCGGACCCGTTTTCAGTTCCCATGCAAGAGCGGAGACCTCGCATGAGCTCATGGCCCGTCTATCATGAAATCACCGGCCCGATCGTGATGATCGGTTTCGGCTCCATCGGCCGCGGCACGCTGCCGCTGATCGAGAGGCATTTCAAATATGATCAGACGCGCCTGACGGTCATCGATCCGGTCGATGCCGACCGCAAGCTCCTCGACGAGCGCGGCATCCGCTTCGTGCAGCAGCACGTGACGCAGGACAACTACCGCGAGCTGCTGACGCCGCTGCTCACCGCCGGCGGCGGCAAGGGCTTCTGCGTCAACCTGTCGGTCGACACCTCCTCCGTCGACATCATGGAGCTCTGCCGCGAGCTCGGCTGCTTCTACATCGACACGGTGGCCGAGCCCTGGGCCGGCTTCTATTTCGACACGTCCAAGGGCCCGGCGGCGCGCTCCAACTACATGCTGCGCGAGCGGGTTCTCGAGGCGCGGGGCCGCAATCCCGGCGGCATCACCGCCGTGTCCTGCTGCGGCGCCAATCCGGGCATGGTGTCCTGGTTCGTGAAGCAGGCGTTGCTCAACGTCGCCACCGACCACAAGGTCGAGTTCAGCGAGCCGAAGACCAAGGCGGAATGGGCGGCGCTCGCCGCCAAGGTCGGCGTCAAGGGCATCCACATCGCCGAGCGCGACACCCAGCGCTCGAAGAAGCCGAAGCCGCCGAACGTCTTCGTCAACACCTGGTCGGTGGAGGGCTTCGTGTCGGAGGGCCTGCAGCCGGCGGAACTCGGCTGGGGTACGCACGAGACCTGGATGCCGGCCAATGCGGGCACCCACGAGACCGGCTGCGGCGCCGCCATCTACCTGCTGCAGCCCGGCGCCAACACCCGCGTGCGCTCCTGGTGCCCGACGCCGGGCGCCCAGTACGGCTTCCTCGTCACCCACAACGAGGCGATCTCCATCGCCGACTACCTGACGGTGCGCGACGCCTCCGGCAAGGTCACCTACCGGCCGACATGCCACTACGCCTACCATCCGGCCAACGACGCGGTGCTGTCGCTGCACGAGATGTTCGGCGCCGCCGGCAAGCGGCAGGACAGCTGGCACATCCTCGACGAGAACGAGATCGAGGACGGCATCGACGAGCTCGGCGTGCTGCTCTACGGCCATGCCGGCAACGCCTACTGGTACGGCTCGCAGCTCTCCATCGAGGAGACGCGGCGCATCGCCCCCTATCAGAACGCCACCGGCCTTCAGGTGACCTCCGCCGTGCTCGCGGGCATGGTCTGGGCGCTGGAGAATCCGGAGGCCGGCATCGTCGAGGCCGACGACATGGACTTCCGCCGCTGTCTCGAGGTGCAGAAGCCCTATCTCGGGCCGGTGATCGGCACCTATACCGACTGGACGCCGCTGGCCGGGCGCCCGGGCTTCTTCCCCGAGGACATCGACACCTCGGACCCCTGGCAGTTCAGGAACATCCTCGTCCGCGACTGAGCCGGGCGGTACAGCATGCATGCGGAGGGCGGGCCATGGGTCCGCCCTTCGTGTTTCCGGGTTTCAGCGGACGAATGCCCCACCCGCACCCTCCCCTCTGGCGAGGGGAGGGGGACCATGATGCCGCGACCGTTTGCCGACGGTCGAGCCAGGCCCGACCCATCGGGGATGGCGACCCGTCGAAGTCCCCCTCTCCTCGCGCTAGCGAGGGGAGGGTGCGGGTGGGGCCTTCTGGCTCGTGAAGGACGCCCTCAGGCCCAGCCTTCCAGCGCGTCCTCGAACAGGCCGAGTGCGGCGGCGGCGAAGGCGCGCATGTTGGCGGCGCGGTCGTCGGACCCGGTGCGCAGGGTCATGGCCATGACCACGGGCCCGTCGAGGCCGAGGCAGGCGTGACCAGCGGGATCGCCGTAGCGGTTGCCGGTCGGGCCGGTGGCCCCCGTCTCGGAGAGGCCCCAGGTGGCGCCGTGGCTCTCGCGGATGGTCCTCGCCATCAGCGCCGCCCAGGGCTCGGAGGCCGAGCGGATGCCGGACTCCACCATCTGCCGGGTGGAGATGCCGAGCAGGGCGTCGCGGGCCTTGGGCGTGTAGACCACCGCGCCGCCGAGATAATAGGCCGAGGCGCCGGGGACCGAGAGGAGCGCCGCGGAGATGAGACCGCCGGCGGAGGATTCCGACACGGCGACGGTTTCGCGCCGCTCGACGAGCAGGCGGCCGATGCGCGCGGCGATGGTGTCGAGGTCCATGGAGGTCTCCGGTCGAACAAACGTCGGGGGAGCCTGCCCGAGCCGGCCGGGCGGCGCAACGCGCCCTTCGGAGACGGCCGGTGCGGTCCCACGGGCGGTCCCATGACCGGCCGGGGCGGCTACGCTTGGCATCCCTCTTGCCACGGCGAACGGACCTTCAAGGGCCGCCGTGCGCCCCCAGCCCGGAAATGCCATGACCCTCGCTCCCGCCGTCGTCGCCGCCCGTCCCGAGGTGGAGGCGGTTGCCCAGAAAGCAGGCACCTCGCCGCTCGTCTCCCACGTCCGGCCCTTCATCGAGTTCGAGAAGGTGTCGGTGCGCTTCGGCAAGGGTGACAAGCAGGTGCAGGCCCTGTCGGAGACGAGCCTGTCCATCCGCGAGGGCGACTTCGTCGCGCTGGTCGGACCGTCGGGCTGCGGCAAGTCCACCCTGCTGAAACTCGTCGGCGACCTGCTCAAGCCCTCGACGGGGCACGTCTTCGTCGGTGGGCGCGAACTCGGCGCGACGCCGATCCGCATCGGCATGGCCTACCAGAACCCGACGCTGCTGCCCTGGCTCAGCATCCGCGACAACGTCATGCTGCCCTTGAAGATCGTGCCGCCGTTCCGCTCCGCGTTCCGGGCGAAGCGCAAGGGCGAGTTCCGCGACCGGGCGGACGCGCTGCTGGCGCAGGTCGGCCTCGCCGGCTTCGGCGACAAATATCCCTGGCAGCTCTCGGGCGGCATGATGCAGCGGGCGAACCTCTGCCGCGCCCTCGTCCACGAGCCGGACCTGCTGCTGCTCGACGAGCCCTTCGGCGCTCTCGACCAGTTCACCCGCGAGGAGCTCTGGCAGATCATGCAGGAGCTGTGGATGGCGAAGAAGACGACGGTGCTGCTCGTCACCCACGACCTGCGCGAGGCGGCCTTCCTGGCCAACCGCATCTGCGTGATGAGCGCCAGGCCCGGGCGCATCCTCGACGATTCGCCCGTCGCCTTCGCCCGGCCGCGCACCATCGACATGACCTACGAGCCGGATTTCGTGGCGCTGAACCAGCAGCTGCGCAGCCTCATCGTCGAGGCGCGCGGCGGCACCGGCATCGTCCAGGCGGGAGGACACTGACATGGACGGCATTCGTGAGCTCATCCGGCGCAAGTCCGCCTCCATAGCCCTCATCATCGGCGTCTTCGTGTTCTGGGAGGTCGCCTGCCTCGTCGGCGGCATCTCCGACATCGTGCTGCCGCGCCCGACGCAGATCATCGCCTCGCTGATCGAGTACTGGCCGGCGATCCAGCCGCACGCGGCGCAGACGCTGTTCACGACGCTGGTGGGCTTCGCCATCGGCGTCGTCATCGGCATCCTGTTCGGGGTGGGGATCGGCTCCTCGCGCCTCGCCTACGACACGGCCTATCCGCTCCTGGTCGGCATCTCCTCGATCCCGAAGGTGGCGGTCGTGCCGATCTTCGTCCTGTGGTTCGGCGCCGGCACGGTGCCGGCCATCCTCACCGCGGCGATCATCTCGATCTTCCCGATCGTGGTGAACGTCGCCACCGGCATCGCCACGGTGGAGCCGGAGCTCGAGGACGTCATGAAGACCCTGAAGGCGTCGAAGTGGGACATCCTGTGGAACGTCTCGCTGCCGCGCTCCATGCCCTATTTCTTCGCGTCCCTGAAGGTGGCGGTGACGCTCGCCTTCGTCGGCTCTGTGGTGGCCGAGACGGTCGCCTCCAACCGCGGCATCGGCAACATGATGATGGTGGCCTCCTCCACCTTCAACGTGCCGCTGGTCTTCGCCGGGCTGTTCATCCTCGCCGGCCTCGGCGTCGGGCTCTACGCGCTGTTCTCGCTGGCCGAGAGCCGCGTCACGGGCTGGGCCCACCGTAAGGACCTGGCGGTGACGTGATCCTTCATCGCGTCGCGCCCGGGCTCGTCCCGGGCACCCACGACTTGAACACCCGGGTGCAGGAATGCGTGGATACCCGGGACGAGCCCGGGCATGACGTCCGGGACGGCGGGGCGGAGACCACCCATGCGCACCATCACCTGCTCCGCCCTCGTCGACCGCGACGGCACGCGCGGCCCTTCGCGGCTGACGCTCGACGGCGAGACGATCACGGCGGTGGAGGGGCTCGCCCCCGGTGAACCCCATGACGACCTCGTGGTCATGCCGGCGCTGGCCAATGCCCACGACCACGGCCGCACCATCCGCACCTCCTCCATCGGCGGCTTCGGCCGGCCGCTGGAGGTCTGGCTGCATCGCCTCCGGCTCTTCGCACCGCTCGACCCCTATCTCGCGGCGGCGGCGCCCTTCTCCCGGGCGGTGGCTGGCGGGCAGGGCGCGGCGATGGTCCACTACACCGGGGTGCAGGGGCTGACCCCTTACGTGGACGAGGCGCGGGAGGTGGCGCGGGCGGCCGCCGATGCCGGGCTGCGCATCGCATTCGCCCTGGCCATGCGCAACCAGAACCCGCTGGTCTATGGCGACAGCGCGCCGGTGCTCGCCCAGCTCTCGCCTCAGGCGAGGGCCGAGGTGGAGAAGCGCTTCCTGTCGGTGGCGCCCTTGTCGGTGGAAGCCCAGCTCGAACGGGTCGACGCGGTCGCCGAGGCCATCGGCGGGCCGTTGGTCGACGTGCAGTACGGCCCGCAGGGCGTGCAATGGGCGACGCCGGAGCTGCTCGATGCCATCGCGCAGGCCTCCGCCCGCACGGGTCGGCGCGTCCACATGCATCTCCTCGAGACGCGCTACCAGCGCGACTATGCCGATGCCGCCTTCCCGCAGGGGATCGTCACCTACCTCAAGGAGATCGGGCTCCTGTCGCCGCGGCTGACGCTGGCGCATTGCGTCTGGGCGCGGCCGGGCGAACTCGACCTGCTGGCGGAGGCGGGGGTCACCGTCTCTGTCAACACCTCGTCGAACCTGGCGCTGCGCTCGGGCCTCGCCCCGGTCGCCGCCATGCTGAAGGCGGGGGTGAAGCTCGCCATCGGCATCGACGGCCAGGCCTTCGACGAAGACGACGACCTCCTGCGCGAGATGCGGCTTATCTGGTCGCTCCATGCCGGCTGGGGCTTCGAGCGCGAGATGAAGGTCGAGGACGTGCTGGAGGCCGTGCTGGCCAACGGGCATGCGACCCTCAACTCGCCCGTGACGGGTCGGATCGCCGCCGGCGCCCCGGCCGACCTCGTGCTCGTCGACCGGACGGCGCTCGACGCCGACGCCCTCATGCCGGTGGAGCCGGTCGAACTCCTCTTCGCCCGCGCCACCGCCCGCCACGTGAAGGAGACGATCGTCGCGGGCCGCACCATCGTCCGCGACGGCACGGTCGCCGGCATCGACCAGGAGGCCGTCCATCGGGAGGTGCGCAGCCGGCTCAAGGCCGGCATGGCGGCGGGGGAGGGGTTCCGCGCCGTGCTGCCGGAGCTGGAGACGACCATTTGCCGCCACTTCAGCGAGCGCCTCGGCTGTTGCTAAACGGGCCCGTTTGCCTAGATTGCCCCATCCCTTTCACACCGCATCAAGGATGGCATCATGGTCCCACGCTTCCTCGCGAAAATCGCCGTCGCGGGCCTCGCGACGCTCGGTCTTGCGGCGGCCGCCGCCGCGCAGGCGCCGAGGGAGCTGCGGATCTTCAACTGGTCGAACTACATCGACGAGCAGGTGCTGCGCGACTTCGAGCGCGAGTTCAACGCCAAGGTCACCTACGACACCTATGATTCCAACGAGGTGCTGGAGACCCGCCTGCTCGCGGGGCGCACCGGCTACGACATCGTCGTGCCCTCGGCCCCCTTCCTGTCGCGGCAGATCGCGGCCAACGTCCACCAGCGGCTGGATTTCTCCAAGATCCCGAACCGCACGCATCTGTGGCCGGAGATCCAGCGGCGCGTCGCCGCCTACGACCCCGGCAACGCCTATTCGGTGACCTATCTCTGGGGCACGACCGGCATCGGCTACAACGTGGCCAAGATCCGCGAGCGCATGGCCGACGCGCCGCTCGATTCCTGGAAGCTCGCCTTCGACTTCGACACGCTGGCGAAGTTCAAGGATTGCGGCATCCACTTCCTCGACACCGCCGAGGACTTCCTGCCCTCGGTGATGCGCTATCTCGGCCGCGACCCCAATTCCAAGCGTCCCGAGGACTGGGAGGCCGCCGCGGCGCATGTGCAGAAGCTGCGCACGCTGGTCACCAAGTTCCACTCCTCCGAATACATCTCGGCGCTCGCCAACGGCGACATCTGCCTGGCGGTCGGCTATTCCGGCGACATCTTCCAGGCGCAGAAGCGGGCGAAGGAAGCGGGTAACGGCGTCGACATCCAGTACGTCATCCCGAAGGAAGGCGCGCAGATGTGGTTCGACCAGATGGCGATCCCCGCCGACGCTCCGAACGCCGACCTCGCCCACGCCTTCATCAACTATCTCAACCGGCCCGAGGTCATCGCCAAGGTGGCGAGCTTCGTCTCCTATGCCAGCGGCAACCTGGCGGCGAAGCCCCTGATCGCGCCCGCCGTGCGCGACAACCCCTCCGTCTATCCGCCCGACGCGGTGATGGCGCGGCTCTTCACCGTGACCAGTCCCGACGCCCGCCTGCAGCGCGTCATCACCCGCGCCTGGACGCGGGCGAAGACCGGCCGCTAGCGCCGTGGAGCCTCCCGAACGTCCGGCACGCGGCGCCTTCGCGCCGTGGGACGACCCGGCGGCCACCCCGCTCGTCGTCTTCGACGGCGTGACCAAGCGCTTCGGCGCGGAAACCGCGGTCGCCGAGCTGTCGCTCGCGGTTCACGCGCGCGAGTTCTTTGCGCTGCTCGGGCCCTCGGGCTGCGGCAAGTCCACCCTGATGCGCATGCTCGCCGGCTTCGAGACACCGAGCGAGGGCCGCGTGCTGCTGGCCGGCCAGGACCTCGCGGGGGTGCCGCCGCACCTCCGGCCGGTCAACATGATGTTCCAGTCCTACGCGCTCTTTCCCCACATGAGCGTCGAGAAGAACGTCGCCTTCGGCCTCGCCATGGAGGGCCGGCCGCGCGACGAGATCGGCGCCCGCGTCGGCGAGGCGCTGCGCATGGTGAAGCTCGACGGCCTCGCCGGGCGTAAGCCGCACCAGCTCTCCGGCGGCCAGCGGCAGCGCGTGGCGCTCGCCCGGGCGCTGGTCAAGCAGCCGAAGGTGCTGCTGCTCGACGAGCCGCTGGGCGCCCTCGACCGCAAGCTGCTGCAGGAGCGGCTGGGGCTCACCTTCATCATCGTCACCCACGACCAGGACGAGGCCATGACCATGGCGACGCGCATCGCCGTCATGGACAAGGGGCGGATCGCCCAGGTCGGCACGCCGCCGGTGATCTACGAGGCGCCGGCGAGCCGCTACGTCGCCGGCTTCATCGGCGAGATCAATCTGGTGGAGGGGATGGTCTCGGCCGTCGAGGGACGACGGGTCACGGTCGCGACCGCTGTCGGCGACCTCGCGGTCTCCGAGGCCGCCGAAACCGTTGCCGTCGGCCAGGCCGTGGCGGTGGCCTGGCGGCCGGAGAAGACGCGCATCGTGCGGGCGGGCGAGGCCATCTCCAACGGCCGCGCCGTCATCTCCGGCACGGTGCATGACGTCGGCTATCTCGGCGGCCGGACGACCTATCACGTGGACGCCTCCGGACTCCGGCTGAAGGCGGCGGTGGCGAACGCCGCGCGCAGCGTCGAGCGGCCGCTCGGCGCGGGCGACAAGGTGAAGCTCGCGGTCACGCCCGACGCGCTGATCCTTCTGGTGCGATGATGGCGCGCCGCGCGTCCACCTCCGATCAGATCGGCCTTGCGGGTGACGCCGCCACACCTCTCCCCGGCGGGGAGAGGTCGACGAGCGCAGCGAGGCGGGT
>LNFH01000469.1 GCA_001464235.1 Rhizobiales bacterium Ga0077556 | reverse complement strand
AAAGCACCCGGCGCGACCACGTCTTGTTGAAGGCGGCGAGCGAGGGCGCGATGCGCGTGCCGCCCGACCAGTCCTCCACCGCCGCCGTGCAGGCGGCGAGCGCCTCGTCCGGGTCCCTCGCCTTGAGCATGCGGGTGATGTTGGTCAGCCGGGTGCCGAAGGTGAAGGCGTGGACGTTGCGCCGGTTCTCCATCAGCGCATGGACGAAGTGCAGGATGACCCGCGTGTACTGGTTCATCGACCCGGAAATGTCGCAGAGCACGACGAGCGGCGGATGCTTGGTCTTCGGGCCGCGCCGGGCGAGGTCGATGATGCCGCCCCCCTCGCCGATGGAGCGGCGCAGCGTGCGCCGCAGGTCGATCCGCCGTCCGCGCGGGTCGGGCGCGAGGCGGCGCGTCGGCACGGCGTCGTCGGGGAGCACCAGCGCCGCCACCGTCCGGTTCGCCGCGGCGATCTCGGCGGCGGTCATCTGGGCGAAGTCCTTCTTCTGCAGCACCTCGACGTCGGAGACGGTGAGGCTCGCATCCACCTCGATCTCCGGCTTCTCCACCGGCACGCTCTCGGCCTGCTTGAAGAAGGCCTCCTGCAGGCGCAGCGACACCGGATCGGGCTTGCCCGGCGTCGCGGGCGCCACCGGCATCAGGATGGAGAGCAGCTTCTCCATCAGGTGGCGCTTCTTCCAGAAGATCTCGAAGGCGGTGCGGAACAGCACCGACTGCTCGTGCCTGGTGACGAACACCGCGTGCAGCGTCCAGTAGAAGTCCTCGCGCGAGCCGATGCCCGCCGCCTCCACCGCCGCCACCGCGTCGAGCACCGTGCCGGGGCCGACGGGCATGCCGGCCGTGCGCAGCGCGCGCGCGAAATGGGCGATGTTCTCGGCGAGCGCGTTCGCCATCAGGCGGGCCTCAGCAGGAAGGCGAAGACCGGCGAGAGGGCGAGCGAGCCGGCATTGTAGACGCCATGGGCGAGCGTCGTGCCGAGACAGGCGGTGCGCCAGCCGCGGGCCGCATGCCAGCCGGCAAACTGCAGGGCGAAGACGAGGAAGATCGCCGCGGTCACCGGTGTCCTGACCACCGTGAGCGGCAGGTGCGCGGCGACCGCCGCCGCCACCGCCACCGCGACGAAGAGGGCGAGCGGCGCCCGCAGCAGCACCGCCACCAGCCAGTGAAGCACCGCCAGCGCCGCCGTCTCGATCAGCGGCGCGACCAGCACCGCCGCGACGACGATCATCGTCATGGACAGCGGCGAGGGTCCGGGCGCGGGCATCCGCACCCCGGCGAGCGACAGCACCATCCACCAGGCGAGCGGCACGAGGAGCAGCGCCGCGCCGATGGCGGCGGCCTTCAGCCAGGCCATCCGGCCGGGATCGGTGACGAGGGCGAGAGCGGCCATGGCCTCAGCGTCCCGCCTTCACCTCGTCGAGGATCGCCTTGGCCTCGCCGCCCTGCATCTTCTGGATGTCGTCCTGGTACTTCAGCAGCACGCCCAGCGTGTCGGTGACGCCCTGCGGGTCGAGCCCGACAGCGTCGAGCTCGGTCAGCGCCGTCGCCCAGTCGATGGTCTCGGCGACGCCCGGCACCTTGAACAGGTCGGACTTCCTGAGGCGCTGGACGAAGGCGACGATCTCCTTCGTCAGCCGCTCCGGCGCGCCCGGCGCCTTGGCCTTGAGGATGGCGAGTTCGCGTGCCGCGTCGGGATAGTCGACCCAGTGGTAGAGGCAGCGCCGCTTGAGCGCGTCGTGGATCTCGCGGGTGCGGTTTGAAGTGACGATGACGATGGGCGCGGCCGGCGCCTTGATCGTGCCGAGCTCCGGCACCGTCACCTGGAAATCGGAGAGGACCTCCAGAAGGAAGGCCTCGAAGGCCTCGTCCGTGCGGTCGAGCTCGTCGATGAGCAGCACCGGCGGCCCCCGCAGGTCCGGCTCCAGCGCCTTGAGCAGCGGCCGCTTGACGAGGAAGCGCTCGGAGAAGATGCCGGAGGCCAGCGCCTCGCGGTCCACCGCGCCCTCCGCCTCGGCGAGGCGGATGGTGATCATCTGCGCGGCATAGTTCCACTCATAGACGGCGGCGGCAACGTCCAGCCCCTCGTAGCACTGCAGCCGGATGAGGTTGCGGCCGAGCGCCGCCGCGAGGACCTTGGCGATCTCGGTCTTGCCGACGCCCGCCTCCCCTTCCAGCAGCAGCGGCCGGCCCATCTTCAGCGCCAGGAACAGCACGGTCGCCAGCGACCGGTCGGCGACGTAGTCGCCGCTCTTGAGGAGGGCGAGCGTGGCGTCGATGGAGGTGGGAAGCGGGATCGGCAGGGCAGTCGTCACTGAGGCACTCCGGCTGGACGCCGGAACCATAGCGCAGCCGGCATGAAGTCGAGAACCTCAATCCGCGGCGGCGCGCCGTGCGGTCGGCAGGCCGGGGTCGAGGGCGAGGCGCGTCGCCTGGGCGATGCCGGTGCCGTAGCCGGTCGAGAGCGTGATCTTCGCCGGCAGGAGAGTGCGGGTGCCGCGCACCGGGACGAGGACGATCTCGGCCGAGCGCTGCCGCGCGCTCTGGATGTCGTTGCGGTCCGGCCGGTAGCCGGCGATCGGCTCGAAGCGCACGCGGCAGACCGCCGCCTCGCCCTTGTAGCCGCCGATCTCCACCTGCCGGGTCTCGACGAAGGAGAAGATGAGGTCGAAGCGCTCGCGCCCGCCATAGATCGGCGCGCGGCGCTCGCAGGCCGCAGCCCCCGTCACCGGACCGGTTCCGCCGGCGACGAAGATGCCGGCCGACAGGGGGTCGAGCACGCCGCGCAGGTGTTCGGGCAGCACGGGCGTCGCCCGCGGATGGGGCGGTTTGTCCGGATCGCGCTCGACGCCGGTGACGTTGCCGCCGGCCATGGCGATGCGGGTCGTCTCCACCTTGCCGCCGGAGCGGATCGCCACCGTGAAGCTCGACGGGACGGGCGTCGTGCCGCGGATCTGGCCGGTGGCGGTCGCCGTGCCCGAGCCGCCCGAGAAGATGGCGGCGACGCCCGTGACGCGAACCTCCAGAGTCGTGTTGTAGGTCCGCCCGTCGCTGGTCGAGACCATCGTACTGCGGCCGATGGAGAGACCGAGGAAGGTGACGCTGTAGTCGGCCGACACCTGCCCGTTGCCCGGGCTCTGGGCGGCCGCGGGCCAAGCGGCGAGGACGAGTGCGGCGGCGACGACGGGGGCGGACGATCTCATGCGCTCACCTCGGAGGGCCGGAGCGGGGGATCCGGCAGCCCCCAGTGTTCGCGGCCGTGTGGGGCGATTTTGCGGCGCCGCCGCGCGCCGTCCCGGGCGGCGCGGCGCGGATTCGACGATGCAACCATTTTTCGCGGATTCGATTCGAATTTTCGTTAAGTCCGCCCGTGTTAGCCACGTGTCCGTTCCATCAAGCCACGGGTTTCCCGATGCGCCACAGCACGATCCTGACCACGCTGCTGCTCGCTCTCGTCGGCGCCGCCGTGTCGCTGTTCATGTTCTTTCCGGGCGAGGCCGCCCTCGTCACCGGCAGCGTCCGCCGCATGATCGACCCGAAGCGGCCCGACCTGGTGCGCCTCGAGTACATCACCGCCAATCCCGAGCTCTCGCGCGGCTGGCGCACCCTGCGCGTCGTCGAGAAGCCGGAACAGTGCCTGCCGCTTCTCGAGCAGAACCATGCCCGCGACCCCGGGATCGCCGGCCCCCTCGGAGCCCTGCGCTGCGTGTCCTACCGCAAGGACGGCGAGATGATCGAGGTGCTGCAGACGCGCCGCATCGCCGCCCCGGCCGGCTGAGCCGCGCCTCCGTCACCCGGAAATACCGAAGGGCCGGCGCTCGTGCGACCGGCCCTCCCTTTTTTCTGAAGCCTCGCGCTGGCGGTCAGGCCAGGGCCGCCGCCACCGCACGCTTGGCGATGACGCCGACGAGATGGGCGCGATACTCCGCCGAGGCGTGGATGTCGCCGTTGAGGTCCTCGGCGGGCGTCGACACGCCCTCGAGCGACTTCGGATTGAAGCGCTTGCCCAGCGCCTCCTCCATCGCCGAGTGACGGAACACGCCGTTCGAGCCTGCCCCCGTGACCGCCACCCGGACGCTGCCGCCCTTCTTGGCGACGAAGACGCCGACGATGGCGTAGCGCGAGGCCGGATTGGGGAACTTCACATAGGCGGCCTTGCCCGGCACCGGGAAGGCGATCTTGGTGATGACCTCGTCCTCGTCCAGGGCGGTGGAGAACATGCCGGCGAAGAACTCCTCCGCCGGAAGCTTGCGCTTGCTGGTGTGGACGGTCGCCCCCAGCGCCATCAGCGCCGCCGGATAGTCCGCCGCCGGATCGTTGTTGGCGACCGATCCGCCGATGGTGCCGCGATGGCGCACGTGCGGGTCGCCGATATGGGCGGCGAGCCGGGCGAGCGCCGGGATCGCCTGCTGGACGACGGGAGAGTTCGCCACCTCCGCATGGGTCGTCATGGCGCCGATGACGATGGAGCGCCCCTTCTGCTCGATGCCGGAGAGGCCGGCGCCGGACAGGTCGATCAGCGTCTTCGGGCTGGCGAGCCGCTGCTTCATGGTCGGGATCAGCGTATGGCCGCCGGCGAGCAGTTTCGGGTCCTCGGCCTTGCCGAGGAGCGAGACGGCGCCGCGGACGGTTGCGGCCTTCTGGTATTTGAAAGGATACATGATGACCTCTTTCGAACCTTACTCGGCCGCGATGGCGGCGCGGGACTGTTTCTGGATGACCGTCCACAGGGCCTGGGGCGTCGCCGGCATGGGCACCTCCTCCGTGCCCAGCGCGTCGGTCAGCGCGTTGATGACGGCGGCGGGTGCCGCGATGGCTCCCGCCTCGCCGCAGCCCTTGATGCCGAGCGGGTTGGACGGGCACGGCGTCACCGTCATGCCGACGTCGAACGACGGCAGGTCGTGGGCCCGCGGCATGGCGTAGTCCATGAAGGAGGCCGTCACGAGCTGGCCTTCCCTGTTGTAGATCGTGCCCTCCAGCAGCGCCTGGCCGACGCCCTGGGCGATGCCGCCATGGACCTGGCCCTCGACGATCATCGGGTTGATGACGTTGCCGAAGTCGTCCACCGCCGTCCATTTGGCGATGGTCGCCACGCCGGTCTCCTGGTCCACCTCGATCTCGCAGATGTGGCAGCCGGCGGGGAAGGTGAAGTTGGTCGGATCATAGAACGATCCCTCCTTCAGCCCCGGCTCCAGCTCCTGCGGATTGAACTTGTGGGCGATG
This sequence comes from Rhizobiales bacterium Ga0077556, assembly GCA_001464235.1. GTDB lineage: Bacteria > Pseudomonadota > Alphaproteobacteria > Rhizobiales > Phreatobacteraceae > Phreatobacter. The sequence continues at coordinate 401 of LNFH01000469.1, read as the reverse complement.
TAGGCGTTGAGCGCCACCGTGCCGAAATCCACCGACTTGTCGGTGCCCTTCACGGTGAACTTGCCGTCCTTGAAGTCGATGTCGGCCTCCGCCGCCTCCAGCACGTGGGAGGCGACCTTCTTCGCCTTGGCCTCGATCTTGTCGAGCGCCTTGGAGATGGCCGACATGCCGACCGCACCGGAGCGCGAGCCGTAGGTGCCCATGCCGAACTGCACCTTGTCGGTGTCGCCGTGGACGATGGAGACGTTGTCGATGGAGATGCCGAGGCGCGAGGAGACGAGCTGGGCGAAGGTCGTCTCGTGGCCCTGGCCGTGGCTGTGCGAGCCGGTGAGGACCTCGACCGTGCCGACCGGATTGACCCTGACCTCCGCCGATTCCCACAGGCCGACGCCGGCGCCGAG
>LNFH01000468.1 GCA_001464235.1 Rhizobiales bacterium Ga0077556 | reverse complement strand
TTCGGCTGCGACGAGGTGATCACCGGCATCGGCCGCTCCGGCGTTGTCGGCATCATCCGCGGCGCGCGGACGAGTTCGGGCCGGGTCGTCGGGCTGCGGTCCGACATGGACGCCCTTCCGATCCACGAGACCAGCGGCGCGGACCATGCGTCCACGGTTCCCGGCAAGATGCACGCCTGCGGCCATGACGGGCACATGGCCATGCTGCTCGGCGCGGCCAAATACCTCGCCGAGACCCGCAACTTCGACGGCACTGCGGTTCTGATCTTCCAGCCCGACGAGGAGGGCGGCCATGGCGCCCGCGCCATGATCGCCGACGACCTGATGGAGCGGTTCGGCATCCAGGAGGTCTATGGCATGCACAACAGCCAGGACCCGGTCGGCACCATCTCGGTGATCTCCGGCGCCGCCAGCGCCGCCGTCGACTGGATCCACGTTTCCATCGAAGGCAAGGGCAGCCACGCGGCGCGGCCGCATCTCGCCGTCGACACCGTCCTCGTCGCCGCCCACATGATCGCCGCCGTCCAGTCGATCGCGTCGCGCAACATCGATCCGCTCGCCAATGCCGTCATCTCGCTCTGCCATGTCGATGCGGGCTCGGCCTTCAACGTCATCCCGCAGAATGCGGAATTGCGCGGCACGGTTCGCACGCTGTCGAAGGCGGTGCAGGACCTGGTCGAGGCGCGGCTGCACCGGATCGTCGCCGGCGTCGCCGCGACCTTCGGCGCCGCCGCCACCCTGACCTATGACCGCGCCTGCCCGAGCGTCATGAACACGGCCGCCGAATGCGATCACGCGTCCCGCGCCGCGGCCTCCGTGCTCGGCGAGGCCGGCGTCTGGCGCGACGTCGACCCGGCCATGGGCGGCGAGGATTTCGCCTTCATGCTGGAGGAACGGCCGGGCTGCATGATCGGCATCGGCCAGGGCGGCGCCTTCGGCCTTCACCACCCGTCCTACGATTTCAACGACGAGATTCTTCCCATCGGCATGAGCTATTGGGCCAAACTCGTCGAGACCCGCCTGCCGGCCTGACCGGCGTCGCCTTCCCGGAGACCACCATGCCCATCGTCAACCGCATTTCCGCCCTCCACGACGAGGTGACCGCCTGGCGCCGCGATCTGCACGAGCACCCCGAGCTGATGTTCGACGTTCACCGCACCGCCGGCATCGTCGCCGACAAGCTGCGCGAGTTCGGCTGCGACGAGGTCGTCACCGGCATCGGCCAGACCGGCGTCGTCGGCATCATCAAGGGCCGCAATACCGGCTCGGGCAAGGTGATCGGCCTGCGCGCCGACATGGACGCGCTGCCGCTCAGCGAGATCACCGGCTTAGCCCACGCCTCGAAGGTTCCGGGGAAGATGCACGCCTGCGGCCACGACGGTCACACCGCCATGCTGCTGGGCGCCGCCAAGTACCTGGCCGAGACGCGCAACTTCGACGGCACGGTGGCGGTGATCTTTCAGCCGGCGGAAGAGGGCGGCGGCGGCGGCCGCGAGATGGTCAACGACGGCATGATGGACCGCTTTGGCATCCAGGAGGTCTACGGCATGCACAATGCGCCGGGCCTGCCGGTGGGCAAGTTCGCCCTGCGCGCCGGCCCGCTCATGGCGGCGGCCGACCGCATCCAGATCGACGTCGAGGGCAAGGGCGGCCATGCCGCGCGTCCCCACCAGTCGATCGACACGATCCTGATCGCCTCGCAGATCGTCAACGCGGTGCAGTCCATCGTCTCGCGCAACGTCGACCCGCTCGGCAACGCGGTCGTCTCCATCTGCGCCTTCAATGCCGGCTTCACCGACAACGTCATTCCGCAGACGGCGACGCTGCTCGGCACCGTGCGCACCCTGACCCCGGAGATGCGCGACCTCGTGGAGAAGCGCCTGCACGCCGTCGTCGAGGGCACGGCCGCGGTCTATGGCGGCACCGCCAAGCTCACCTACTACCGGGACTATCCGGTGACCCGGAACCACGCCGACAACGCCGTCTTCGCCGGCGACGCCGCGGCGTCGGTGGTCGGCGAGGAGGGCGTCAACCGCGATACCGTTCCGGTGATGGGCGGCGAGGACTTCTCCTTCATGCTGGAAGCCCGCCCCGGCGCCTTCATCTTCATCGGCCAGGGCGACACCGCCTCCGTCCATCACCCGGCCTACGACTTCAACGACGAGATCATCCCGATCGGCATGAGCTATTGGGCGAAGCTCGTCGAGAGCCGCCTCGCGGCCTGAGCCCCAAAAAGGGCAGGGCGCCTTCCGGATTGGAAGGCGCCCTGTCGAAACTTCCGGACGATGTGGCGTGGCTGCCGGCTCAGCCCGGCCAGCGCGAGGCCTTGGAGACGAGGAAGTCGCGGAACACCTGCACGCGGGCGACCGACTTCAGCTCTTCCGGATAGACGAACCAGGCGTCGAGCACCGGCATCTCCTCGTCGTCGAGGATCTGGACGAGGCCCGACCCGTCGCGGATCAGATAGTCCGGCAGAACGGCGACGCCGATGCCGTTCTCCACCGCCGCCACCAGACCCGAGATGTTGTTGATCGTCATGGCGAAGGAGCGCGGCGCCATGCCGTTCCGCCCGGCCGTCGACAGCCAGGTGACGTTCTGCATGTAGTTCGGCGCCCGCCCGCCGAAGGCTAGGATGCGGTGGCCGTCGAGCTCCGTCGCGTTCTTCGGCGAACCGTGCCGCTTCAGGTAGTCGGACGAGGCGAAGGCGTGGAACTTGATCTGGAACAGCTTGCGCTGGATGAGATCCGGCTGCACCGGCTGGCGCACGCGGATGCCGACGTCCGCCTCGCGCATCGACAGGTCGAGCTCCTCGTCGGTGAGGATCATCTTGATCTGGATGTCGGGATAGAGGTCGAGGAACTCGCCGAGCCGCGGGGCCAGCCAGGCCGTGCCGAGGCCGACGGTGGTCGTGACCTTGAGCTCGCCGTTCGGCCGCTCCTTGGAATCCGTCAGCTTGATCTTGGCGCTCTCGAGCTTCATCAGCACGTCTTGCGCCGTGTGGTAGAGAAGCTCGCCCTGCTCGGTGAGAACGAGGCCGCGGGCATGGCGGTGGAAGAGCGGAACCTTCAGGTCCTGCTCGAGCGAGGACACCTGGCGTGAGACCGCCGACTGGGACAGTCCCAGCGTGTCGGCCGCGTGCGTGAAGCTTCCGGCCGCCGCGGCGGCGTGGAAAATCCTCAGCTTGTCCCAGTCCATCACTGTCTCCCGGAGCCGGCTGCTCTGTCCGTCTTATTCGGCGGCTTGGCGGATCGTCGCGTGGTGGGCGAGAAACCGTTCGGCTTCGAGGGCGGCCATGCATCCCATGCCGGCGGCGGTGACCGCCTGGCGGTAGGTGTCGTCGGTGACGTCACCGGCGGCGAAGACGCCGGGAACGTCGGTGGCGGTGGAATCGGGGGCGGTCCACAGGTAGCCGGACGGCTTCTTGCGGAGCTGGCCCTCGAAGAGTTCGACGGCCGGGGCATGGCCGATGGCGATGAAGACGCCGTCGACGGGGCGCTCCTGCGTCTCGCCCGTCTTGACGTTCTTCAGCCTGACGCGCGTGACGGCGGTCGGGTCGTCGCGGCCGATCACCTCGTCGAGCGCGCTGTCCCACACCACCTCGATCTTCGGGTGGGCGAAGAGTCGCTCCTGCAGGATGCGCTCGGCCTTGAAGGCGTCGCGGCGGTGGACCACCGTCACCTTCGAGGCGAAATTGGTCAGGAACAGCGCTTCCTCGACAGCGGTGTTGCCGCCGCCGACGACCAGGACCTCCTTGTTCCGGTAGAAGAAGCCGTCGCAGGTGGCGCAGGCCGAGACGCCGAAGCCGCGGAACTTCTGCTCCGAGGGCAGGTCCAGCCACTTCGCCTGGGCGCCGGTGCAGATGATGAGCGAGTCGGCCTCGTAGACGTCGCCGGATTCGCAGGTGATGCGGAACGGGCGCTGCTTCAGGTCGACCGAGGCGACATGGTCGGAGACGATGCGGGTGCCCACATGGGCCGCCTGCTTCTCCATCTGCTCCATGAGCCAGGGGCCCTGGATGACGTCGGCGAAGCCGGGATAGTTCTCGACGTCGGTAGTGATCGTGAGCTGGCCGCCGGGCTGGATGCCCTGGATCAGCACCGGCTTCAGCATGGCGCGGGCCGCGTAGATCGCGGCCGTATATCCGGCCGGGCCGGAACCGATGATGACGACGCGCTCGCTGTGGGTGACCATGATGTCCGGCCGCGGGATCGGGGTGGAAAAAAGTTCCCTGCGGGCCGGCAATTTGGAACAGCCATGCGCATGGCGCAAGGCTGATTCCTGCGACTTCTTGGCGTTGTCAACGAAATGCGTTGATGGAAATCCTCACAAATCTGAATGGGATGCATCGCAAGGCGATACCCGCGGGGCGGGCTGCGATGCATCCCGGACCGGTCAGGCCGCCTTTCCGGTGATCATCCGGATGAACTTCTTGAAGCGGCTGGAGCGGGCGTGGCGGCCCTGTTCGTGGTCCACGACGGACTGGCTGGTGACCCAGTTCATCTGGATGGCGCGGCGCTTGCCGGCGAAGGGCTCGTGGCCATGCCACGACGTGTCGGAGCGCTTGAACACCAGCAGCGTGCCGCCGTCGGGCGGGATTTCCGCGGCATAGTCGTTGAGGTCGGTGCCGTTGTTGAGGACGCGCAGCCGGCCGCCGTCCGAATCCCACGCGTCGTTCATGTAGAGCAGCACGGTGATGATCTTGGTCTCGGAATCGGTGTGGATCTTGCCGTCCGTCGCCCGGGTGAAGCCCCGCACCGTGTACATGGTCGGCCGCCCCGTCAGGTCGATGCCGAACTTCTCCTCGATGGCCTTGCGGAACGGCTCCTGGTCGAGCTCCTCCATCAGCGCCTTGAAGTCCCCGCGGATGTCGAGCACGGCGGGCGGGTGGGAGCCCGGGCCGGGAACGTCGGGATAATCCTTGAGGACGTCCTGCAGGCGGTCGGCCCGGACGAAGTTGGGCACCACCAGATAGTCGTAGGGGACGGTTTCGAGCGGGGTCGCGCGCAGGCGCTCAATATCGATAAAGCTCATCAGGGCCTCGCAGGGTCTTTCAATGCGTCGACGTATATGGCCGGGACCGGGGATGCTGTCCACGCGCGGACGGCGCCGGTATGCCGTCTCGCGATCCTGTCGTGACGGGCCGATGCGGCGAAATTTTGTTGCGCGGCGAGGGGGGCTGGGCTATCCGGCTGGTACCGCGCTGCAACCTGCCGCCACAGTGGAGACGTGCCCCCGTGAAGGCTCGCCTGGACGCCATCGACTGGAAGATTCTCAAGGAGCTCCAGGCGGACGGGCGCATGACCAACGTGGAGCTGGCGAGCCGGGTGGGAATTTCCGCGCCGCCCTGCCTCAGGCGCGTGCGTGCCCTCGAGGAGATGGGCGTCATCCGCGGCTACCGCGCGCTGCTCGCGGCCGACAAGCTCGGCTACGGCGTCACCGTCTTCGCCATGGTCCATCTGGCGAGCCAGGCCGAGGCCGACCTCAACGCCTTCTCCGAGAAGGTGCGCCACTGGCCGGTCATCCGCGAGTGCCACACGGTATCGGGCGATTTCGACTTCGTGATGAAATGCGTCGCGCCCGATCTCGCGAGCTTCCAGCATTTCGTCTCCGATCTGACCGCCACCCCGAACGTGCGCAACGTGCGCACCGTCCTCACCCTCGGCCAGGTGAAGGACGAGGCGGCGGTTCCCCTCGAGATCGCGCCCTCCGACTAGGAGCGGCGCTGCGAGAGGGCAGGGCACGAGCATTGCGGATGGCATCATGACCACGACCCTGGCCGAACCCGGCGATCGCCTGACGGTCGCCCTGCCGGACGGCGCCATGTCCGGGCTGCGTTGGGGGGCGGAGCGCATGCCGCCGGACCTCGTCTTCCTCCACGCCAACGGTTTCAACGCCGCCACCTACGGGCCGCTGCTCGCCCCGCTTGCGGCCGACCGCAGCATCGTCGCCCTCGACATGCGCGGCCACGGCCTCTCCACCCTGCCGGCGGACCCGGCGCGGATGACCAACTGGAACGCCTATGCGGACGACCTCGTCGAGGTCCTCGACCGCATCGTCCCGGAGGGCGCCCGTCCGCCCGTGCTCGCCGGCCATTCCATGGGGTCGGTCGCCGCCCTCCTCGCGGCGGCGCGGCGGCCGGCGCGCGTGCGCGCGCTCGTCCTCCTCGATCCCGTGATGATGCACCCCTGGCTCTGGCTCTTCGCGCGCACGCCATGGGGCGCCGCCCGCATGCGCCGCTTCGACCTCGCCGTCGGCGCGGCCAAGCGCCGCGCCGTGTTTCCGTCGAAGGAGGAGGCGGTCGCGACCTATCGCACGCGCAAGACCTTCGCCTCCTGGCAGCCGGGCTTCCTGGAGGGCTATGTGGAGGGCGGGTTCGTGGAGGATCCCGCCGGCGTGCGCCTCGCCTGCGCGCCCGCGTGGGAGGCCGCCAACTTCGCCACCCAGACGCAGAACCCCTGGGGGGCGCTCGCGCGGGTGCGCGTGCCCGTCACCATCCTCGCCGGCAGCAACCGCTCGACGGTCTATGGCGGGGCCGCGCGGATCGCCCGCGTCGCCCCGCGCGTGCGCGTGGAGACCCTTCCCGACACCACCCATTTCTACCCGATGGAGCGCCCCGGGCGGGTCCGGGAGGTGCTGGCGGAGACGCTCGCGCAGTCGTGATCGTCCGTGGGTGATCGTGATCGCGTTGTGGAAACTTTAGCCATGATTTGCGCGTAAAGACGCAGCGTCCAACCGCAGACGTGCATCCGCCGTTCCCCGTCGCCCTCCCGTCCCGGTCTCCATGCCCGCTCCGCTGTCCTTCGGCTCCTGGTTCTGGCTCGGCGCGTCACCCGCCTCCGCGGTGCGCGTGGACAGGGACGTGCGCGTCGACGTCTTCCGCGGCCTCTCCCTGCTGATCATCTTCGTCGACCACGTGGCCGGCAACGTGCTCACCCGCGTCACGCCGACCTCGATGGGCTTTTCCGACGCGGCCGAATATTTCGTGCTGCTGGCCGGCTTCTCCGCGGCGCTCGCCTACGGCACGGTCATGGACCGCCGCAGCTTCGTGACCGGCACCGCCCAGATCGTCGCGCGCGTCTGGAAGCTCTATCTCGCCCATCTCGGCCTGTTCGTCTTCACCGCCGTCGCCGTCGCCTTCATGGCGGTGCGCTTCGGCAACCCGGTCTATTACGAGCACGTCGCGATCCTGCCCTTCTTCCAGGATCCCGCCACGACCCTGTTGCAGACGGCGGCGCTGGTCTTCCTGCCGAACTACCTGGACATCCTGCCGCTCTACATCGTCCTCCTCGCCATGCTGCCGGTGCTGTGGCTGCTCGCCCGCATCGCTCCGGCCCTGGCGCTCGCCGCCTCCGCCGCCCTCTACGCCGGCTCCTGGCTGCTCGAGCTCGCCATCCCCAACATGTCCACGGGCGGCTCCTGGTTCTTCAATCCCTTCGCCTGGCAGCTCCTGTTCACCACCGGACTTGTCGCCGGCCAGGCGGTGCTGCGCGGCGTCGCCCTGCCGCGCTCGCCGGTCATCACCGTGGCGGCGCTCGCCGTCGTCCTCTTCGGCCTCGTCAGCACCGCGCCCTGGGCCGTCATCGCCGGGTTCGAGAGCGTCGTCCTGCCCGACGAGTGGCGTCTCGACCTCGACAAGACCAATCTCTCGCTGTGGCGCTTCGCCCACGCGCTCTCGCTCGCCTATCTCGTCGCCGCCCATGTGCCGCGCACGGCCGCCTGGCTCGCCACCGCACCGGCCCGGCTGCTGGAACAGGCCGGGCGCCATTCGCTCCCGCTGTTCTGCTTCGGCGTCATCCTCTCGCTCCTGGGCACGTTCGCCTTCACCGAAATCGGGCGCGGTCCCGTGATGCAGGTCCTCGTCAACCTCGTCGGCATTACCCTCTTGCTTGCCACGGCAGCCGTGCTTGAATGGTACAGGAGTGCGACAGCCAAGGTGCCGGCCAAAGCCGCATCCGGCGTCAGCGAGGTGAAGACGGCGTGAGACTGTTCCGGTCGTCCCGTGCACTGGGGCCGCTTCTGGCCCTGTCGGTCCTCCTGGGCCCTGCCCAGGGGTCGGAACCGCGCGTGCTCACCGACGTCTCATGCCCCGTGCCTGCGACGCTCCGCAGCTTCCCGGCCGACCTGCCGCGGGCCCGTGCCGCCATCGCCGACGGACAGAAGCTCACCATCGTCGCGCTCGGCTCATCGTCGACCCTCGGCACCGGTGCATCCTCGGAGGAGCGCGCCTATCCCGCCGTGATGCGCACCGCGCTGGCGTCCCTGCTGCAGGGCCACGAGATCGACGTGATCAATTCCGGCGTCGGCGGCAATTCCGCCCATCAGATGTACCAGCGCATCGAGGCGGACGTGTTGTCCGAGCAGCCGAAGCTGGTGATCTGGCAGGCCGGCGTCTTCGATGCGATCCACGACATCGGCATCGAGAAGTTCAAACGTATCCTGCGCAAGGGGATCGCCATGATCCGCGAGGGCGGGGCGGACGTCCTGCTGATGGACCAGTTGCCCCTGCCGCGCGCCGACCGGTTCCCGGCCTATGCCAGCTATGTCGCCGCCCTGCACGAGGTGGCGGTCGAGACCGACACCCCGGTCTTTCGGCGGGGCGAACTGTTCTCGACCCTGATCACGGAAGGCCGGCTCCGCCCGGACGAGATGCTGCCGACCGCCGGCGACAACATGGTGGACGGCAGCTATCACTGCCTCGGGGTCAACCTCGCGCGCACGCTCGCCGAGAAGCTGTCCCCCCGCGCCGCGACTGTGCGCCCCTGACGCGATCAGGAGATCGGCAGGCTGAGCCTGACGACCAGGCCTGAGGGGGCGTTGTCGCCGAGGGCGATGCCGCCGCCATGGGCTTCCATCACCGAGCGGGCGATCGTCAGCCCGAGCCCGAAGCCTTCGGTGTCGTTCATGGTCCGTGCGTCCTCGCCGCGCACGAAGGGCTCGAGCATCGCGGCGCGCCGGGCGGCGGGAATGCCGGGCCCGTGATCGGCCACCGCGATCACCGCCATGTCGCCCTCGCGGGTCAGCGACAGGTCCGCCGCACCTCCGTACTTGATCGCGTTGTCGACCACGTTGGCCACCGCGCGCTCGACGTCCAGGGGCCGGCCACGGACGGGCAGGCGGCCCGAGACCTGCATGGTCACCGGCTTCCCCATGTCGGCATAGCCGTCAGCGATCGTCTGGAGCAGGCTCTGCAGGTCGAATGTCGTGGACGCGGCGTCGCTGCGGCCATCGCGCAGGTGGGTGAGGGCGCTCTGCACCAGCGCATCCATCTGGTCGAGATCGGCCAGCATGCGGCTGCGTTCCGGGCTCTCGTCGAGCATCTCCGCGCGCAGCCGCAGCCGCGTGATCGGCGTGCGCAGGTCGTGGCCGACCGCGGCGAGGGTCTTGGTCCGGTCATCGACCAGCTTGGTGATGCGCTCCTGCATGCGGTTGAGGGCGCGCGCCACCGTACGGATCTCGCGCGGCCCGCTCTCGGGCAGGGGCTGGACGGTCTGTCCGAAGCCATAGGACTCCACCGTCGCCTCGATGGCGCGCAGCGGCTTCGTCAGCGACAACGCTGCCCATGATCCGAGCATGGCGAGGCTGACCAGAACGAAGATGATCGTCGCCCGCAGGGGGCCGCCCGGGGGCGGCGGCGACCTGTCCCGCAGCAGCGTCACCGCCGCCGGCGTGCCGTCCCTGAGGCCGATGACGATCCGCACCCGGTCGCTTCCCGTCCGGCCGCCGGCCTCCACCGGCTCGCCGACGTTGAAACCCTCACCCAGCAGGCGTCTCAGGTGCATCGCGCGGTGGTCGGGGACCGCGGGGGCGGCCGGTGTTTCGGCCGCAGGCAGCTCGATGCCCAGATCCGGCGTGGTGCTCCGGATGCGGGCGATCACCTGCGCCCGCTCGGCGGGCGGCGTGACGTCGAGCAGACGGACGTAGCCCGCGACGCGGCCGGTCGTCTCTGCCGGATGCTCGCCCCGGTCCTGCCGCGACCAGACCACCGTGATGAAGAACACCAGATGGAGCGCGCAGACGGAGAGGATGACCAGCAGGGCGATCTGGCCGGCGATCCTGTCGGGAATCAGCCGTGCCCAGAGCGGTCCCGGCCGGTCCGCCATCACTGCGCCTCGACGTCGGGCGTGAACATGTAGCCGCCGGACCGCACCGTCTTGATGAGATCGGGACGCTGCGGATCGGCTTCGATCTTGCGCCGCAGGCGGACCACCAGGATGTCGATGCTGCGCTCGTTCGGGCCGGCCGCGCGACCCTGGGTGAGGTCGATGAGCTGGTCGCGGCTGAGAAGGCGGCCCGGCCGCTGGCAGAAGACGCGCAACAGGTCGAACTCGCCGTCGGTGACCGAGACGCGGGCGCCGCCGGGGTCGGTCAGGCTGCGGCGAAGGGCATCGAGCGTCCAGCCGTGGAACTGGAACCGGTGGGACGCGTCCGTCGGCGCCTCGTCCTGCTGTCCGGTGGAGCGTCGCAGGACGGCGCGCACCCGCGCCAGCAGCTCGCGCGAGGCGAAGGGCTTGACGAGGTAGTCGTCGGCGCCGAGCTCGAGGCCCAGCACCCGGTCGAGTTCCTCGCCCTTGGCCGAGACCATGATGATCGGCAGCTTCGTCTGCGATCGCAGGCGGCGGCAGATCGACAGGCCGTCCTCGTGCGGCAGCATGACGTCCAGGATGACGAGGTCGATCCGGCTGTCGGCCAGGATCCTGTCCATCTCGCGCCCGTCGCCGGCGGTGGAGACGCGGAAGTCGTTGGACTTCAGGAAACGGGCGATCAGGCCGCGAATCTCGCGGTCGTCCTCGACGATGAGAATGTGGGGTTCGCTCGACATGGCGGACAGATAGGTGAGGGGAGACGGGTGGAGAAACAGAATTTTGTTTCGGTCTGTTTCGGTGCGGGGCTGCGGAAATAGTCCGAAACCAAGTCGGCGGCGGCGCTAAGATCGCATTAAGCATATCGGCGCGTCGTGCGGTTGTCAGTGTAGTCCTGTACCCGCCACCGAAGGAGGCACCCATGACGACGACGATCTCATCGTCCTCGTACGCCGCGCAGCGACCCTCGCCGCGCGACATGCTGCAAAATACCCTCGCCGCACAGGTTTCGTCCGGCGAGGTGTCCTCGACGGACGCGAGCGCCTTGTCGTCCGCGCTCGACTCGATCGACCAGGCGATGAAGGCGGAGCGCGGAAGCTTCTCCTCCACCCGCACCGCGCCGCCGAGCCCCGAGGAAGCCAAGTCGAAGATCGACAGCCTGATCGCCGAGCAGGTCGAGGCCGGCACGCTCACCGAGGACCAGGCCGCCGAACTCAAGGAGATCTTTTCCGAGACCTTCGCCAACGGCCCTGGCGGCGGTCGCGGCCCCGGCGGACCGCCCCCCGGGCCGCCTCCGGGCGAGGAGAGCGAGAGCACCGGCACCACCAGCCTCACCATCACCACCAACGATTCGGCGGTGAGCACGGCTCTGCAGGATTTCCTGAAGCAGCTCCAGGAGAAGCTCGGGTCGGGCTACGGCACCTCCGGCCAGTCGACCTCCGGGACCTCGACCTCGCTGCTGTTCGACGTCTCGGCGTGAGCCGGGAAGCCGCCGCGCCCCCGCGCGGCGGCGTTTCACTCCGCGACCGGGCGGCTGCCGCCCGCGTCGTCGTCGCGGCTTCCCATCGGCGGGAAAGCCGTCTATAGGGGCCGCTTAATCACGCGACCCGATGTTCAGGGGATGCGGTTGCGGGAGGCTGGCTCGAAGCGAGTCCGGCCTCTTTTTTTGCGCCGGGCGTCCCCGAAGATCCAGACGAGCCTTCAAAGGGCCGGAGCCTCATGCCGAAACGCACCGACATCTCCTCCATCCTGATCATCGGCGCCGGCCCGATCGTCATCGGCCAGGCCTGCGAGTTCGACTATTCCGGCACGCAGGCGGTGAAGGCGCTGAAGGAGGAGGGCTACCGGATCGTCCTGGTCAACTCCAATCCCGCGACCATCATGACCGACCCGGACATGGCGGACGCCACCTATATCGAGCCGATCACCCCCGAGATCGTCGCGAAGATCATCGAGAAGGAGCGCCACGTCACGCCTGGCGGCTTCGCCCTGCTGCCGACCATGGGCGGCCAGACCGCGCTCAACACCGCCCTCAAGCTCGAGGAGATGGGGGTTCTCGCGAAATTCGACGTCGAGATGATCGGCGCCAAGGCCGACGCCATCGACAAGGCGGAAAACCGCGAGCGGTTCCGCCAGGCCATGACCAAGATCGGCCTGCAGACGCCGAAGAGCCACGTCGTCCAGTCGCTCGGCGCCGCCCTCGACGTGCTCGACGACATCGGCCTTCCCGCCATCATCCGCCCCTCCTTCACCATGGGCGGCACGGGCGGCGGCATCGCCTACAACAAGGCCGAGTTCATCGAGATCGTCGAGCGCGGCCTCGACGCCTCGCCGACCACCGAGGTCCTGGTCGAGGAGAGCGTCCTCGGCTGGAAGGAATTCGAGATGGAGGTGGTGCGCGACCGCGCCGACAACGCCATCATCGTCTGCTCCATCGAGAATCTGGACCCGATGGGCGTCCACACCGGCGATTCCATCACCATCGCGCCGGCGCTGACGCTGACCGACAAGGAATACCAGATGATGCGCGACGCCTCGATCCGCGTCCTGCGCGAGATCGGGGTGGAGACGGGCGGCTCCAACGTCCAGTTCGCCGTGAACCCGGCCGACGGCCGCCTCGTCGTCATCGAGATGAACCCGCGCGTCTCGCGCTCGTCGGCGCTCGCCTCCAAGGCGACGGGCTTCCCCATCGCCAAGGTCGCGGCCAAGCTCGCCGTCGGCTACACCCTGGACGAGGTGAAGAACGACATCACCGGCGGCGCCACCCCGGCCTCCTTCGAGCCGACGATCGACTACATCGTCACCAAGGTGCCGCGCTTCGCCTTCGAGAAGTTCCCCGGCGCCGACCCCGTCCTCACCACCTCGATGAAGTCGGTCGGCGAGGTCATGGCCATCGGCCGGACCTTCCAGGAATCGCTGCAGAAGGCCATGCGCGGCCTGGAGACCGGCCTCACCGGCCTCGACGAGATCGAGATCGAGGGGCTGGGCAAGGGCGACGACAAGAACGCCATCCGGGCCGCCCTCGGCACGCCGACGCCGGACCGCCTCCTGAAGGTCGTCCAGGCCATGCGGCTCGGCATCTCCAACGAGGAGATCCATGCCTATTGCCGCATCGATCCCTGGTTCCTCGAACAGATCCGCGGCATCGTCGACATGGAGGCGGAGGTCCGCGCCAAGGGCGTGCCGACCACGGCCGGCGCGCTGCGCCGCCTCAAGGCCATGGGCTTCTCCGATGCCCGCCTCGCCGTGCTGACCGAGAAGACGGAGGGCGAGGTCGCCCGCGCCCGCCGCGCCCTCGGCGTGCGGCCGGCCTACAAGCGGATCGACACCTGCGCGGCGGAATTCGCGTCCCCCACCGCCTACATGTACTCGACCTACGAGGCGCCCTTCGCCGGAACGCTCGCCGACGAGTCGCAGCCCTCGGGCCGGGAGAAGATCGTCATCCTCGGCGGCGGCCCCAACCGCATCGGCCAGGGCATCGAGTTCGACTACTGCTGCTGCCACGCCTGTTTCGCGCTCTCGGACGCCGGGTTCGAGACGATCATGATCAACTGCAACCCGGAGACGGTGTCGACCGACTACGACACCTCCGACAGGCTCTATTTCGAGAGCCTGACGGCGGAGGACGTCATCGAGATCATGGAGCGGGAGAAGCAGAACGGCACGCTCAAGGGCGTCATCGTCCAGTTCGGCGGCCAGACGCCTCTGAAGCTCGCCCGCGCGCTGGAGGAGGCCGGCATCCCCATCCTCGGCACCTCGCCGGACGCCATCGACCTCGCCGAGGACCGCGACCGCTTCAAGCGCCTTCTCGACAAGCTCGGCCTGAAGCAGCCGAAGAACGGCATCGCCTATTCGGTCGAGCAGGGTCGTGCGCCCGTCCTACGTGCTCGGCGGCCGCGCCATGCAGATCATCCGCGAGGAGGGCCAGCTCGGCGACTACCTGCTCGGCACCCTGCCGGAGCTGGTGCCCGCCGACGTCAAGGCGCGCTATCCCAACGACAAGACCGGCCAGATCAACACGGTCCTCGGCAAGAACCCGCTGCTCTTCGACCGCTACCTCTCCGACGCCATCGAGGTGGACGTCGACTGCCTCGCCGACGGCAAGACCAGCTACGTCGCCGGCATCATGGAGCACATCGAGGAGGCCGGCATCCATTCCGGCGACAGCGCCTGCTCGCTGCCGCCCTATTCGCTGCCCGGGCAGATGCTGGCCGAACTGGAGCGCCAGACCAAGGCGCTGGCCATCGCCCTCGACGTCGGCGGCCTGATGAACGTCCAGTACGCCATCAAGGACGGCGACATCTACGTCCTCGAGGTCAATCCGCGCGCCTCGCGCACCGTGCCCTTCGTCGCCAAGGTGGTGGGCGAGCCCATCGCCAAGATCGCCTCGCGGATCATGGCGGGCGAGACCCTCGAATCCTTCGGCCTGAAGCCCAAGGTCCTCGACCATGTCGGCGTCAAGGAGGCGGTGTTCCCCTTTGCCCGCTTCCCCGGCGTCGACGTGCTGCTTGGCCCCGAGATGCGCTCCACCGGCGAGGTCATGGGCCTCGACCGCACCTTCGCCACCGCCTTCGCCAAGAGCCAGCTCGGGGCGGGGACGATCGTGCCGGTCTCCGGCACGGTCTTCGTCTCGGTGCGTGACGACGACAAGCCGCGCATCCTCGACGCCATCCGCATGCTGCACGGCCTCGGCTTCAGGATCATCGCCACCTCCGGAAACCAGCGCTATCTCGTCGAGCAGGGCATTCCCTGCGGCAAGATCAACAAGGTGCTGGAGGGCCGGCCGCACATCGTCGACGCGTTGAAGAACGGCGAGGTCCAGCTCGTCTTCAACACGACGGAGGGCGCCCAGGCGCTCTCGGACTCCAGGTCCCTGCGCCGTGCGGCCCTCTTGCAGAAGGTCCCCTATTACACCACTCTTGCAGGTGCTGTGGCCGCCGCACAGGGCATCAAGGCCTATCTCGAGGGGGACCTCGAGGTGCGCGCGCTGCAGAGCTATTTCGGCAAGGCCTGATTTCCGGCCACTGCCGGAACACGCAAGGGTTCACCATGAAGGTTCGCGGGGCCGGCGTCCTCGGCCCGCGGACCTTTATTCGTCATTGAAAGGCAAGGGCGAGCATCATGGAAAAGGTTCCGATGACCGTCGGCGGTTTCGCCAAGCTCGAAGCCGAGTTGAAGGAACGCCAGCAGGTCGAGCGCCCGCGCATCATCGCGGCGATTTCGGAGGCGCGCTCCCACGGCGATCTGTCGGAGAATGCCGAATATCATTCCGCCAAGGAGCAGCAGTCGCTCAACGAGGGCCGCATCGCGGAGCTCGAGAGCCTCATCGCGCGTGCCGAGGTGATCGACGTCACCAAGCTCTCCGGTGACACGGTGAAGTTCGGCGCCACGGTGAAGCTCGTCAACGAGGACACCGAGGAGGAGCGCGTCTGGCAGATCGTCGGCGACAGCGAGGCCGACGCGAAGGCCGGCCGCATCTCCATTTCCTCGCCGCTGGCGCGCGCCCTCATCGGCAAGGCCGCCGGCACCGTCGTCGAGGTCAACACGCCCAA
>LNFH01000467.1 GCA_001464235.1 Rhizobiales bacterium Ga0077556 | reverse complement strand
CGGGGCGCGCCTTCGACGAGGCGCAGGGCGCGGGGTGGCAGGGCGTTCATGGCGCCATCATAACCGAAGGGCGCGGTTTCCGTCACGCCGCGGGGGCGC
This sequence comes from Rhizobiales bacterium Ga0077556, assembly GCA_001464235.1. GTDB lineage: Bacteria > Pseudomonadota > Alphaproteobacteria > Rhizobiales > Phreatobacteraceae > Phreatobacter. The sequence continues at coordinate 6,909 of LNFH01000467.1, read as the reverse complement.
CGCGCACCAGCGCGATGGCCTCGGCCGGGTCGAGCCGGCCGTCGTAGAGCGCCTTGCCGGTGATGGCGCCCTCGAGCTTCGCCGCCCGCGGCGTCAGGAGCTGGCGCACGTCGTCGAGGGAGGCGAGGCCGCCGGAGGCGATGACGGGGATGGAGACGGCCTCGGCGAGGGCGATGGTGCCGTCCCAGTCGATGCCGGTCAGCATGCCGTCGCGGGCGATGTTGGTGTAGACGATGGCGGCGACGCCGGCGTCCTCGAAGCGGCGGGCGAGGTCATGAGCGGCGAGGCTCGACGTCTCCGCCCAGCCCTCCACGGCGACCCAGCCGTCGCGGGCGTCGATGCCGACCGCCACCTGGCCGGGGAAGGCCCTGGCCGCGCTCTTCACGAAGTCCGGATCGCGCACCGCCGCCGTGCCGATGATCACCCGGGAGACGCCCTTGGCGAGCCAGCCCTCGACCGTCTTCATGTCGCGGATGCCGCCGCCGAGCTGGACGGGGAAGGAGGTCGCGGCGCGGATCGCCTCCACGGCCGCCGCGTTGACCGGCTTGCCGGCGAAGGCGCCGTCGAGGTCGACGACGTGGAGATAGTCGAAGCCCTGCGCCTCGAAGGCGCGCGCCTGGGCGGCGGGATCGTCGGCATAGACGGTCGCCTGGTCCATGTCGCCCTGGCGCAGGCGCACGCAGCGGCCCTCCTTCAGGTCGATGGCGGGAAAGAGCCTCATGATGCGGTCTCGATGGCGAAGCCGGGGCTCGGGCAAGGCCCGGCCCGACGGGGAGAGGGGAAGGACAGGTCGCGCCTGCCGGACGGACGCGGTCACGGCCGCCACTCCAGGAAGTTGCCGATCAGCGACAGACCCAGGGTCTGGCTCTTCTCGGGGTGGAACTGCGTGCCGACCATCGTATCCCGCGCGATCATGGCGGTGACGCGCGTGCCGTAGTCGGCCTCGGCGAGGACGACGTCCCCGGCGGTGGCGGTGAGGTGGTAGGAGTGAACGAAATAGGCGTGCAGCCCGTCGGGACCGGTGGGAATGCCGGCGAGCACGGGATGGTCGCGCGTCACGTTCAGCGTGTTCCAGCCCATGTGCGGGATCTTCAGGCTCGCATCCGCCGGGCGGATCAGGTCGATGTCGCCGGGCACCCAGCCGAGGCCGGCGGAGGTCTCCTTCTCGAGGCCGCGGCCCGCCATGAGCTGCATGCCGACGCAGATGCCGAGGAACGGGCGGCCGCGGCCGCGCACGGCCTCCGTCAGGGCTTCCACCATGCCGGGCACGCCGACCAATCCCCTCTTGCAGTCGGCGAAGGCGCCGACGCCGGGCAGGACGATGCGGTCCGCCTTGCGGACGAGATCGGGATCGGCGGTGACGACGACCGGTACGTTGAGGCCGCGCTCGCGCGCCATGCGCTCGAAGGCCTTCTGCGCCGAGTGCAGGTTGCCCGAGCCATAGTCGACGATGGCGACGCTCACCGCGCGCCCCTCGCGCCGGGCTCGGCCTCGGGGAAGAGGCCGATGACGGGCTGGGGGGGAAGCGGCGCCGCCGGCACGGAGGCGGTGAAGCGCGGCTCGGCGCGCACCACCGGGGCGGCCGCGCCGCGTTCGGCGAAATAGCGCCGCTCCGCCTCGTCCTGCGATCCCGCGACGATGACCGCGACCTCGCGCCAGCCGCGGCGGCGGAGCGTCCAGCGCTTGAGGTTGGTCGCCTCGAGGCCGACGAGCAGGCTCAGCACCGTGGTGATCAGGGTGCGCAGGAGCGGCGACAGGCCGAGGAGGGTGAGGGCGAGGACCGTCAGGCCCATCAGCAGGAAATAGGCGAGCGTCACCAGCCACAGGCGCTGCAGCGGGAACCAGGCCCAGGGAAACAGGAAAGCGAGCGGCGAGAAGGAATCCGGGACGAACTGGACCGCCTCGTCGTCGCCCCGCCCGGCGGGGGGCAGGTGGACGGTGTAGCTGGTCTGCCGCGCCATCAGAGCACCCCCTTGGTGGAGGGGATCTCGTTGGCGCGCCGCGGATCGATGGCGAAGGCGGCCCGCAGCGCCCGCGCGAGCCCCTTGAAGCAGCTCTCGGCGACGTGGTGGGCGTTGTCGCCGTAGAGCGTCTCGACATGCAGGGTGATGCCGGCGTTCATGGCGAAGGCCTGGAAGAACTCACGCACCAGCTCGGTGTCGAAGGTGCCGATCTTGTGGCGCAGGAACTCGGTGCGGAAGACGAGGAAGGGCCGGCCGGAAACGTCCACCGCGACGCGGGTCAGCGTCTCGTCCATCGGCAGGTGGACGTCGGCATAGCGGGTGATGCCCTTCATGTCGCCGAGGGCCTGGCGCACCGCCTGCCCCAGCGCAATGCCGACGTCCTCCACCGTGTGGTGGTCGTCGATGTGGAGGTCGCCCTTGGCCTTCACGGTCAGGTCGATCATCCCGTGACGGGCGATCTGGTCGAGCATGTGGTCGAAGAAGCCGACACCGGTCGAGACCTCGGCGCGGCCGGAGCCGTCGAGATCGACGGACACCGTGATGTCCGTTTCCTTGGTGGTGCGGGTGATATGGCCCTTGCGCATGGCTTTCTCCGGCGGATGGCCGGACTTCTATCGCCCCGCACCCCTTTTGGAAAGGCGACGCGCGACATCCGCGTCGGGCATGGTGACTAGCCTGCGGGATCGGGCGTGTAGGGTGCGTCGGGATCGTATGTCCGCACGAAGGGCACGCCGTTGAAGGTGTGGGTGCAGCAGGCGCAGCCGGGCCGCATGTCCTCGTTGGCGAGGTCCGGCGCCGTCAGGGCGAGGCGATTGTCGTCGTCCACGTAGAGGCCGCTGTAGTAGCTGCTCTCGCCGATGCGGACGAAGGGCTTGCGGTCGTCCTCGGTGCGGGCGACGAGCCAGAAGATCGGGTCCGGCCTGTCGAGGCGCGCCACCGCCTCGCTGTGCACCGCGTCCCAGTCCTGGCCGACCTTCGACAGCAGGAACCGGAACAGTGGCGTGTAGTCGAGGCCGCGCTGCTTGCCCTTCGCCATGGCGCCGCGGCCGGCGCGGTCGTCCCTCGTCCGCGAATCGCGAAAATCCCCGCCGCGGTTGTGGCGAACGCCGTGAGCCGTGGTGTTGACGCGGCGGTAGAGGGGTTCCTTGCGGTGCATGGCCATGGGTCGACGCGGTCCGGCGGAAGGTTCAGAACGGGCGAAAGCTTGCACCGGCGCAGCCGAGGCGCCAAGGGTGGCCGCCTTGCGCCGCGCCGCGTTCGGCCTACATCTCGTGCTTTCCGGAGGTCCCATGTCTTCGCAGAACGACGCCTTTCCCGGCTGGCACGCCACGACCATCTGCACCGTCCGCAAGGGCGGCAAGGTGGTGATCGGCGGCGACGGCCAGGTCAGCCTCGGCCAGACCGTCATCAAGGCCAATGCCCGCAAGGTGCGCCGTCTCGGCCGCGGCGACGTCATCAGCGGCTTTGCCGGCGCCACGGCCGACGCCTTCACCCTGTTCGAGCGGCTGGAGGCCAAGCTCGAACAGTTTCCCGGCCAGCTCACCCGCGCTGCGGTGGAGCTCGCCAAGGACTGGCGCACCGACCGCTATCTCCGCCGGCTGGAGGCGATGATGATCGTCGCCGACAAGGACGTGTCGCTGATCCTGACCGGCACCGGCGACGTGCTGGAGCCGGAGAACGGCATCGCCGCCATCGGGTCTGGCGGCAACTACGCGCTCGCCGCTGCGCGGGCGCTGGCCGACACCGACCAGGACGCCGAGGCCATCGTCCGCAAGGCGATGACCATCGCCTCGGAGATCTGCGTCTACACCAACGGCAATCTCGTCATCGAGAGCATCGGCTGAGGCCTGTCGGCCGGCCGGCCCCACCCGCACCCACCCCGCTACGCGGGAGGGGGACTTCGACGCCGTGCAAGCACCCGGCCGTCGCGTCTGGCCCGCCCGAGCGAGGCGGGACGCCGGTGTCTCCCTCCCCGCAGCGGGGAGGGTCGGGGTGGGGCCTTCATCGGGCAGAGTCGATCAAGGGAGGCAACCATCATGTCCTCGTACGACTTCCGCCCCCTCGCCGCAGAGGATCTCCCGCTGGTCCGTCACTGGCTCCTCCAGCCCCACGTGGCGCGCTGGTGGGGCGACGTGGACGAGGAGATGGCGGCGATCGCCACCATCTTCGACGACCCCCATGTCGACGCCTTCCTGATGCTGCTCGACGGGCGGCCGGTCGGCTATTTCCAGGCCTACGACCCCAATGCCGAGGCGGGCCATCCCTTCGCCGGGGAACCCGCGGGCACGCTCGGGCTCGACCTCTCCATCGGCGAGGCGGCACTGATCGGCAAGGGCCACGGCTCGGCCTTCATCCGCCGATTCGCCGAAACCGCCTTCGCACGCGGGGTGCCGCGGCTCGTCACCGACCCCAATCCGGACAACCCGGCCTCCATCCGCGCCTTCGAGAAGGCCGGCTTCGAGCGACGCTGGGTGCGGGACGTGCCGCCATTCGGCCCGGTCCAGTTCATGACTTGCGACGCGCCGGCGGCTAAAGTCGCGCCATGACCATGACCTCCTCCCCCTTCCAGCGCATCTCCCCCATGACAGGCCCGGCCGCCCGCGACAGTGGGCCGGCGGGCGGATTTCCGTGGTGGCAGGCGCTGCCGCTGATCCTGCTGCTCCTCGCCGTCCAGGCCGGCGTGCTCTACGCCATGGGCCGACTGCCGATCTGCGCCTGCGGCCAGATCAAGTTCTGGCACGGCATCGTCAACAGCGCGGAGAACTCGCAGCACCTGGCGGACTGGTACACGTTCAGCCACATCGTCCACGGCTTCCTGTTCTATTTCATCGCCTGGCTCGTCCTGCCGCGGAGCTCGATCTGGACGCGGCTGGTGCTCGCCGTCGTGGTCGAGGGCGCCTGGGAGATCGCCGAGAACACGCCGATGATCATCGAGCGCTACCGCGCCGCCACCATCTCGCTCGGCTACAACGGCGACACCATCGTCAACTCGCTCGCCGATACGGCCGCGATGATCGTCGGGTTCCTGCTGGCCGCGCTGCTGCCGGCCTGGGCGACGCTCGGCCTCGCCATCGCCATGGAGGTCGGCGTCGCGGCCGTCATCCGCGACAATCTCATCCTCAACATCATCATGCTGGTCCACCCGGTCGAGGCGATCCGGATCTGGCAGCAGGGTGGCGGTTAGCGCCGGTCCTTGATCGGCGGGCGACAATCGCCATCTCTCCGCTCTTCGATCCGCACCGATCCCAGGGTCCCGATGACCGACTTCTCTCCCCGCGAAATCGTTTCCGAACTCGACCGCCACATCATCGGCCAGAAGGACGCCAAGCGCGCCGTCGCCATCGCGCTCCGCAACCGCTGGCGCCGCCTGCAGCTCGACGAGAGCCTGCGCGAGGAGGTGCTGCCGAAGAACATCCTGATGATCGGCCCGACGGGCGTCGGCAAGACGGAGATCTCGCGCCGCCTCGCCAAGCTCGCCAACGCGCCCTTCCTCAAGGTGGAGGCCACCAAGTTCACCGAGGTCGGCTATGTCGGCCGTGACGTCGAGCAGATCGTCCGCGACCTCGTGGAGGTCGGCATCGGCCTGGTGCGCGAGGGCAAGCGCAAGGACGTGCAGGCCAAGGCGCATCTGGGCGCCGAGGAGCGCGTGCTCGACGCCCTCGTCGGCAAGACCGCCTCCCCCGCCACCCGCGAAAGCTTCCGCAAGAAGCTGCGCGACGGCGAGATGGACGACAAGGAGATCGACATCGAGGTGGCGGCGGGCAATCCGCAGGGCCTGCCGATGATGGACATTCCCGGCATGCCGGGCGGCCAGATCGGCATCGCCAACCTCAACGACATGCTCGGCAAGATGATGGGCGGGCGCACCAAGCAGCGCCGCACGACGGTCAAGGAGGCCTACGACCCGCTGGTGCAGGAGGAGGCCGACAAGCTGGTCGACCAGGACAACCTGGTGCAGGAGGCGATCCACCTCGTCGAGAACAACGGCATCGTCTTCCTCGACGAGATCGACAAGATCTGCGCCCGCGAAGGCGCGCGCGGCGGCGAGGTCTCGCGTGAGGGCGTGCAGCGCGACCTGCTGCCGCTGATCGAGGGCACGACGGTGGCGACCAAGCACGGGCCGGTGAAGTCCGACCACATCCTGTTCATCGCCTCGGGCGCCTTCCACGTCGCCAAGCCCTCGGACCTGCTGCCCGAGTTGCAGGGCCGCCTGCCGATCCGCGTCGAGCTCAAGCCGCTGACGCGGGAGGACCTGCGCTCGATCCTGACGGAGACCGAGGCGAGCCTCACCCGCCAGTCCATCGCCATGATGAAGACGGAGGGCGTCGACCTCGTGCTCACCGACGATGCGGTCGACGCCATCGCCGATCTCGCGGTGGAGGTGAACGCCTCGGTGGAAAACATCGGCGCGCGGCGGCTGCAGACCATCATCGAGCGGGTGCTCGACGACATCTCCTTCACCGCCGCCGACCGGGCCGGCGAGACCGTGACGATCGACGGCGCCTATGTGCGCCAGACGGTGGGCGATCTCGCGAGGAACGCCGACCTCAGCCGATTCATCCTCTGAGCGGCAGGCCTCGCGCTCGGCTCAGAGCGCGAAGCCGTTCTCGGCGGCGAGCGCCTTGAGGTTGGCCTCGGGGCGGGCGCCCATGTGGCTGATGATCTCGGCGGCGCAGAGCGCGCCGAGGCGCAGCGAGGTCTCGTGCGGCATGCCGCGGGCGAGACCGGAGAGGAAGCCGGCCGCGAAGAGGTCGCCGGCGCCCGTCGTGTCCACCACCTTGTCGACCGGGAAGGCCGGCGCCGAGACGAGGGTCGCGCCCTCCACCGCGATGGCGCCCTGCTCGGAACGGGTGACGACGGCGAGGGCCGCGTCGGCACGCAGCGCGTCGAGCGCCGTGGCGAAATCGGCGGTCTGGTAGAGCGACTTCAGCTCGCTCTCGTTGGC
>LNFH01000466.1 GCA_001464235.1 Rhizobiales bacterium Ga0077556 | reverse complement strand
CGAGGGTTCGCGTGACCTCATCGCCGACCATCGTTCGCCGATGAACTGCGGCAACTTCAACGTCCGCACCGGACGGTGCGGCGGCGCCCAGCGCTGAGCCACTCGTCCCGACGAACCGGAGGGCGCGCCGTCCGCGGCGCGCCCTCTTGACCCCCGCAGTGCTTCGGAACGAGGGCCGAGCTTGAACCAGACCATCCGACGCCCCTGGCAGCTTGCCCTCGTCACGGCGCTCTTCGCCGCCCTCATGCTCTTCGCCAGCCCGCTCCGCGCGCAGGACGCAGGACCTCTCGTCCAGCGCTTCGCCACCGAGAGCTTCAACGACATCGTCGGTGCGGTGAACGGGCTCGCCACCTCCGGCTCGCCGCGCGCCGCCCCCGTCATCGAGGCGCTGCGCGACGGCCGCCTCGTCTACCGGCAGGCCGACCGCACCGTCTTCATCCGCCGGACAGACGGCTCCTTCGTCTCCGCCGCCACCGGCGAGCCGGCCTCCGACGTCGGCACCACGCGGCCCGTGCGCCTCAACAACAACGTCCGCCGCGCCATCGATGCGGCCGTCGGCGCCCTCTCCCTCCTCCATCCGGACCCGGCCCGCCGCACCAGTGCCGCCGAGGCGGTGTTCAAGTCGCGCGACGGCAGCGCTCTCGCCGCGCTGGAGACGGCCATCGGCCAGGAGCGGGACGCCCGCATCAAGACGCTGATGGAGGAGGCGCGCGCCGCCATTCTCGTCGCCAATCCGCAAGCCGCCGAAGCCGACCGCATCGCCGCCATCGGCATCATCCAGCGCCGCGGCGACCAGGACGCGCTCGCCATGCTCGGCTCGCTGCCGGCCGATACACCGCCGCGGGTGCGCGAGGCGGCCGAGAGCGCCTCGGTGGCGATCCGCCGGACCCTGGCGGTCTGGGAGGCGGGCCAGAACGTCTGGTACGGCATCTCCCTGGGCTCGGTGCTGCTCCTCGCCGCCATCGGCCTCGCCATCACCTTCGGCGTCATGGGCGTCATCAACATGGCCCATGGCGAAATGGTGATGATCGGCGCCTACACGACCTTCGTGGTGCAGCAGACCATCCGGTCCGTCGCCCCAGGCCTGATGGACGCCTCGCTCTTCATCGCCCTGCCCATGGCCTTCCTCGTCGCCGGCGCCATCGGCGTCGCCATCGAGAGGCTCATCATCCGCCATCTGTACGGGCGGGCCCTGGAGACCCTGCTCGCCACCTGGGGGGTCAGCCTCGTGCTCCAGCAGGCGGTGCGCTCCTGGTTCGGCCCCACCAACCGCGAGGTGACGACGCCCTCCTGGATGTCCGGCTCCTTCGAGGTCGGCCACCTCGCCATCACCGCCAACCGCCTCGCCATCATCATCTTCGCCGCCATGGTCTTCGCCGCGCTCCTGCTCTTCCTGAAGCGCACGCCCTTTGGCCTGCAGACCCGAGCCGTCACGCAGAACCGCCGCATGGCCGGCGCCATGGGCATCCGCACCAACTGGGTCGACGCCTTCACATTCGGCCTCGGCTCCGGCATCGCCGGCCTCGCGGGTGTGGCGCTCAGCCAGATCGACAACGTCTCGCCCAATCTCGGCCAGGGGTACATCATCGACAGCTTCATGGTCGTGGTCTTCGGCGGGGTCGGCAATCTCTGGGGCACCCTCGTCGGCGCCATGACGCTCGGCATCGCCAACAAGTTCCTCGAACCCTATGCCGGCGCGGTGCTGGGCAAGATCCTGCTCCTCGTCTTCATCATCCTGTTCATCCAGAAGCGTCCCAGGGGCCTCTTCGCCCTCAAGGGCCGGGCGGTGGAATGATGCTGACCCGCTTCCTCTTCGAAAAGATCGACCGCGCCGGCTGGGTCTTCCTGGTCCTGCTCGGCATCGCCGCCGTCCTCGTGCCGGTGCTCAACCTCGCCGTGCCGCCGGGCTCCATGTTCCACGTGTCGAACACGGCGGTGGGGCTCTGGGGCAAGTACATGACCTATGCCCTGCTCGCCCTCGCGGTCGATCTGGTCTGGGGCTATTGCGGCATCCTCTCCCTCGGCCACGGCGCCTTCTTCGCCCTCGGCGGCTACGCCATGGGCATGTACCTGATGCGGCAGATCGGCCCGCGCGGCGTCTATTCCCACCCGGTGCTGCCCGACTTCATGGTCTTCCTGAACTGGACGGAGCTGCCGGTCACCTGGTGGGGCTTCTCCTCCTTCCCCTATGCCCTGCTGATGGTGGCCCTCGTCCCCGGCCTCCTCGCCTTCGTCTTCGGCTGGTTCGCCTTCCGCTCGCGCGTCACCGGCGTCTATCTCTCCATCATCACGCAGGCGCTGACCTATGCGCTCATGCTCGCCTTCTTTCGCAACGACATGGGCTTCGGCGGCAACAACGGCCTGACCGACTTCAAGGACATCCTCGGCTTCAACATCCAGAGCCAGGTGACGCGTGCGGTGCTCTTCTCGCTCTCGGTCATCGCGCTCATGACGGGCTATCTGGTCGCCCGCGCCATCGTCACCTCGAAGGCCGGCAAGATCCTCATCGCCATCCGCGACGCCGAGGCGCGCACCCGCTTCCTCGGCTACCGTGTCGAGAACTTCAAGCTCTTCGTCTGGACCGTCTCGGCGGTCATGGCGGGCATTGCCGGGGCGCTCTACGTGCCGCAGGTCGGCATCATCAACCCCAGCGAATTCTCCCCCGCCAACTCCATCGAGACCATCGTGTGGGTCGCGGTGGGCGGACGCGGCACGCTGGTCGGCGCGGCCCTCGGGGCCGGCCTCGTCAACTTCGCCAAGAGCTGGTTCACCGGCGCCTTCCCGCAGGGCTGGCTGTTCGCCCTCGGCGGCCTCTTCATCTTCGTCACCCTGTTCCTGCCCAAGGGCATCCTCGGCACCTTCACCGACTGGTGGAAGCGCCGCGGCGAGCGCCGCGAGCCGCCGGCATCCTCGCCGGCCCGCCAGCCGGCCGAGTGAGGATGGGCCCCATGCTGATCGATCCGATGGAAACCCAGCTCCCCGCCGATCCCGTCCAGGCCATCGAACGGCCGCAGGTGGTGACCCAGTCGCTGCTCTATCTCGACGGCGTCTCGGTGAGCTTCGACGGCTTCCGCGCCATCAACAATCTCTCGCTGATCATCGCCCCTGGCGAGATGCGCGCCATCATCGGCCCCAACGGCGCCGGCAAGACGACGATGATGGACATCATCACCGGCAAGACCAAGCCGGACACCGGCGACGTCATCTTCGACGGCCAGGTCGACCTCACCCAGCTCGACGAGACGGCCATCGCCAATCTCGGCATCGGCCGCAAGTTCCAGAAGCCGACCGTCTTCGAGATGCACACGGTGGAGGACAACATCGAGATGGCGGTGAAGGCCGACCGCACCGTCTTCGGCACGCTGTTCTCGCGCCACTCCGCCGAGATCTGGCGGCGGGTCGACGAGCTCCTCGGCATCGTCCGCCTCGGCGACCACAGGAAGCGCCTCGCCGGCGACCTCTCCCACGGCCAGAAGCAATGGCTGGAGATCGGCATGCTGCTGGCGCAGGACCCCAAGCTCCTCCTCGTCGACGAGCCGGCCGCCGGCATGACCGACGTCGAGACCGGCGCCACCGCCGATCTCCTCAAGGACATCGCGAAGACCCACTCCGTCGTGGTGGTCGAGCACGACATGGGCTTCATCCGCGAGCTCGGCGTGAAGGTCACCTGCCTGCACGAGGGCTCGGTCCTCGCCGAGGGAACGCTCGACCAGGTCAGCTCCGACGAGCGGGTGATCGAGGTCTATCTTGGGCGGTGACCATGCTTGAAGTGAAGAACGTCGACCTGCACTACGGCGCGGCCCAGGCCCTGCGCGACGTCTCGGTCGTGGTCGAGCCGGGCAAGGTGACCTGCGTCCTCGGCCGCAACGGCGTCGGCAAGACCTCGCTGATGCGCGCCATCATCGGCCACCAGCCCATCTCGGCCGGCGAGATCCTCTGGGAGGGCCGCGACATCACCCGCATGCCGCCCTTCGAGCGGGCGCGCCGCGGTATCGCCTATGTGCCCCAGGGGCGCGAGATCTTCCCCCTGCTGACGGTGAAGGAGAACCTCGAGACCGGTTTCGCGCCGCTGAAAAGGGCCGACCGCACCATCCCCGACGACATCTTCTCGCTCTTCCCGGTGCTGAAGGAGATGCTCGGCCGTCGCGGCGGCGACCTCTCCGGCGGCCAGCAGCAGCAGCTGGCCATCGGCCGCGCCCTCGTCACCCGCCCGCGCCTCATCGTGCTGGACGAGCCGACGGAGGGCATCCAGCCGTCGATCATCAAGGATATCGGCCGCGCCATAGACTACCTGCGCGGCAAGGGCGACATCGGCATCCTTCTGGTCGAGCAGTATCTCGACTTCGCCGAGGCGCTCGGCGACCGCTTCTACGTCATGGAGCGCGGCAGGGTCGTGGTCGAGGGGCTGAAGGGCCAGGTGGACCGCGACGCCCTGCACCGCAGCATGGCGATCTGACCCTCCGAGGCCGCCGCACGATTGGCCCCTTTGCCGATTCAATGTCCCGGGCGCATCGTCTATCGTGCCGCCATGGAGAATGCATAGATGGCTCAGGGTCCCTTCTCGCGCGGCGTCGTCGCCGCGCCGCACGCCGCTGCCGCCGAGGCTGGCCGGCAGATCCTCGCCGAGGGCGGCAATGCCATCGAGGCGATGATCGCCGCGGCGGCCACCATCGCGGCCGTCTATCCGCACATGACCCATGTCGGCGGCGACGGCTTCTGGCTCATCCACCAGCCGAGCCGCCGCGTCCACGGCATCGAGGCCTGTGGCTTCGCCGGCGAACGGGCGACGCTCAAATCCTATCTCGACAAGGGGCACTACGAGATCCCCTCGCGCGGGCCGCTGGCAGCTCTCACCGTGCCGGGCGCCGTCGGCGGCTGGCGCCTCGCCAACGCCATGGCCAAGGCTTCGGGCGGAACCCTGCCGCGCTCGGTCATGCTGGAGCCCGCCATCCGCGCCGCGCGCGAGGGCTACAAGGTCAGCCGCTCCCAGGCGAGCCTGACCGTCGACAAGCTCTACGAGCTGAAGGACTGCCCGGGCTTCGCCGAGACATTTCTCGTCGGCGGCAAGCCGCCCGCCGAGGGCACCCTCATGCGGCAGCCGGCCCTCGCCGATTCCCTCGAGCATCTCGCCCGCTCCGGCTTCCAGGACGCCTATCGCGGCGACATCGCCCGCGAGCTCGCCCGCGACCTCGAGGAGATGGGTTCGCCCGTCACCCGCGCCGACCTGCAGGCCTATTACGCGGTGGAGCGCACGCCGCTGTCCCTCGCGCACTCCCTCGGCACGGTCCACAACATGCCGCCGCCGACCCAGGGGCTCGCCTCACTGATGATCCTCGGCATCCTCGACCAGCTGGAGGCCCTGCACGGCCCGGTGCGGCAGGACACGGTGGCCTTCGTACACCGCATCGTCGAGGCGACCAAGCGCGCCTTCCTGGTGCGAGACCGCTTCGTCACCGACTACGACCGGCTCGACGGCAACCCGCTCGACCACCTGCGCACCGAGGCGCTGCGGGCGGAAGCCGGCGCCATCGCCCTCGACCGCGCCCTGCCCTGGCCGCACCGGGCCGCTCCCGGCGACACCATCTGGATGGGCGCCGCCGATTCGGAGGGCCGCGTCGTCTCCTACATCCAGTCGATCTACTGGGAATTCGGCTCGGGCTGCGTGTCGAAGTCGACCGGCTTCCTCATGCAGAACCGCGGCGCCAGCTTCGTCCTCGATCCGCGGGCGCTCAACCCGCTGGAGCCGGGCCGCCGGCCCTTCCACACGCTGAACCCCGCCATGGCGCAGCTCGCCGACGGGCGGGTCTTCGCCTATGGCACGATGGGCGGCGAGGGCCAGCCGCAGACGCAGGCGCAGATCTTCGAGCGCCACGTGCGCCACGGGATGCCGCTGGAAGAGGCCCTCGACGCGCCGCGCTGGCTCCTCGGCCGCACCTGGGGCTCGTCCGTCACCAGCCTGCGCTTCGAGAACCGCTTCGACGAGAACCTGGTGCGCAAGCTCGGCTCCATGGGGCACCAGACCGCGATTCTCGACGAGGGCTGGTCCGACACGATGGGCCATGCCGGCGGCGTGACGCTGCACACCGACATGTCGCTGTCGGGGGCCCACGACCCGCGCGCCGACGGCGGCGCGGCCGGCCTCTAGGCACGGCAGCCTTGCACCCTCGCCGGCCGGCCTCCTCGCATCCCCCCGCCATTGCGCGTATGGTCCGCGCTTTCGAGCGTCACTGAAGACACGCCATGGATTCCTCGCTGCCCGAAACCCGCGCCGCCCGGCAGGCCGCCAGCCGCGGTCCCCTGGTCGAGCCCGCCGTCCTCGCCGCCGACCTCGCGGCGATCGCCGTCGCCGCCGGCAAGACGGGCGAGGCGCGGGCCGAGGTCGTCCAGGTGCTGAAACGCCGCCTCGGCGAGGCGCGGCGGATCGCCGAGGAGCGCTTGATCGCGACCTCCGACGGGCGCGCCTGCGCCGAGGCGCTGTCGCATTTCCAGGACGACGTGATCCGCGCCCTCTCCGGCTGGATCATGGACCAGCTCTACCCTTCGGAGAATCCCTCCTCCGGCGAGCGCATGGCCATCGTCGCCACCGGCGGCTACGGGCGCGGCATGCTGGCGCCCGGCTCCGACATCGATCTCCTGTTCCTGCTCCCCTACAAGCAGACGGCCTGGGGCGAGAGCGTCGCCGAGGCCATGCTCTACTGCCTCTGGGACATGGGCCTGAAGGTCGGCCACGCCACCCGCTCGGTGGACGAGTGCATCCGCCAGGCGCGCACCGACTTCACCATCCGCACGGCGCTCCTCGAGGCGCGCTACATCCACGGCGACGCCCAGCTCTTCGGCGAACTGGAGAAGCGCTTCGACGCCGAGGTCGTCAGGGATACGGTGCCCGAATTCGTCGCCGCCAAGCTCGCCGAGCGGGACGAACGCCACCGCAAGACCGGCCAGTCCCGCTATCTCGTCGAGCCCAACGTCAAGGACGGCAAGGGGGGCCTGCGCGACCTCCACACGCTGTTCTGGATCGCCCGCTACGCCTACCGCGTGAAGACCGACGAGGAACTCGCCAAGAAGGGCGTCTTCACCCGCCGCGAGGCGCAGATGTTCCGGCGCTGCGAAACCTTCCTGTGGACCGTGCGCTGCCACCTGCACTTCCTCACCGGCCGCTCCGAGGAGCGTCTGTCGTTCGACCTGCAGCGCGAACTCGCCCCCCGGCTCGGCTATCGCGGCCATAACGGCCTCGTCGACGTCGAGCGCTTCATGAAGCACTACTTCCTCATCGCGAAGGACGTCGGCGACCTCACCGCCATCCTCTGCGCCGAGCTCGAGGAACGGCACGAGAAGCCGGCCCCCGTCCTCGACCGCTTCATCGCCCGTCTCCGGCCGAAGTCACGCCGCGGCTTCAAGGAGAGCCCGGATTTCCAGATCGACCACGATCGCATCACGGTGGCCGACGACCAGGCCTTCGCCCGCGACCCGGTCAACCTCATCCGCATGTTCTGGCTGGCGGACCGCTACAACCTCGCCTTCCACCCCGACGCCATCCGCCTGCTGACGCGCTCGCTGAAGCTGGTCGACGACAAGCTGCGCAACGATCCCGCCGCCAACCAGCTCTTCCTGTCGATCCTCACCTCCGCCAACACGCCGGAGATCGTCCTGCGCCGCATGAACGAGGCGGGCCTGCTCGGCCGCTTCGTGCCGGATTTCGGCCGCGTCGTCGCGATGATGCAGTTCAACATGTACCACCACTACACGGTGGACGAGCACCTGCTGCGCTGCATCGGCATCCTCCAGCAGATCGAGCGCGGCGGCGACCCGGGCCTCGGCCTCGCTGCCGACCTGGTCAAGACGATCCAGCCGCGCAACCGCGACCTGCTCTATGTCGCGCTCTTCCTGCACGACATCGCCAAAGGCCGCCCGGAGGACCACTCGACCGCAGGCGCCAAGATCGCCCGCAAGCTCTGCCCGCGCTTCGGCCTCAATGCGCTGGAGACGGAGACGGTGGCCTGGCTCGTCGAGCAGCACCTCGTCATGTCCACCATCGCCCAGTCGCGTGATCTCGCCGAGCGCAAGACCATCGAGACCTTCGCCAACGTGGTGCAGTCGCTGGAGCGGATGAAGCTCATGCTCATCCTCACCACAGCCGACATCATGGCGGTGGGTCCCGGCGTCTGGAACGGTTGGAAGAGCCAGCTCCTGCGCACGCTCTATTACGAGACCGAGCCGGTGGTCACCGGCGGCTTCTCCGAGGTCAACCGCTCGCGCCGCGTCGAGATCGCTCAGGAGGAGTTCCGCCGCGCCGTGCCGGAGCGCCTGCCGGCGCTGTCGGGCGACGCGCTGGAGACCTATGTCGGCCGTCACTACGCCGCCTACTGGCTGAAGGTCGATCTCGCCACCAAGATCGAGCACGCCCGCTTCCTGATCGAGGCCGAGGCCGCGGGCCGCTCGCTTGCGACCCGGATCGACCTGGTGCCCGGTCAGGGCGTCATCCACCTGACCGTGCTCGCCCCCGACCACCCGCGGCTTCTCTCCATCATCGCCGGGGCCTGCGCCGCGAC
>LNFH01000465.1 GCA_001464235.1 Rhizobiales bacterium Ga0077556 | reverse complement strand
GAGCATGCCAAGGCGCGCGGCGCCAAGATCTATGCCGAGATCGCCGGCTACGGCGCCACCTCGGACGGCTACGACATGGTCGCCCCGTCGGGCGAGGGCGCGGTGCGCTGCATGAAGATGGCGCTTCACGGCGTCGGCCCGAAGGTCGACTACATCAACCCGCACGGGACCTCGACTCCCGTCGGCGACCTCAAGGAGATCGAGGCGATCCGCGAGGTCTTCGGCGGCGCCGACAAGAGCCCGCCGATCTCGGCCACCAAGTCGCTGACCGGCCACTCGCTGGGCGCGACCGGCGTGCAGGAGGCGATCTACTCGCTGCTGATGATGAACAACGGCTTCATCTGCGAGAGCGCCCATATCGAGGAGATCGATCCGGACGTCGCGGACATGAACATCGTGCGGCAGCGCATCGACGATGCGAAGCTGGGCGTGGTCCTGTCCAATTCCTTCGGTTTCGGCGGCACCAACGCGACGATCGTGCTCAAGCACGTGGACGCATGAGCGCGCCGTCACCGGGCGGTCGCAGAAGAATGGCAAGCCTCGTGGACCCGTCACCTCGCAAGGGACGCCCATGTGGACAGACCGTTTCGCGCATCCCCATCTGCGGGTCGTCGCTCACGGCCCGGACGCCGACATTGAAGCGAGGAGGTCACGCGTGACCGCATTGATGAAGGGCCGCCGCGGCCTGATCATGGGAGTGGCGAACGACCATTCGATCGCCTGGGGCATCGCGCGCACGCTCGCGGCCCACGGCGCCGAACTCGCCTTCACCTACCAGGGCGAGGCGCTGGGCAAGCGCGTCAGGCCGCTGGCGGAGAGCCTGGGGACGCCGCTGGTGATTCCCTGCGACGTCGAGGACATCGCCAGCGTCGACGCCACCTTCGCGCGCCTGGCGGAGACCTGGGGCGGGCTCGACTTCGTCGTCCACGCCATCGGCTTCTCCGACAAGAACGAGCTGAAGGGCCGCTATGCCGACACCACGCGCGAGAACTTCTCGCGCACCATGGTGATCTCCTGCTTCTCCTTCACCGAGATCGCCAAGCGGGCGGCGGCGCTGATGCAGCCCGGCGGCACCATGCTGACGCTGACCTATGGCGGCTCGACGCGGGTGATGCCCAACTACAACGTCATGGGCGTGGCGAAGGCCGGGCTCGAGGCCTCGGTGCGCTATCTCGCCGCCGACTACGGTCCGCTCGGCATCCGCGTCAACGCGCTCTCGCCAGGCCCGGTCCGGACGCTGGCGGGCGCCGGCATTTCCGACGCGCGGCTGATGTTCAACTTCCAGAAGCGCCATGCGCCGCTGCGCAAGACCGTGTCGCTGGACGACATCGGCGGCTCGGCGCTCTACCTGCTGTCCGATCTCTCCGGCGGCGTGACCGGCGAGATCCACCACGTCGATTCGGGCTACAACATCATCTCCATGCCGCGCCCCGAGGCGCTGAAGACGCTGGACGCCGCCGAGCAGGCGGTGGAGGACGCTGCCGGCCGCCGCTCCGGTGAAGCCGCCGAATAGTCCCGTCAAACCCCTGTTCGACCCGTCCGGGCCCGCTGCGCGAAAAAAAAACGCGGCGGGCCCGAACCTTTTTCCGGCAGGCCGCGACCCATGGATATCGGGGCGCAACGAGCCCCACATCGAACCCAAGGGGACCTGCCATGAACCGCTTCAAGACCTTCGCCATCGCCGCCCTCGCCGTCGCCACCATGTCGGTCGGCGTCGCTTCCCAGGCCGAAGCCGGCCCGTTCCATCGCCGCCACATCGGCTGGGG
>LNFH01000464.1 GCA_001464235.1 Rhizobiales bacterium Ga0077556 | reverse complement strand
GGTCGATGCCATCGGCAATCTCAGGGTGAAGGCATGACGATCCAGACCCCGCCTCCCGTCATCGACGCCCTCACCCTCGCGGTCATCCAGGCCGGCCTCCAGCAGGTCTGCAACGAGATGGACATCGCCTTCTCGCGCTCGGCCTTCTCGCCCGTCATCGCGGAAGCCGATGACCGCGCCGACGGCATCTATGACCGCGACACCGGCGCGCTGATTTCGCAGGGCGAGTTCGGCCTGCCGGTCTTCGTCGGCACGATGCAGCACTCGACGGGCCACATCATCCGCCTGATCGGTGAGGGAAAGGCGGGCAAGCCGGAGCCCGGCGACATCTACATCGTCAACGACCCCTATCTCGGCGGCACGCACCTCATGGACGTGCGCTTCGCCAAGCCCGTCTTCGTCGACGGCACCCTCTTCTGCTGGCTGCAGAACACCGGCCACTGGCCGGACATCGGCGGCATGGTGCCCGGCGGCTTCTCGGCCCATGCCACGGAAGTCGAGCAGGAGGGCCTGCGGCTGCCGCCGGTGAAGCTGTTCAAGCGCGGCGAGATGGACGGCGAGATCTTCGCCATCATCTCCTCCAACATCCGCATCGCCGACCAGCGCATCGGCGACATCAAGGCACAGGCAGCGGCGCTGCTGGTGGGCGAGACCCGCCTGATGGAGCTCGTGGCGAAATACGGCGCTGCGACCCTCGACGAGGCGATCCGCCAGATCCGCGCCCGCTCGGCCGAACGGATGCGGGCGGAGATCCGCGGCATCCCCGACGGGATCTACGAGGCCGAGAGCTTCGTCGATTCCGACGGCGTCGTGAACGAGCCGCTGCGCATCGCGCTCACCGTCACCAAGGCGGGCGAGACGATGACCTTCGACTTCTCGCGCTCCTCGCCGCCCTGCCAGGGGCCGATGAACTCGGTCTTCGCCACCACCTGCTCGTCGGTCTATCTCGGCGTGAAGCACATCTTTCCCGACGTGCCGATCAATTCCGGCGCCTTCGAGCCGCTGACGATCCTGAAGCCCGAGGGCACCTTCCTCGACGCGCAATATCCCCGTCCCGTCTCGGGCTGCGCGGCGGAGGTCTCCCAGCGCATTGCCGAGGCCGTGTTCCTCGCCCTCGTCCAGGCCATTCCCGACAAGGTGACGGCGGCGCCGGCGGGAACCTCCGGCAACTTTGCGCTGGGCGGCTTCGACCCGGCGAAGAAGGCCGGCTACGTCATGTATCAGATCACCGGCGGCGGCTATGGCGGCAACCTCGCCCATGACGGCCTGACCAACGGCTGCTCGACCATCGGCATCTCCAAGACCGCGCCGGTGGAGGTGATGGAGCAGTACTACCCCGTGCTGTTCCGCCGCTTCGCCCTGCGCGAGGGATCCGGCGGCGCCGGCAAGGCGCGCGGCGGCTTCGGCGTGCATTACGAGGTGGAGTTGCTGCGCGGCGAGGCGCGCGCCTCCTTCGTCATGGATCACGGCCGCTTCGGCCCGCCGGGCGTGCTCGGCGGCAAGGACGGTGCGCCGAACGTCGTGAAGATCCACCGCGGCGATACGACGACGATCCCCGAGCACCTCTCCAAGGACCAGGGCCTGAGGATCCGCGCCGGCGACCGCGTCGAGGTGATGACGCCCGGCGGCGGCGGCTACGGCGACCCGGCGAAGCGCGATCCCGCAGCGATCGCCCGGGATGTCGCCCGCGGCTACTACACGGCGGCCGAAGCCGAGGCGCTGTGGGGATGGAGGGGCTGATGGCGGTTCCGAAGTCCTGCTTCCTCGTTGCGATCGGCGCGACGCGGGTCAATCCCCTCCCCCCGCTTGCGGAGGGGAGGGTGGCCCGAGCGCAGCGGAG
>LNFH01000463.1 GCA_001464235.1 Rhizobiales bacterium Ga0077556 | reverse complement strand
TCCGATCGGCACCAACCCGTCATCGTCGCCATCGACCAGGGCACGACCTCCTCCCGCGCCATCGTCTTCAGCACCCGGCTGGAGGTGCTGGCCGTGGCCCAGCGCGAGTTCACCCAGCACTTCCCCGCCTCCGGCTGGGTCGAGCACGATCCGGAGGAAATCTGGACGAGCGTGGTGGGGACGACGCGCGAGGCGCTGGCCAAAGCCGGCGTCGATGCTGCGGACGTCGCCGGCATCGGCATCACCAACCAGCGGGAGACCGTGGTGGTCTGGGACCGGGCGACCGGAGAGCCCCTTCACCGCGCCATCGTCTGGCAGGACCGGCGCACGTCTGCCGCCTGCGCGAGGCTGCGGGCCGAGGGCCACGAGGCCCTGGTGCAGGCGCGCTCCGGCCTCGTCATCGACCCCTATTTCTCCGGCACCAAGCTCGCATGGATCCTCGACACGGTGCCGGGCGCCCGGGAGAGGGCGGAGCGCGGCGAGCTCTGCTTCGGCACGATCGACTGCTTCCTCCTGTGGCGGCTCACCGGCGGGCGGGTGCATGCCACAGACGCCACCAACGCCGCGCGCACCATGCTGTTCGACATCCACCGCGGAGTCTGGGACGAGGACCTGTGCCGGCTGCTCCACGTGCCGGCGGCGATGCTGCCCAGGGTGATGGACAGCGCCGCCGCCTTCGGGGCCACCGATCCCGCGCTGTTCGGCGGCGCCATCGCGGTGGGCGGCATCGCCGGCGACCAGCAGGCGGCGACCGTGGGCCAGGCCTGCTTCGCGCCGGGCATGATGAAGTCCACCTACGGCACGGGCTGCTTCGCCCTGCTGAACACTGGCGCCGAGGCCGTGACCTCGCGCAACAAGCTGCTCACCACCATCGCCTACCAGCTCGGCGGCAAGCGCACCTATGCCCTCGAAGGTTCGATCTTCGTCGCCGGGGCCGCGGTGCAATGGCTGCGCGACGGGCTCGGCATCGTGAAGATGGCGGGAGAAACCGGAGCGCTCGCCGCCGCCTCCGACCCCAACCAGGAGGTCATCCTCGTGCCGGCCTTCGTCGGCCTCGGCGCGCCCTACTGGGACGCCGACTGCCGCGGCGCCATCTTCGGCCTGACGCGCGGCACCGGGCCGAAGGAGATGGCGCGGGCCGCGCTGGAGAGCGTCTGCTTCCAGACCGCCGACCTCCTCGGCGCCATGAAGGCGGACTGGCCGGGGGCGGGCTCCTCCGGCACGGTGCTCAGGGTCGACGGGGGCATGGTCGCCTCCGACTGGACGATGCAGCGTCTCGCCGACCTGCTCGACGCGCCGGTGGACCGTCCGAAGGTGCTGGAGACGACGGCGCTGGGGGCGGCCTATCTCGCGGGCCTGTCGCAGGGTGTCTGCCCGGAGCCTGAGGAGTTCGCGCGGAGCTGGGCGCTCGATCGGCGCTTCTCGCCCGCCATGGACGCCGCGACGCGCGAGGACAAGCTGGCCCGCTGGAAGGACGCGGTCGCGCGGACGCTGACCCGGCGGTGAGGCGCCGAAGGCCGTCACCGCTCTCGCCGTCATGGCCGGGCTCGTCCCGGCCATCCACGACTTGAACACCCGGCTCGCAGCAAAGTCGTGGATGCCCGGCACGAGGCCGGGCATGACGCGGAGGGGTGGGTGCCAACCGCCGGGAAGGGCGGTCCGGAGCGCGTTCAGCTCAGGTCGAAGGGCACGACCTTGCGCCGGTCGGTCGGCACCCGGATCTCCCGGTCGATGGGCGGCACGGCGCGCTGGTGGCAGTTGGCGCGCTCGCAGATGCGGCAGGAGACGCCGATCTTCGCCACGTTGGCGTCGGCCTTGAGGTCGATCCCCTCGGAATAGACGATCTCGCCGGCATAGGAGATCTCGCAGCCGAGGCCGAAGGCGTAGCGGCGCACCGGGGCGCGCCAGTGGGCCGCGCCCTTGGTGACGGCGCGGGCGAGGGAGAGATAGCGCGTGCCATCCGGCATCTCGGCAACCTGGACGAAGGTGCGGCCGGCCTGCTCGAAGGCCTCGTGCACGTTCCAGAGCGGACAGGCGCCGCCGAACCGCGCGAACTGGAAGCGCGTCGCCGAGTGGCGCTTGATGACGTTGCCGGCGCGGTCGACCTTGACGAAGTAGAAGGGGATGCCGCGCTGGCCGGCGCGCTGCAGGGTCGAGAGGCGGTGGCACACCTGCTCGAGGCTGGCGCCGAAGATGCGGCCGAGCCAGTCGAGGTCGTGGCGCGTCTCCTTGGCGGCGGCGAGGAAGCG
>LNFH01000462.1 GCA_001464235.1 Rhizobiales bacterium Ga0077556 | reverse complement strand
CGGGTGAATTCCGCATGTCCGTCGATCAGGCGACCGTCCGGCGCATCGCGCATCTCGCGCGCATCGCCGTGACAGACGATGAGGTGCCGCACCTCCAGGATGAACTCAACGCCATCCTCGCCTTCGTCGAGCAGCTGAACGAGGTCGACGTCACCGACGTCGAGCCGATGACCTCGGTGACGCCCATGGCCATGAAGAAGCGCCAGGACGTGGTGAGCGACGGCGGCATCGCCGACCTGATCGTCGCCAACGCGCCGGAGAGGTCGTGGAGTAAGTCGTGGCCGACCTGACCCAGCTGACCATCGCCGAGGCCCGCGAGGGCCTGACGCAGAAGACGTTCTCGGCCACCGACCTGACGAAGGCCTACCTCGCTGCCATGGAGAAGGGCCGCAAGCTCAACGCCTATGTGCTGGAGACGCCGGACAAGGCGCTGGAGATGGCGGCTGCCTCCGACGCCCGCATCGCGAAGGGCGAGGCCGGCCCGCTCGAGGGCATTCCGCTCGGCGTGAAGGACCTGTTCTGCACCCAGGGCGTGCGCACCACCGCCTGCTCGAACATCCTCGGCAATTTCGTCCCCCCCTACGAATCGACCGTCACCAGCAACCTGTGGCGCGACGGCGCGGTTATGCTCGGCAAGCTCAACAACGACGAGTTCGCCATGGGCTCGTCCAACGAGACGAGCTGCTTCCCGACGCCGGTCAATCCGTGGCGGCGGCAGGGTTCCAATGCCGGCGCCGGCCCCGACGGGGTCGACGGCACGCCCCTCGTTCCCGGTGGCTCCTCGGGCGGCTCTTCCGCGGCCGTTGCCGCCATGCTCTGCGCCGGCGCCACCGCCACCGACACGGGTGGGTCGATCCGCCAGCCGGCGGCGCTGACCGGTACGGTCGGCATCAAGCCGACCTATGGCCGCGTCTCGCGCTGGGGTATCGTCGCCTTCGCCTCCTCGCTCGACCAGGCGGGCCCGATCGCCCGCGACGTGAAGGATGCGGCCATGCTGCTGCGCTCCTTCGCGGGTGCCGACGCCAAGGACACCACCTGCGTCGACCGCGAGGTGCCCGACTACGCCGCGGCGGTGGGCAAGTCGATCAAGGACATGACCATCGGCATTCCCAGGGAATACCGGATCGACGGCATGCCGGCGGAGATCCAGAAGCTCTGGGACGAGGGTGCGCAGATCCTGAAGGAGGCCGGCGCCAACATCGTCGAGATCTCGCTGCCGCACACGAAATATGCGCTGCCCGCCTATTACATCGTGGCGCCGGCGGAGGCCTCCTCCAACCTCGCGCGTTATGACGGCGTGCGCTACGGCCTGCGGGAGCCCGGCAAGGACATCGTCGACCTCTACGAGAAGACCCGCGCCAAGGGCTTCGGCAAGGAGGTCCGCCGCCGCATCATGATCGGCACCTACGTGCTCTCGGCCGGCTATTACGACGCCTATTACGTGCGCGCCCAGAAGCT
>LNFH01000461.1 GCA_001464235.1 Rhizobiales bacterium Ga0077556 | reverse complement strand
TCCGGTCCTTGTCTGTGATCACAGAAAGCTGCACCGGAACGGCGGGCAGTTCAACCGTTTCGATTGACCGAATTTGCGGCGGCAAGGGAGGGTTGCGGGAGGCAAGCCCGCCGGCGGGTGCCCTACTCCGCCGCCTGCACGTAGCCGAGCTTGGCGTTGAGCTTGTCCATGAGGTCGATGGCGGCGTCGGCGATGGGCGTGCCCGGCGGGAAGATGGAGGAGGCGCCGGCCGCATAGAGCGCGTCGAAGTCCTGCGGCGGGATGACGCCGCCGACGACGATCATGATGTCGTCGCGGCCCTGCTTCTCGAGCTCTGCCCTCAGTTCCGGCACCAGCGTCAGGTGGCCGGCGGCGAGCGAGGAGACGCCGACGCAGTGGACGTCGTTCTCGATGGCCTGCTTCGCGGCTTCCGCAGGGGTGGCGAAGAGCGGGCCGATGTCGACGTCGAAGCCGAGGTCGGCGAAGGCGGAGGCGATGACCTTCTGGCCGCGGTCGTGGCCGTCCTGGCCGACCTTGGCGACGAGGATGCGCGGGCGGCGGCCCTCGTTCTCGGCGAAGGCCTCGACCAGCGCCTGAACCTTCGAGACGTTCTCGTTCATGGCGCCGACCTCGCGCTTGTAGACCCCCGAAATGGCCTTGATCTCGGCCTTGTGGCGGCCGAACACCTTCTCCATCGCGTCCGACATCTCGCCGACGGTGGCCTTGGCGCGGGCGGCATTGATGGCGAGCGCCAGGAGATTGCCGTTGCCGGCCGCACCGGCCGTCAGGGCGTCGAGGGCGGCCTGGACCTCGGCCGGATTGCGCTCGGCGCGCAGGCGCTTCAGCTTCTCGATCTGGCTGGCGCGGACGGCGGAATTGTCGACCTTCAGCACGTCGATGGGCTTCTCGCCGTCGGGGCGGAACTTGTTGACGCCGATGACCGACTGGACGCCGGAATCGATGCGCGCCTGGGTCTTGGCCGCGGCCTCCTCGATGCGCAGCTTCGGGATGCCGGCATCGATGGCTTTCGCCATGCCGCCGAGGGCCTCGACCTCCTGGATGTGCTCCCAGGCCTTGGCCGCAAGGTCGGCGGTGAGGCGCTCGACATAGAGCGAGCCGCCCCAGGGGTCGATGATGCGGGTCGTGCCGCTCTCCTGCTGCAGGAAGAGCTGGGTGTTGCGGGCGATGCGGGCGGAGAAGTCGGTCGGCAGGGCCAGCGCCTCGTCGAGGGCGTTGGTGTGCAGCGACTGGGTGTGGCCTTGCGTCGCCGCCATGGCCTCGATCTGGGTGCGCACGACGTTGTTGAACACGTCCTGGGCGGTCAGCGACCAGCCGGAAGTCTGGCTGTGCGTGCGCAGCGGCAGGGACTTGTCGCTCTGCGGGTCGAACTGCTTGACGAGCTTCGCCCAGAGGAGGCGCGCGGCGCGGAGCTTCGCCACCTCCATGAAGAAGTTCATGCCGATGGCCCAGAAGAAGGACAGGCGCGGCGCGAACTGGTCCACCGTCATGCCGGCGGCGATGCCGGCGCGGATGTACTCGACGCCGTCGGCGAGCGTGTAGGCGAGCTCGAGATCCTGCGTCGCCCCGGCCTCCTGCATGTGATAGCCGGAGATCGAAATGGAATTGTACTTCGGCATCTCCTTCGCCGTGTGGGCGAAGATGTCGGAGATGATCCGCATCGAGGGCTTCGGCGGATAGATGTAGGTGTTGCGGACCATGAACTCCTTGAGGATGTCGTTCTGGATGGTCCCCGAGAGCTTGGCCTGCGGCACGCCCTGCTCTTCCGCCGCCGCGATGTAGAGCGCGAGGATCGGCAGCACCGCGCCGTTCATCGTCATGGACACGCTCATCTGGTCCAGCGGGATGCCGGAGAACAGCGTGCGCATGTCGTAGATGCTGTCGATGGCGACGCCCGCCATGCCGACGTCGCCGGAGACGCGCGGATGGTCGCTGTCGTAGCCGCGATGGGTGGCAAGGTCGAAGGCGACCGACAGGCCCTTCTGGCCCGCCGCGAGATTGCGCCGGTAGAAGGCGTTGGAATCCTCGGCCGTGGAGAAGCCGGCATATTGCCGGATGGTCCAGGGCTGGTTCACGTACATGGTCGGATAGGGACCGCGCAGGAACGGCTTGATGCCGGGATACGTGTCGAGGAAGTCGATGCCTGCGAGGTCGGCTTGCGTGTGGACCGGGCGCACGGCGATCTCCTCCGGCGTCAGCCAGGTGGCGCCGCCGGTTGCGGCCGGGGCTGCGTCGGCGAAGGGGATGGTCGTGAAGTCGGGGATGCGGGTCATGGACCTCTCCCGGTCAAAGAGCGCGTTGGTGCGTCAGGGACGCGAAATCAGGGCGAAGCGCAAGACGGCGAAACGGGTGAGTGTCACGCCGCCGGCTCGAAACGGATGACGAGCCGGGTGCCGGTCGCCTCGGCATATTTCTTCAGCGTGCGCGTGGAAGGCATCGATTTGCCGCTCTCCAGCCGCGCCACCACGGACTGGGTCGTGCCCATGCGGCGCGCGATCTCCTCCTGTGTCAGGCCCGAATGGGCGCGCGCCTTGATCAGTTCCTCCACGAGGGCGAACTCGTCAGCCAGGGCGTCATATTCGGCGCGGACCGCGGGGTTCGTCAGCATCATTTCGCGCAGAACCGTCCATTCCGTCATCGGATCTCCTTGGCGCGCCTGCGCGCCAGTTCCAATTCGTGCCCGGGCGTCTTCTGTGTCTTCTTGACGAAGACCCTGACGATCACGACACGACGCCCGGTAGCCGTCACGTAGATCGCCCTGGCGATACCGTCGCGCCCCTGAAGTCGCAGCTCCCACAGGCCGTCGCCCAAGCTTTTCGACCAGTCGCGCGGCAGGCCCATCGGACCCAGCACCTGGACGGCGTCGATCATCCTCAAGAGCTTGCCCTGAAACTCTGGCGGCAAACTCAGGATTTCCCCATCCACTGTCGCGTTCAGCGTCTCGACCGACCAGGTCATGGACTGAGATCATCGCAAAAATGCGATCACCCGTCAAACCATGAGGCGCGTCAGAGGGCGCCACGGGCCGCGCGCAGGACCTCCAGCACGTCTCCGCCGGCCTGGATGAAGCCGTCGACGCCCGCGGCCCTCAGGCCTTGCTCGAGATCTCCCGGTCGTCCGGCGAGCCAGAGTTGGCGGGCGCCAGCGGCCTTCAGCGCGGTCGCGACGTCGGCAGCCTCGCTCGCATAGAGTTCGTCCGACGAGCAGACGCAGGCGATCCCAGCGCCGCTCGCCCGGAAGGCGGTGGTGAGTGCCGCCGTGTCGGCGAAGGGCTCGGGGATCGGCGCGTCGAAGCCTCCGGTCTCGAAAAGGTTGCGGGCGAAGGTGGCGCGGGCAGTGAAGGCGGCCACCGGCCCGATCACGGCGAGGAAGACGTTCGGCCGGGTGCCGGCGGCAGCGGCGAGCGCGTCGAGATCGGCGCGCATGGCCTCGAAGGGCTCGGCGAGGCGGATCGGCGCCAGAGCCTCGACGAAGATGGTATCGCTCTTCAGCCGGGACAGGGCCGAACGGATGGCACCGCCTGCGAAAGCCCTCACCTGGGCCTCGAAGCGGGCGCCGCCGGCCGCTTCGGGCAGGTCGACGGGGGCCGCACCGCGCCGGGTCTCGCGCTTCGGCGGGGCCAGCACCTCGGGAACCGCCTCGTGCACGTTGGGGAATTCGGAGGCCCCGGTCAGCGGCGCGCGGCGTCTGGCGATGGCCGCGGCACGCTCGGCCCGCACCCCCGCGACGGCGGGCTGCACGGTCCCGGCGGAGAGGGCGGCGACGATGCCCCCTGCCCCCTCCCACTCCTGGAACAGGCCCCAGGCCCGCTGGCAGAGTTCGTCGGTCAGCGCCTCGATGCCGCCGGAGCCGGCCGCGGCGTCGGCGACGCGGTGGAGATTGGATTCCTCGATGAGGATCAGCTGGGTGTTGCGAGCGATGCGCCGCGCGAAGGCGTCGGGCAGGCCGATGGCGGCGGTCCAGGGCTCGACCACGACATGATCGGCCCCGCCGATGCCCGCCGCGAAGACCGCCGTGGTGGTGCGCAGCCAGTTAACCGCCGGGTCGACCTTCGTCACCATCCGCCAGGCCGTCTCGGCGTGGAGGTCGAGGTGGGAGGGAGAGAGGCCACAGGCGGACTCCAGCCGCGCCCAGAGCTTGCGCATGGCGCGGATCTTGGCGGTGGAGAGGAACTGGTCCGCATCGACGGCGAGCACCACCGACAGGGCGCGGGCCGCGTCCGCCAGCGGCAGGCCGGCCGCCTCCAGCATGCGCCAGTACTGCACGGCGGTGCCGAGCACATAGGCGAGTTCCTGCGCCTCGGAGCCGCCGGCGTCGTGGATGACGCGGCCGTCGGCCACGAGCTGCGTCCCTCCGAAGCCGCGGGCGCGCAGGGCAAGGACGGCGTCGGATGCCTTGGAGGCGGCGCCGTTCCAGCTTTCCAGCGTGCCGCGGCGGGCGAAGGCGCCGATGGGGTCGATGCCGAAGGCGACGGTGAGGCTCTTCGGGTCGAGGCCGTCGCGCTCCGCCTTGGCCGCCAGCATGGCGGCGACATGCCCGGCGGAGGTGCCGGCATCGACGCGCAGGGGGATGAGATCGAGCATGACCCCGGCGAGGAGGGCATCGAGATCGGCGAGACCGTCGATCACCAT
>LNFH01000460.1 GCA_001464235.1 Rhizobiales bacterium Ga0077556 | reverse complement strand
GGCGGCACGTCCGTGTCCGGTTGCAGCGAGGGCGATGCGGCTGCGGGCACGGGCGGCTCGGCGAAGAGATCCGCATCCTCGCCGGCGGGCGGCTTGGCTTCCGCCTTGCTCTCGGCCTCCTCGGCGAAGGCCGCGCCCCAGTCGGCGTCGTCCGTCGCCTGGTCCTGCGACGGGCTGCTGCTCGCACCCCCGCCGGCACCGGCCGAGGCCATGGCCGGCTCCTCGATGGCGCTCTCGGGCGTTGCCATCCACACGGTCCGGCACTGGGCGCAGCGCACCTGCCGGCCGGATTCCCCCAGGACGGATTTCGTGACCTTGAAGGCCGTCGCGCAGGAGGGGCAGACGATCAGCATGGGTTGGCGCCTCGGGACGGTTGTCCCTCCCCTCCACCTTTGCCCAACAGGGTTAATTGGCGGTTAAGTCCCCGCCCGTGGCATGATCGCGCGGCCGAATCGCCGGCGCCCAGAGGAAAGGCGACGCCTTGGTCCGTTTCGAGAATGTCGGCCTGCGCTACGGGCTGGGACCCGAGGTGCTGAAGGATCTCTCCTTCGGCATCGAGCCGCATTCCTTCCAGTTCCTCACCGGGCCCTCGGGCGCCGGCAAGACCAGCCTCCTGAAGCTGCTGTTCCTATCGCTGCGGGCGACGCGCGGCATCGTCACCGTCTTCGACCACGACACCTCGCGCCTGTCGAAGGACGAGCTCTCGGTCCTGCGCCGCCGCATCGGCATCGTCTTCCAGGACTTCCGCCTGCTCGACCACCTGACCACCTACGAGAACGTCGCCCTGCCGCTGCGCGTCCTCGGCAAGGAGGAGGCGAGCTACCGTTCCGAGGTGATCGACCTGCTCGAATGGGTCGGCCTCGGCGAGCGCATCGACGCCTATCCGCCGATCCTCTCCGGCGGCGAGAAGCAGCGCGCGGCCATCGCCCGCGCCGTCATCGTGCGCCCGGAGATGCTGCTCGCCGACGAGCCCACCGGCAATGTCGATCCGCCGCTCGCCAAGCGCCTGCTGCGCCTCTTCGTCGAGCTGAACCGCACCGGCACCGCCGTGCTCATCGCCACCCACGACCTCTCCCTGCTCGACCAGGTGGAGGCGCGCCAGCTCGTCATCCGCGAGGGCAGCCTGACCGTCACCGATCCCCATCATGCGGAGGCGGGCGGGTGGTGAGCGGAACCCGCCGCAGCGCCGCCCTGCGCCACTGGCTGGCGACCCGCGAGCGCGACGGGCTCGCCGGCCCGTCGCCGGCCGGAACGCGGCCGCGCGGCGCATCCCTCGTCCCGCCCTCCTCCATCGCCGGGCGAGCTCTGGCGGTGATCATCGCCATCATGACCTTCCTCGGCTCGCTGACGGTCGGCAGCGTCGACCTCGTCCGCACCGCCGCCGCCGACTGGACCTCCTCCATCGTGCGCGAGGCGACCATCCAGGTGCGCCCGGTGCCGGGCCGGGACCTTGCCGCCGACGTCACCCGCGCCACCGAGATCGCCGTGCGCTTTCCCGGCGTCGCCGACGTCTCGCCCTACACGGCGGAGGAGACGCGCCGCATGCTCGAGCCCTGGCTCGGCACCGGCCTCGGCGCCGAGGACCTGCCGATCCCGCGCCTCATCGTCGTCAAGCTCGCCGACGACCGCCGCACCGACATGGAGGCCTTCCGCCGGGCGCTGACCGCCGAGGTGCCGTCCGCCAGCCTCGACGACCATCGCCAGTGGTTCGACCGCCTGAGGGCCATGGCCCGCGCGGTCATCGTCGTCGGGCTGGTGATCGTCGCGCTCATGGTGGCCGCCACCGGCCTTTCCGTCGTCTTCGCCACCCGCGCCGCGGTCGAGACCAACCGCCCGGTGGTCGAGGTGCTGCACTTCGTCGGCGCCCGCGACGCCTTCATCGCGGCCGAGTTCCAGCGCCATTTCCTCTGGCTGGCGCTGAAGGGGAGCCTCGCCGGCGGGCTCGCCGCGCTGGGTGCCATCATGCTGTCGGGGCTCGTCGCCGGGCGCTGGCGGGCGACCGCCGGCGGCGACCAGATCGAGGCCCTGTTCGGGTCCTTCGCGCTGGGCATCACGGGCTATGCCGCCATCGCCGGGCTGGTCGTGCTGGTCACGGCGGTGGCCGCCCTCACCTGCCGTTTCACGGTGATGCGCACGCTCGGGGCGATCGATTAGGCTGCGGGGGGCCCTGCACGACCCCAGTGCGTCCTTCGAGACTCGCGCCGGACGCTGCGTGGCCGCCATGCAGCTCTCCCCCGCACCTCATCCTGAGGTGCGAGCGCAGCGAGCCTCGAAGGACGCACTTGGCCGATGCAGGCCCCCGTGACCGTGAACCCGCCCGTCACTCCAGCAGGCGCTGGTAGTTGATGCGGAACAGCCGCTGGTCCGGCCGGGTGCGCGGATCGAGATTGTGCAGGGCGACCGACGTCTCGTAGCCCTGGGCGTCGTAGACCGTCCACTGGCGCAGCGTCATGTCGGCGGCGTTGAACAGCACCATCAGCCGGTTGGTGCCGCCGAGGGCCTGGCGCTCCTCCAGCATGACGATGACGTATTCCGGGTCGCGGGTGACCGAGGTGACGTTGGCGTCGCGCAGGATGTCGACCCGGTCGGAGAGCAGGAAGCGCAGCGGCGTCTGCGACAGGGGGTAGATGTCCTGGGTGTTGAGCCGCCGGTCGCGCACGGCCACCGACTGCCCGTCGGCGATCACCTCCACCGGGCTCGGCGGATTGTACTGGAAGCGGATCTTGCCGGGCTTGTCGAGATAGAGGCGGCCTGTGGTGCGGCGGCCGTCAGGGCCGATCTGCACGAAGTCGCCCTGCATGTAGCGGATGCTGTTGAAGTAGGCGTTGACCTGCTGGGCGATGTCGCGGGAATCGGCGTCGACGCCGCGGGCGGCGCGGGGTGCTGCCCGGCGCACGGGCGAGGACAGCGGCGCGCCGGCAGCGGGGGCCGCTCCCGCCTGGGCGGGGGGCGCCGCGGGCGCTGCAGGCGCCGAGGGCGCGCCGCGGGGCGGAGCCGCCCCGCCGGGCGGGCCGAGCTGGAGCGGGGCACCCTGGGCGAGGATGAAGGGCCGGTCGCTGGCGGCGGCCGGCAGGGTGGCTGCGGCGAGCCCGGCCAGGGCCGCGATGGCACAGCCCAGCGCCGCGCGCCGCGCCGCGGAACCCTTCGGCGGGAGCCGGATCGCGCGGGTCTCAGGCGTCATCGTCGGTCCTCGGCGCAGCTCGGTCATCAGGGTCATGGCGAAGGGGAGATAGGCAGCCGTTGGGGCGATTTCGAGGCGGCAGCCCCTCAGTCCGCCCCTTCCGGCACCAGGATTTCGCGCTTTCCGGCGTGGTTGGCGGGGCCGACCAGGCCCTCGCGCTCCATCCGCTCGATCAGCGATGCGGCGCGGTTGTAGCCGATCTGCAGGCGGCGCTGGATATAGGAGGTGGAGGCCTTCTTGTCGCGCAGCACCACCTGCACCGCCTTGTCGTAGAGGTCGGCCGGCTCCTCGCCGAAGGCGCCCTTGTCGAAGACCGCGCCGTCGTCGCCGTCGCCGTCCGCGCCCTCCTCGTCGTCGGTGGTGACGGCGTCGAGATAGTCGGGCGAGCCCTGCATCTTCAGGTGGCCGACGATGCGCTCCACCTCCTCGTCGGAGACGAAGGGACCGTGGACGCGGCTGATGCGCCCGCCGCCGGCCATGTAGAGCATGTCGCCGCGGCCGAGGAGCTGTTCGGCCCCCTGCTCGCCGAGGATGGTGCGGCTGTCGATCTTCGACGTCACCTGGAAGGAGATGCGGGTGGGGAAGTTCGCCTTGATCGTGCCGGTGATGACGTCCACCGAGGGGCGCTGCGTGGCCATGATCAGGTGGATGCCGGCGGCGCGCGCCATCTGCGCGAGGCGCTGGATGGCGCCCTCGATCTCCTTGCCGGCCACCATCATCAGGTCGGCCATCTCGTCGACGATGACGACGATGTAGGGGATCGGTTCGAGGCCCATTTCCTCCTGCTCGTAGATCGCCTCGCCGGTCTCGCGGTCGAAGCCGGTCTGCACGGTGCGGGTCAGCACCTCACCCTTGGCCTTCGCCTGCGCCATGCGGGCGTTGAACCCGTCGATGTTGCGCACGCCGAGCTTCGACATCTTCTTGTAGCGTTCCTCCATCTCGCGGACCGCCCATTTCAGCGCCACCACGGCCTTCTTCGGGTCGGTGACGACGGGGGTCAGCAGATGGGGAATGCCGTCATAGATCGACAGCTCCAGCATCTTCGGGTCGACCATGATGAGCCGGCACTGGTCCGGCCGGAGCCGGTAGAGCAGCGACAGGATCATGGTGTTGATGGCCACCGACTTGCCCGAGCCGGTAGTGCCGGCCACCAGGAGGTGGGGCATCTTGGCGAGGTCGGCGATGACCGGGTCGCCGCCGATGGTCTTGCCGAGCGCGATCGGCAGCTTCTCCTTGGCGGTGATGAAGTCCTGGCTCGCCAGCATTTCGCGCAGCAGCACGTTCTCGCGCTTGGCGTTGGGCAGCTCGATGCCGATGGCGTTCCGCCCCGCCACGAGGGCGACGCGGGCCGAGATGGCGGACATGGAGCGGGCGATGTCGTCGGCGAGGCCGATGACGCGGTTGGAGCGCGTGCCGGGCGCCGGCTCGAGCTCGTAGAGCGTCACCACCGGGCCCGGGCGCACGTTGATGATCTCGCCGCGCACGCCGAAGTCGTCGAGAACGGAGGCGAGCGTCGTGGCGTTGTCCTGCAGAACCTCCATCGACATGGAGGCGTCGCGCTCGGAGGGCTTCGGCTCGGTCAGGAGGTCGAGCGGCGGCAGCTCGTAGCTGTCGTCGGCGCCGTCCGGCGGCGGCAGCGGCAGCTTCTGCTGGATGGCGGCCGGCCGCGGTGCGGGAGCCGGCGCATGGATGCGCGGGCCGGCGACGGACTTCGGTGCGAGCTCGGAGGGCAGCGGCGGCTCGTCCTCCTCCTCTTCCGGCTCGTGGGCCGGCGCGATTTGCGGCGCTTCCATCCGCTCCGGCTCCTCCATCGGGGGGCGGCCGGCGAGAGGGGCGTGATAGGTGCGCGGCTGGCGATCGGGCGCCGCCTCGATGACGGGCTCGCGGCGGACGCCAGAGGTCTTCTTGGCCGGCAGCACGTCGTCGTCGGGTTCGGTGAAGAAGGCCTTGGCACGGGCCGCGATGCCGGGGCCTGCCGGTGCTGCGGCCTCCGTCGGAGGCGCGCCTGCGGCGGCGCGGGCCGTCTGGGGGGCTTCCGCCACCATGCGGGCGAGGCGGGCGCGGGTCGACAGCATGCCGTGGGCGACAGCGCCCACCGCGCTCGACACCATGCCGCCGACGAAGCCGGGCTCGCGGTCCTCCTCGGCCGGGCGGCGGGCCTTCGGCGCGACGCGGTCGATCTCCTCCGACAGCGTCTCCGGCTCGGGCCTGAGGATGCGGCCGATGGCGGCGGCGAAGAGCAGGAGGCCGATGCTGCCGGCCACCGCCAGCGCCACGTAGCGCGCGATGCCGGTGAGGCGGCCGAACAGGGCGGAGAGGACGGTGAGGCCGCCGTCACCGATGACGCCGCCGATGCCCGTCGGCAGCGGCCATCCGGAGGGCGCGGGCAGCAGCGAGGCCGCCACCGCCAGCACCATGGCGGCACCGATGCCGAGCGGCACGCGCAGGCCTTCGCGGTCGAAGGGGCGGGCCCGCAGCATCAGCCAGCCCCAGATCGCCGACACCGCCAGCAGGACGACGGCGGCGAGGCCGAAGAGCTGCATGAGGAGATCGGCGAGGATGGCGCCAGGGCGGCCGATCCAGTTCTTCACGGGCGCGTTGGTGGCGTGGCTGAGCGAGGGGTCGCCGGCCGTCCAGGTGAGCATGGCGACGGCGGCGACGAGGACGGCGGCGAGAATGCCGAGGCCGGCGAGGCGGCGCAGCTGGCGCCGCATGGCGCCGCCGAGGCCGTCGGGAACCAGCGAAGGTCCGGTGTGCCGGCGCACCACTGCCATCGTCAATCATCCCATGCATGCGAGGGTCTCGCGGCGGGACGGCACGCTGCGCGCCCTCCCCGGCAGGCCCTCCGGTTCAGCGGGGACCTTACCGACGCAACGGTTGACGTGGGATTAACCATCGCCCGCCGCGGAGCCGTCCGCAGGCCGGCGGGGCGCAAGCTGCCGGGCGGGCAAAGAAAAACCCCGGCGCATCGCTGCGCCGGGGAGTGGGGCCTGAAGGAGGACAGGCGTCAGAGATTGTAGGCGCGCTCGCCGTGCTCGGCGAGGTCGAGACCCTCGCGCTCGCGGTCCGCCGTCACCCTCAGGCCGACGATCACGTCGACGATCTTGAAGATGATGAAGGAGCCGATGCCCGACCAGACGATGGTGAAGAGCACCGCCTTGAGCTGCGCCCAGACCTGGGTGCCGAACTCGTAGGCGCCGACGGCGAGCTCGCCGGGCTTCGATTCGTAGTCCGGGATGCCGGCACCGCCGAGAGCGGTGTTCACCAGGATGCCCGTGGCGATGGCGCCGATGATGCCGCCGACGCAGTGGATGCCGAAGACGTCCAGCGTGTCGTCGTAGCCGAAGGCGTTCTTCACCGTGGAGCAGAAGATGAAGCAGACGCCGCCCGCGACCAAGCCGAGGACGATGGCGCCCATCGGACCGGCGAAACCGGCGGCGGGCGTGACAGCAACGAGGCCGGCGATGGCACCCGAGACCGCGCCGAGCAGCGACGGCTTGCCCTTGGCGGCCCATTCGACGAACAGCCAGGACAGGGTCGCCGCGCCGGTGGCGACGTAGGTGTTGATCGCCGCCATGGCCGCGACGCCGTTGGCCTCGAGGTTGGAGCCGGCGTTGAAGCCGAACCAGCCGACCCAGAGCAGCGCGCCGCCGATCAGCGTCATCACCAGCGAGTGGGGAGGCATCAGCTCCTTGCCGTAGCCGATGCGCTTGCCGATGACGATGCAGCCGACGAGGCCGGCGATGCCCGCGTTGATGTGGACGACGGTGCCGCCGGCGAAGTCCAGCGCGCCCCAGGAGAAGAGGAGACCCGCGTCAGCCTTGACGGAGGCGAGCTTCGCCTCGGCTGCGGCCTTGGCGGCGGCATCCGTGCCGGCGGCCGCAACCGCCTTGACGGCGTCGGCGATGGCGTCGGGGCCGGCCCAGTACCAGACCATGTGGGCCATCGGGAAGTAGATGAAGGTGACCCAGAGGACCGTGAAGAGCAGCAGCGCCGAGAACTTCACGCGCTCGGCGAAGGCGCCGACGATGAGGGCCGGCGTGATGCAGGCGAAGGTCATCTGGAACAGGATGTAGGCATATTCCGGGATGACGACGCCGTTGGAGAAGGTCGCGGCGGTAGAGTTCGGATCCACGCCCATCAGGAAGGCCTTGGAGAAGCCGCCGACGAAGGCGTTGAGCCCGCCGCCCGAGGTGAAGGACAGCGAGTAGCCGTAGATCACGTAGATGATCGACACGACCGCGACGATCACGAAGACCTGGGTCAGCACCGACAGCATGTTCTTGGCGCGCACCAGGCCGCCGTAGAACAGCGCAAGGCCGGGGATGACCATGAGCAGCACGAGATAGGACGAGAAGAGAACGAAGGCGGTGTCGCCAGCGGTCGGCTTGGGCGGGGTGGGGGCCGGCGCCTGGGCGAGGGCGGGTTCGGCGAGGGCCGCGGCAAGGCCCGCCAGCGCCAGTGCGCCGAGGCCCCACCTGGAAAGGCTCGATCTCATCATGTGGACAATCTCCAGAGGCATGTCGTGTTCGGTGGGAAGGCGCGTCACAGCGCGTCGACGTCGGTTTCGCCGGTGCGGATCCGCACCGCGTGCTCGATCGACGTGACGAAGATCTTGCCGTCGCCGATCTGGCCGGTCTTGGCGGCGCCGGCGATGGCCGCGACCACCTTCTCGACATCCGTGCCGGGCACGGCCACCTCGATCTTCAGCTTCGGCAGGAAGCTCACGGCATATTCGGCACCGCGGTAGATCTCGGTATGCCCCTTCTGGCGTCCGTAACCCTTCACCTCGGTGACGGTCAGGCCGTGGACCCCGATGCCGGTCAGGGCATCGCGGACCTCCTCCAGTTTGAATGGCTTGATGATCGCCATCACGATCTTCATGTCGTCATCCCCGATTGGCTCCGTCAGGACGGAGGTCCTGCGGGAGCGTGTGTGTCTGCGAGCCGGCCGCCGATCCCGAAGGCCGAAGTCCGAACCGGGGTCAGGGAATCAAGTCGCGTGCCACACGCACGGCGGCGGGGATTTCCTCGCCATTCCAGGGACTTGACCAACGGGTGGCGACTGCACGACGCGGCCGGACTCCACGTTTGCCTTCATTTTAGGCAAGTGCCGGGGTTCGCCCGAGTTCGGCCGTCATTTGGGTCCGGGAATGCCTAGAAAATCGGCAGGCCGCTCAGCCACGCTTCTTGCGCAGCAGGCCTTCCTGCGCCACCGAGGCCACCAGCACGCCCTGCCGCGTGTAGATCGAGCCGCGGGTAAACCCACGCGAGCCCTGCCCCGACGGCGAATCGTGGGCGTAGAGCAGCCAGTCGTCGGCACGGAACGGCCGGTGGAACCACATGGCGTGGTCGAGGCTCGCCGCCTGCACCGACTGGTCGAAGAAGGAGCGGCCGTGCGGCACGTTGGCCGCGTCGAGCAGCGTCATGTCGGAGGCGTAGGCCAGCACGCAGCGATGGATGACCGGGTCGTCCGGCAGCGGCGCCGTGGTGCGGATCCAGACGTGGAACTTGCCCTCCGGCTGCCGCTCGCCGGTGTAGCGGCCGAACTCCACGGGGCGGATCTCGATCGGTCGCTCGCGGGCGAAATAGGCCTTCATCGCCTCGGGCATGTGGGCGTGGAAGAGCTGGCGCACGTCCGCCTCCGACTTCAGCTCCTCCGGCGGCGGCACGTCCGGCATGGCGAACTGGTGCTCCTCGCCCTCTTCCTCCACGTGGAAGGAGGCCGACAGCGAGAAGATCGCCGCCCCGTGCTGGATTGCCCGCACCCGCCGGGTGGAGAAGCTGCGCCCGTCGCGCACCCGCTCCACCTCGTAGATGATCGGCGCCTTCGGGTCGCCCGGCAGCACGAAATAGCCGTGCAGCGAATGCGGCCGGCGTTCCTCCACGGTGCGGCAGGCGGCAACCAGCGCCTGGCCGATGACCTGGCCGCCGAAGACGCGCTGCCAGCCGTCCTGCGGGCTCTTGCCGCGGAAGAGGTTCACCTCGAGGCGTTCGAGGTCGAGGATTCCGAGGAGATTGGCGACGGCGGACATGGGGGCTCGCGGAACGGACGGGGTCTGCCGCCAGAAATCACCCTCGCAGGCCCCGGGTCAACCGCCGTCAATGCGCCGCCGCGCTGCGCTTGGTGGCGAGCGAGGCGGCGATCACCAGCACCGTCACCACCGCGATCATCAGGGTGGAGATGGCGTTGATCTCCGGCGTCACGCCCAGCCGCACCTGGCTGTAGATGCGCATCGGCAGCGTCGTCGACCCCGGCCCGGTGGTGAAGGAGGCGATGACGAGGTCGTCCAGCGACAGCGTGAAGGCGAGGAGGAAGCCCGCCACCACGGCCGGCATGATGATCGGCAGGGTGATGCGTGTGAACACCTGCCAGGGCCGGGCGCCGAGATCGGCGGCCGCCTCCTCCAGCGACCGGTCGAAGGTGACGAGCCGCGACTGCACCACCACTGCGACGAAGCCGCAGGTGAAGGTCGCGTGCGCCACCGTCACGGTCCAGAAGCCGCGGTCGATGCCGAGCGAGACGAAGAGGAGCAGCAGCGACAGGCCGGTGATCACCTCCGGCATGACGATGGGGGCATAGACGAGGCCGGAGAACAGGGTTCGCCCGGCGAAGCGCGTGTAGCGGGTCAGCGCCAGCGCCGCGAGGGTCCCCACCACCGTGGCGAAGGCGGCCGAGGCGGCGGCGACCTTCACGGTCATCCAGGCGGCGTCCATCAGCTGGCGGTTCTGCCAGATGGAGGCGTACCAGCGCGTCGAGAAGCCGCCCCAGACGGTGACGAGCTGGCTGGCATTGAAGGAGAAGATCACCAGGATGACGATCGGCAGGTAGAGGAAGGCGAAGCCGAGGGTCAGGGCCGTGGCGTCGAGGAAGCGGGAGCGCGGAGACATCATCGCCCGGCCTCCAGCTGCCGCGCCTGCTGGCGCTGGTAGACCATGATCGGCCCGACGAGGATGACGAGCAGCAGCACCGCGACCGCCGAGGCCACCGGCCAGTCGCGGTTGGAGAAGAATTCCGTCCACAGCGTCTTGCCGATCATCAGCGTGTCAGAGCCGCCGAGGAGGTCCGGGATCACCACCTCGCCGGTGATCGGGATGAAGCAGAGGAAGCACCCCGCGACGATGCCCGGCAGCGACAACGGCACGGTGATTCGCCAGAACGCCTTCCACGGCGGGCAGCCGAGGTCGCCCGCGGCCTCCAGCAGCGTCCGGTCCATCCGCTCCAGCGTCGCGTAGAGCGGCAGCACCATGAAGGGCAGGTAGGAATAGACGACGCCGATGAGCACCGCCGTCTCGGTGTTGGCGATGGGGAGCGGCGCGCCGATCAGGCCGACGGCGAGGAGCAGCTCGTTGAGGAGCCCCTCGGGCTTGAGGATGCCGATCCAGGCGTAGACGCGGATGAGGAAGCTCGTCCAGAACGGCAGGATCACCGCCATGACGAGGATCGGCCGCCACCGTTCCGGCGCGCGCGCCATGGCATGGGCCATGGGATAGCCGATGACGAGGAGGATCGCCGTGCCGAGGCCGGCGATGCGCAGCGAGGACAGGAAGGCCTCGATGTAGAGCCGGTCGCCGAAGATGACGCCGTAATTGTCGAGGGAGAGCTCGCGCGCCTTGGCGAGCCAGCCCTCCGGGCCGTCCGCGAGCCCGAAGGT
Source organism: Rhizobiales bacterium Ga0077556 (assembly GCA_001464235.1). Taxonomy (GTDB): domain Bacteria; phylum Pseudomonadota; class Alphaproteobacteria; order Rhizobiales; family Phreatobacteraceae; genus Phreatobacter. The sequence continues at coordinate 219 of LNFH01000460.1, read as the reverse complement.
CGGCGTATAGGGCGGGATGGCGGTCGCCACCTGCGACAGCGACATCTTCGCCACGATGGCGAAGGGCACGAGGAAGAACACCGCCAGCCACAGATAGGGCACGAGGATGACGGTGCGGCGGGTGGCGCGCTCGCTCATCGGGGGCACCCTGAGCCGGTCTGAACACGCGCCGCCACCTCACCTCTCCCCGGCGGGGAGAGGTCGGCCGAAGGCCGGGTG
>LNFH01000459.1 GCA_001464235.1 Rhizobiales bacterium Ga0077556 | reverse complement strand
ACGGAAGTCCTTCGGCTGCTCGGATACGCGCAATCTCACCTATTTCGGCGAGGCATTGGTGGAGAACGGTCTGCGTCGCGGCGACACGCTCATCGGCGCCTTTGCCATTGCCCGCGACACAGTCGGCGACTGGGAACGGGAGCAGAAACTGACGCCCTCCCAGCCGCAGATTCACGTTGGTGCGCGGCTGAGATCGCGCCTCGGCGCGATCATCGGAAGCGACGCGGAATGGATGCGGCTGGCCTCGGGTGCCGCCGCCAGCCTCGGCCGGTAGGTTCCCGCCGGCTGGCCATTCCGCCCGCTCACAAAAAACTCTGCGGATCGACGTCGATCTCGAGCCTCACGTTGCCGCGCGGGGCCTCCACCGAGGAGAGCCAGCGGCGCATCCAGCCCGACAGGTCGAAGGCACGGGGAGACCTGGCGGCCGCGCACCAGCGCCAGCGGCGCTTCCGCCGGCCCGAGCACCTTCACCTCCGGCGTCGGCGGCACGGCGCGGACCAGCGTGCGCGCATAGGCCTGCGCGTCGCCCAGCGCCTCGGCCGAGACGACGAGGGCGGCGAGCCGGCCGAAGGGTGGCAGCATCGCCGCCTCTCGCATGGCGATCTCGGCGTCGTAGAAGCCCTCGCGGTCGCCGCGGACGATGGCCTGGATGATCGGGTGCTCCGGCTGGTGCGTCTGGATCAGGGCGCGCGAGCCGTCCTTGGCCCGCCCTGCCCGGCCCACCACCTGCTGGAGGAGCTGGAAGGTGCGTTCGCCGGCGCGCGGATCGGCGTTGGACAGGCCGAGATCGGCGTCGATGACGCCGACCAGCGCGAGGTTGGGGAAGTTGTGCCCCTTGGCCACCAGCTGCGTGCCGATGACGATGTCGGCCTCGCCGCGCGCGACCGCCTCGATCTCCTGGCGGATGCGCTCGATGCCGCCGGCCATGTCTGAGGAGAGCACCAGCAGCCGCGCCTCCGGGAACAGCGTGGCGCATTCCTCGGCGAGGCGCTCGACCCCCGGCCCGCAGGCGACGAAGCTGTCGATGGCCTCGCATTTCGGGCAATGTTCCAGCGGCGGCATGTTGAAGCCGCAGTGGTGGCACATCAGCCGGCGGCGGAAGCGGTGGTCGACCAGCCAGGCCGAGCAATTGGGGCACTGGATGCGCTCGCCGCAGGTGCGGCAGAGGGTGAGCGGGGCATAGCCGCGCCGGTTGAGGAAGAGCAGCGCCTGTTCGCCGGCCTCCACGGTGCGACGGATCTCCGCCTCCAGGGCGGGCGCGATCCAGCGGGTGCGCGGCGGGCCGGCGCTGCGCAGGTCGACGGTGGCGATCTTCGGCATGTCGCGGCCGCCGAAGCGCTCGGGCAGGACGAGGCGGCGGTAGCGGCCACGGTCGGCATTGACGCGGCTCTCCACGGAAGGAGTGGCGGAGGCGAGGACGACCGGAATGTCCTGCAGCCGGGCGCGCACCACGGCCATGTCGCGGGCATGGTAATGGACGCCGTCGTCCTGCTTGTAGGCGCCCTCGTGCTCCTCGTCGACGACGACGAGGCCGAGGTCCCGGAAGGGCAGGAAGAGGGCGGAGCGGGCGCCGATCACCGCCTGCACCTCGCCCGAGGCGACGCCGGCCCAGACGCGGCCGCGCTTCGTGGTGCCGACGCCGGAATGCCAGGCCGCGGGGCGGTGGCCGAAACGGGCGGCGAAGCGGTCGAGGAACTGGGTCGTCAGCGCGATCTCGGGGACGAGGATCAGCACCTGGCGACCCTGGCGCAGGGCCTCGGCGACACCTTCGAGATAGACCTCGGTTTTCCCCGAGCCGGTGACGCCGTCGAGCAGCTGCACCGCGAAGGCGCGCGCCGCCACCGCGTCGCAGAGGGCGAGTGCGGCGGCGTGCTGCGCGTCGTTGAGGGCGGCGACGGCGTGCTCGGGGTCGAGCCGCGCCAGCGCCTCGGGCGGCATCAGCACGGCCTCCAGCGCACCCTCGTCCACGAGGCCGTCGACGACCGAGGACGAGACGCCGGCCTCGCGGGCGGTCTCGCCCTTGGCGCGGGCGAAGCCGTCGGCGAGCAGCGCGAGGACCCGGGCACGGGCCGGCGTCATGCGCCCCGGCTGGCCACCGGTGACGCGCAGGCCGACGCGCGGCTTCGGGGGCGCGAGGTCGTCCGGGTCGCGCAGCGCCATGCGCAGCACCATGCCGCGGGGGCTGAGCGTGTAGTCGGCCAGCCAGTCGCAGAGCTGGCGCACGGCGTGGGGGACGGCCGGCACGTCGTAGCGGTGGGCGACGTCCTTGAGCCGATTGTGGGAGACGCCCCCCGGCTCGTCGCGCAGCGCCCAGACGGCGCCGAGCGCGGTGCGGTTGCCGAGCGGCACGGCGACGACGTCGCCCGGCCCCAGTTCCATCCCCGCGGGGATGCGATAGCTGTAGGGCCGGTCGACGGCGACCGGAATCAGCACGTCGGCGAAGCGGGGCGCGGTCATGGGGATGGCCTAGCGCGCCGGGAGCGCGAAGGGAATGGGAGCGCGGCGCGGGATGCCGTCGATCCCGGCGCCGCCGGAAACCGCCGGTGCGAGGCGCCTTCCAGTTTGGATCGTTTCCAATATTTTCCCGGGCGATTGCCGGTGCCGACCGTTCGGAGTAAATAGCTGACGGCTCCAGTCAACTTTACCGTCGACGCCTGGAGCGGAGAGCTGCCGTGATCGTCTGTCATTGCAACGTTCTGAGCGACCACGACATCCGCGCCTGCCTCGGCGACGGCCCGGACTGCCCGCGGGCCGTGGGAGAGGTCTATGCCTGTCTGGGCTGCAGCCCGGAATGCGGTCGCTGCGCCCGCACCATCCGCGCCATCATGCGCGAGGCGGGGGTCGGCGGCTGCGGTTCCTGTCCGGTGGGCGAATGCGGCGGGCACGCCCATGACGCCGGCGCCGCTCCCCTGCTCGTCGCCGCCGAATAGCATCGTCTTCGAGGACCGCCGTTCCGCCCGGACCGGGGCGACCGCGACCCCCTGCTCTCTTGCCTCCCCTTTCTGGAATGACTTAAAACTGTCGGGTCGCCCCTCGGTGGCAGCGACCGGTCGGAAACAGGTGGAGCAAGCCATGAAGGGCGACAAGAAGGTCATCGAATATCTCAACCGTGGCCTGCGGAGCGAGCTCACCGCCGTCAGCCAGTACTGGCTGCACTACCGCATGCTGCACAATTGGGGCTTCCTCGATCTCGCCAAGTACTGGCGCAAGGAATCGATCGAGGAGATGGTCCACGCCGACCGCTTCATCGACCGGATCCTGTTCCTCGAGGGGCATCCGAACCTGCAGGTGCTCGATCCGCTGCAGATCGGCCAGGACGTCGGGGAGATCATCCAGAGCGACCTGAACGCCGAGATCGGCGCCCGCGCGCTCTACCAGGAAGCCGCCGCCTATTGCGAGACGGTGAAGGACTATCCCTCGCGCGACCTCTTCATCGCGCTGATGACGGACGAGGAGGGCCACATCGACTTCCTGGAGACGCAGCAGGAGATCATCAAGACGATCGGCCTGCCGCTCTACATCCAGAAGCACATGGGCCCGGTCGGCGGCGACCACTGAGGCCCCGGAGGCTCTACGCCCCGCGTCCCGGTTGCGCTCCTTTTGCCCGGCACCAGGCCTGCGATGGCGAAAGGAGCGGTGCGTGCCGGTCCGTGTGAGGCACCGACGGTTCCACCGCATCACCTCTCCCCGGCGAGGAGAGGTCGGCCGCAGGCCGGGTGAGGGGGGAAGACCTTTCCTGCTAAGGGTTCT
>LNFH01000458.1 GCA_001464235.1 Rhizobiales bacterium Ga0077556 | reverse complement strand
CGTCACCCCCGGCGAGGCCCAAAGCGAGATGCGAACGCACCTCGCGTTCGCCCGATGCTTTGGGGCCGAGGGAAGGCGGTCCAGGAGTGTACGGGCGCGCCCCGGCCATCGGAGCGACACTCCGGACAATCCCAACGGGCAAGTGTAGCGGCGCCTGGACCCTTCCCCTCGCTGCGCTCGGCCGGGGATGACGGCGGATGCGGGCGTAGCCGGCACGCCCAGACGGCATGCCGAGGCCCAGCGCTTCCCCCCATTCACCCCGCATGAACCCGCGGCGTGGCACGCTCCGTCCATGACGCGTCCCGACATGTCCGCAAACCTCCTCATTCCCGGCGCGGCCGACGACACGGCCGCCGCGCTCGGCCAATGGCTCCTGCACCTGTCCGCCGAGCGCGGCCTGTCGCCGAAGACGCTCGAGGCCTATGGCCGCGACGTCCGCGGCTTCCTCGCCTTCATGGCGGAGCATCTCGGCGGGGCGGTGAGCCTCGGGGCGATGGACGGGCTGCAGCCGCGCGACGTCCGGGCCTTCATGGCGCGGCGGCGGGGCGACGGCCTCGATCCCCGCTCCATCGGCCGGGCGCTGGCGGCCGTGCGCTCCTTCGCCCGCTTCCTCGAACGCGAGGGCCGCGGCCGGATGGCGGCCTTCGCCGCCGTGCGCACCCCGAAAGCGGGCAAGCGCCTGCCGCGGCCGCTCGCCATCACCGCCGCGCGGGCGGTGTCCTCCGTGGATGCACGGGCCCATGACGACGCCGCCGACTGGGTGATCGCCCGCGACGCGGCGGTGCTCGCCCTGCTCTACGGCTCGGGGCTCCGCATTTCCGAGGCCCTGGGCCTGAAGCAGAAGGACGCCCCGCCGCCGGACGGCGACGGCCAGATCACGGTGCTCGGCAAGGGCGGCAAGGTGCGTCAGGTGCCGGTGATCCGCACGGTCGCCCGGGCGATCGGCGACTACCGCCGGCTCTGCCCCTGGACCCTCGACGCCGAGGACGCCCTCTTCGTCGGGGTGAAGGGCGGGCCGCTGTCGCCGCGCATCATCCAGCTCGCCATGGAGCGCCTGCGTGGCGCGCTCGGCCTGCCGGAGACGGCGACGCCCCATGCGCTGCGCCATTCCTTCGCCACCCACCTGCTGGGGCGGGGCGGCGACCTCAGGTCGATCCAGGAGTTGCTCGGCCACGCCTCGCTGTCGACGACGCAGATCTACACCGAGGTCGACACCGCCGCCCTGCTGCGCGTCTACGAGAGCACGCACCCCAGGGCGTGAGGCCTCAGCCGCCCACCGGACGAAGTGCCGCCCGCTCGCGCCGGGCACGGCGGAAGCGCATCAGCAGGCGTAGCGAGCGCCCGGCCCGGCCGCCGCGCAGGATGCGCAGATGCGTGAGGATGCGTCGCTTGATCGGGTCGATATGGCCGTGCGCCCAGGCGAGCCAGCGGGTCCACAGACCATAGAGCCGGACGAAGAGCGGGATCTGCATGAGCTTGGGCTTGCAGGTCTCGAAGAGGAAGGCGGTGATGCCGACCCCGACCACCTTGGCGAGCAGCAGAACCCCGGCGCCGAGCACGAAATGCCCGGAGGCGATGAGGCCGAGGGCGGCGAGCTTGAAGGGGAACAGGAGGCCGGCCGGCACGGCGAAGACGAGAAGGGTCGCATAGGGCGGCAGGCGCTCGATGCCGTCGTGGATCGCCTGCTTCAGCGCCCTGAAGGGCAGCAGCTCCACGAGCCGGGCGATGAGCGGACCCAGCCGCTCCCACAGCCAGGTCTCGACGAGGATGACGAGAGCCGCGATGACGAGGAAGGGGCGCAGCAGACGTCGCATGTGAGGATCCCGACGATGACGGGGAGAGTGCACCGCAGGACTGTGTCCGCCTGACGGCGCCGGGGCACCCGTCCTATTGCGCGCTGGCTGGCGGCTGGCAAGAGATCACCGGCGCCGGATCCGACACGAACGGAAACCGCCATGCCGCAATCCGGGGCTTTCGTTCCCCAATCAGGCCGCAGAATGGGCCCGCGCCGCTGGCACCAGACCACCTCCCGTCATCAGGAGGTCGACCATCATGGCCCATTGGACGCAGACGACCCGCGCGTTCGTCATCTCCCTGCCGCGTCTCACGGACCGGCGTGCCCATGCCGCGCGGCTCGCCGAAAGCCTGCCGGTGCCGACGGCGATCCTCGACGCGGTGGACGGCAGGACGCTCACCGCCCGTCAACGCGCGCGGCACGTCGCCGAGCTGCACCGCCCGCGTTATCCCTTCGGCCTCAACGAGGCGGAGATCGCCTGCTTCCTCAGCCACCGGGCCGCCTGGCGGGCCGTCGTCGAGAGCGGCGCGTGCCGGGCGATCATCCTCGAGGACGACGCGGTGCCCGCGGCGACCTTCGCGGCGGACCTCATGCGGCTGATGGAGGACGAGACGGGCTGGTCCTTCGTCCAGCTGCACAGCCACAATCCGCCCCAGCACGGCGCGCCCTTCCTCGGCCGCCGGATCCTGCCGCAGCTGGAGATGGTCGGCCAGGTGGTGACGGCGGAGGCGGCCCTGGCGCTGCTGCGTGCCAGCGACCGGTTCGACCGGCCGGTCGACAGCTTCATCCAGATGACCTGGAAGACGGGCGTGCCGATCCATCACCTGGGGCGTCCGGTGGTGGTCAACGGCGGCGGCTTCTTCGGTGGCTCCACCATCAGCCGGAGGCTGGGCGGCGTCGAGAAGGTCAGGCGCAGCCTCATCCGGCCGATCTACAGGGCGCAGCTCGCCCTGATGGCGGCGCGGGGCGCGTTCGGCGCCTGGTCGCCGACCCGGGCGACGGCCATGCGTCAGGCGTGAGGCGCGCCACGAACGACAAGGAGGCCGACCGGCGGTCGACCTCCTTCACCTCTGATCGGACCGGGGCGCGGCACGAGCCGCGGCAGGCCCGTCAGTACACGCGGGCCTTGGGCTCGATGTACTGGATCTCGTTGGTCATCGTGTAGGTGTGGACCGGACGGTCGTCGAGCGTCACCTGCTTCTTCGCATCGTCGGCGAAGGCCAGGGTGTGCTTCATCCAGTCCTTGTCGTTGCGGTCGGGGAAATCTTCGCGGGCGTGGGCGCCGCGGCTTTCCTTGCGGTTCGCCGCCGATTCCATGGTGACCACGGCCTGGGCGATGAGGTTGTCGAATTCCAGCGTCTCGATCAGGTCCGAGTTCCAGATCAGCGAGCGATCGGTGGTCTTGATGTCGGACGCGCCGCCCCAGACGTCGGCGATGAGCTTGCGGCCCTCCTCCAGCACCTCGCCGGTGCGGAACACGGCGCAGTTCGACTGCATCACGCGCTGCATGCTGTTGCGCAGCTCGGCGGTCGCCGTCGTGCCCGAGGCGTGACGGAAAGCGTCGAGGCGGGACAGCGCCATCTCGGAGGCATTCGCCGGCAGGTCCTCGTGCTTCTCGCCCGGGGTGACCGTCTCGGCGGCGCGCAGGCCGGCGGCGCGGCCGAAGACCACGAGGTCGATCAGCGAGTTGGAGCCGAGGCGGTTGGCGCCGTGGACGGAGACGCAGGCCGCCTCGCCGATGGCCATCAGGCCGGGGACGATGGTGTCGGCGTTGCCGTTCTTCTTGGTCAGCACCTCGCCGTGATAGTTCGTCGGGATGCCGCCCATGTTGTAGTGGACCGTCGGGATGACCGGGATCGGCTCCTTGGTCACGTCGACGCCGGCGAAGATCTTGGCGCTCTCGGAGATGCCGGGCAGGCGCTCGTGGAGGATCTTCGGGTCGAGGTGGTCGAGGTGCAGGAAGATGTGGTCCTTGTTCTTGCCGACGCCGCGGCCCTCGCGGATCTCGACGGTCATCGAGCGCGAGACGACGTCGCGCGAGGCGAGGTCCTTGGCCGAGGGGGCATAGCGCTCCATGAAGCGCTCGCCCTCGGAATTGGTGAGGTAGCCGCCCTCGCCGCGCGAGCCCTCGGTGATGAGGCAGCCCGAGCCGTAGATGCCGGTCGGGTGGAACTGCACGAACTCCATGTCCTGCAGCGGCAGGCCGGCGCGCAGCACCATGGCGTTGCCGTCGCC
>LNFH01000457.1 GCA_001464235.1 Rhizobiales bacterium Ga0077556 | reverse complement strand
GCGACGACGCCGAGGCAGCGGCCGCTCTCGCTCATGATGAGGTCGATGGCGAAGTACTCGATGAAGAACTCGGCGTTGTTCTTCAGCGCCTGGCCATAGAGCGTGTGAAGCATGGCGTGGCCGGTGCGGTCGGCGGCGGCGCAGGTGCGCTGGGCCGTGCCCTTGCCGAAATGGGTGGTCATGCCGCCGAACGGGCGCTGGTAGATCTTGCCGCTCTCGGTGCGCGAGAAGGGCACGCCCCAGTGCTCGAGCTCATAGACGGCGGCGGGCGCGTTGCGGACGAGATACTCGATCGCGTCCTGGTCGCCGAGCCAGTCGGAGCCCTTGACGGTGTCGTACATGTGCCACTGCCACTGGTCCTCGCCCATGTTGCCGAGCGAGGCGGCGACGCCGCCCTGGGCGGCGACCGTGTGGGAGCGGGTCGGGAAGACCTTGGAGATGCAGGCGGTCTTCAGACCGGCCTGGGCGCAGCCGACGACGGCGCGCAGGCCGGCGCCGCCGGCTCCGACGATGACCACGTCGTAGGTATGGTCGGTGATGTCGTAGGCACGGCCGGTGGCGGCAGGTGCGGCTTCAGCCATGGGGCGAGCTCCCGGATGTGACAGGCGTTTCGACGGTTATACGCCGAAGGACAGCTTCAGGATCGCAAAGACCGACCCGAGGCCGATGGCGACCGAAAAGAAAGTGTTGGCGAGCAGCAGGACGACCTTGGTCCCCTCGGCCGGCACGTAGTCCTCGATGATCATCTGCATGCCGAGGCGCATGTGCCAGGTCGCGGAGAGGACGAAGAGGATGAGCGGGATCGCCACCAGGGGCGAGCCGAGGGTCGCCTTGACCGCGGCGTAGTTGGAGCCGGCGGTGGTGATGATCAGGCCGATCACGAAGAGCGAGAGCGGCACGTTCGCAACCGCGGTCACGCGCTGCATCCAGAAGTGCTCGGTGCCGGAGCGGGCCGAGCCGAGGCCGCGGACCCGGCCGAGCGGCGTGCGCATGGAGGACTTGGAGTGGGACATGGTTCCGCCCTTTCTCAGACGCCGCCGCGCACGGCATAGGCGACGATCCAGGTCAGGACCGTCAGCACGATGGAGCCGATGAGATTGGCCCGCACCAGCCATTCACGCTCGGCGGGGCCGAAGCCGCGGCCGGTGTCCCAGATGAAGTGGCGGATGCCGCCGAGCATGTGGTGGTAGAGCGCCCAGGTGTAGCCGAAGAGGATCAGGCGGCCGATGATGGACCCGGCGAACCACTGGAAGGTGGCATAGGCGGCCGGCCCCGAGGCGGCGGCGATCAGCCACCACGCCATGAGCAGCGTGCCGAAGAACAGCGCCCCGCCCGTGACGCGATGCATGATCGACATCATCATGGTCAGCATCGGGCGGTAGATCTGGAGATGCGGCGAAAGCGGGCGCTCGCTCACGGGCTTTGACTCGGCCATCTGGGGCATTCCTCAAGACCGGCGGCGCGCATGCTGCATCGCCCACCGGAAATCACCGGCCTGTTTAAGGGAGCCGGCGCGCCGACGCAACGAGTCTGGAATGAGACAAAGGAGGGACGAGACGGCGGCCTGCGCGCGGCGCGACCCAGCCGTGCGCGGCTTGCCCAGGTCGGACGGGCGCTTTATTGCCTGATCCCGCATGCCCAACACGCTTTCCCGCTACCAGTCGCTGGTCGATTCCGGCGAGATGTCCTTCGATGCCGCGCAGGCCGCCGTCGCCCGCCGCCTGGCGGCGCTCAACGACCGGCTGGCCGACTACCGGCTGGCGCGCCGCAAATCCTCCGCCCTCGCATGGCTGCTCTCGCGCGGGCAGAAGCCCGAGCCCGTCCGCGGCCTCTACATCTGGGGCGACGTCGGCCGCGGCAAGACCATGCTGATGGACCTGTTCATGGAGGGCAGCCCGGTCCGGCACAAGCGGCGGGCGCATTTCCACGAATTCATGGCCGACGTGCACGAGCGCATCCACGTCTGGCGCCAGAAGCTCAAGGCCGGCGAGGTGAAGGGCGACGACCCCATCGGGCCGGTCGCCGCCGAGCTCGCCGAGGAAGCCTGGCTCCTGTGTTTCGACGAATTCTCGGTGACCGACATCGCCGACGCCATGATCCTCGGCCGCCTGTTCACCCGGCTCTTCGAGGAGGGGGTGGTGATCGTCGCCACCTCCAACGTGGTGCCGGAACTGCTCTATCGCGACGGCCTCAACCGGGCGCTGTTCCTGCCCTTCATCGCACTCCTGCAGGAGCGGATGGACGTCCTGAAGCTGGAATCGCGCACCGATTTCCGGCTGGAGAAGCTCTCGGGCCAGCCGATCTGGCTGACGCCGCTCGGGCCCGACGCCGACGCCGCGATGGACCAGGCCTGGTCACGGCTGACCGGCGGCGCCGAGGGTGATCCCGCGACGCTCGAGGTCAAGGGCCGACGGGTGCCGGTGCCCCGCCAGGCGCACGGCGTGGCGCGGTTCAGCTTCGCCGAGCTGTGCGAGAAGCCGCTCGGCGCCTCCGACTACCTCGCCATCGCCCATGCCTTCCACACGGTGCTGCTCGACCGCATCCCCGTGATGAAGGGCCTCGAGCGGCGCAACGAGGCCAAGCGCTTCATCACGCTGATCGACGCGCTCTACGACAACCAGGTCAAGCTGGTGGCGAGCGCCGGCGACGAGCCGAACCGGCTCTATCTGTCCGAGTCGGGGACGGAGGAATTCGAGTTCCACCGCACCGCCTCGCGCCTCATCGAGATGCGGTCCGACGACTATCTCGCCCTGCCCCACGAGCGGCGGAACGAGCGCGCCGGCGATACCGGTGGTATCGTGGAGACGTGACGCGGCCCCTCGCCCGGGCGGCCAGCGGATGGAAGGCGACATGGCACGAGCAAAAGCCGGGGACGACCACCCCCCCCTCGTCTGCGCGCTGACCGGGCGGCCCATCCGGCCCGGCCGCGAGATCCGCCTCTCGGCGATCAGACCCGGCGTCGCCGACCTCATCCGGAGCGACGCGCCGGGCATCGGGCCGAGCGACGTCATCGACCGCGCGATCGTCGCCGACTATCGCAGCCGCTACGTGGAGGACCTCCTGAAGGCGGAACGCGGCGAGATCACCGCGCTGGAGCGCGACGTGGTCGAGAGCCTGCGCAGCCAGGAGATCACCGCGGCCAACATCGAGGAGCGCATCGACGAGGGCCGCACCACCGGCGAGCGGCTCGCCGACAAGGTGGCCCAGTTCGGCGGATCCTGGACCTTCATCCTCGCCTTCTTCGCCCTGCTGGCCGTGTGGATGGCCCTCAACGTCCTCGTCGCGTCCCGGGCCTTCGATCCCTATCCCTTCATCCTCTTGAACCTCATCCTCTCCTGCATCGCCGCGGTCCAGGCGCCGATCATCATGATGAGCCAGCGGCGCCAGGAGGCGAAGGACCGCCGCCGTTCGGAAAACGACTACCGGGTGAACCTGAAGGCGGAGCTGGAGATCCGGCATCTGCACGAGAAGATCGACCATCTGCTGAACCGGCAGTGGGAGCGGTTCGCAGAAATCCAGGCCATGCAGATCGAACTCCTCCAGGACCTGAGGGCGTCCCGTGGCCCGTCGTCCTGACCGGATCGGTGCGATCGCGCCACCCACCGAGGACCGGGTCCAGGCGCGGCTGGTGGCGATCGCCGCCGACCATATCCGCCGCTTCGGCCCCGAACGGGTGACGGTGGTGGCGGTGGCGCGCGAGGCCGGCATGAGCCACGCCAACGTCTATCGCTTCTTCGCCTCGAAGGCGGGGCTGATCGAGGCGGTGGTCGTCGCCTGGGCGCGGACCGTGGAGCTCCAGCTCGGCGACATCGCCAATGCCCCCGATCCCGCCGACGACAAGCTGGAGCGGTTCCTTACGGCCTGGGCCAGGGCGCAGCGCGAGGGACTCGACCGCGATCCGCCGATCTATTCCACCTTCGCGACCCTCTGGCAGGCGCGGCGGGATTCGATCATGGCGCACCGGGCGCGGCTGCGCGCCTTCCTCGCCTCCATCGTCGACGAGGGTCTCGAGCCCGGCCCCTTCCGGGTGAAGGACGAGGAGCGGGCGGTATCCTTCGTCGCCGACGCGATGCAGCGCTTCATTCATCCCGTCCTGGTGATGGAGACGCGCGACCTGTCGCGCAGCCAGATCGAGCCGAGGATCGCGCTGATGACACGCACCATCGTGCGGACGCTCGTGAACGGCGGCGCCTGAGGGTATCGGGCTGTGACAATTTACAATTTTTGAAACTTGTTTCCGCGGTATCGGGGTGATTCCGCGCGCGGGCGGCGGGAATTGCGCGCCTCCACTGCCCTCGCCGACCGGCGCCAGCAGACGCCAACACCTCTGCAGCACCTGCCCAAGCCACTGACTTCGCGCCCTTTTTCGACCGCGGGCGCGGCGAACGCGAGGACACGTGCGCGACTCACCAATTTCCGATACATCAAACCGAGGTACAGCTTGAAAGCCATCGGATTTTCTGGATTAGAAGGGACCGCAGGCGGTCCGTTCCGCTCCCGCAACACTTTCAGCGAAAGACCCTTCCATGGCGCGCAAGAAACTCGCGATGATCGGCTCGGGCCAGATCGGCGGCACCCTGGCTCTCCTGGCCGGCCTCAAGGAACTCGGCGACATCGTGATGTTCGACATCGCGGAAGGCACCGCGAAGGGCAAGGCGCTCGACATCGCGCAGGCCTCGGCGGTCGAGGGCTTCGACGCCAAGATGAGCGGCACCGGCTCCTATGAGGCCATCGAGGGCGCCGACGTCTGCATCGTCACCGCCGGCGTGCCGCGCAAGCCCGGCATGAGCCGCGACGACCTCCTCGGCATCAACCTGAAGGTGATGGAGCAGGTGGGTGCGGGCATCAAGAAGTACGCCCCCAACGCCTTCGTGGTCTGCATCACCAACCCGCTCGACGCCATGGTCTGGGCGCTGCAGAAGTTCTCCGGCCTGCCGGCCGAGAAGGTGGTCGGCATGGCCGGCGTGCTCGACTCCTCGCGCTTCGAACTCTTCCTCGCCGAGGCGACCGGCGTCTCCATCGAGGACATCCACGCCTGGACGCTCGGCGGCCACGGCGACGACATGGTGCCGATGGTGCGCCACTCGACGGTCGGCGGCGTGCCGCTGAACCAGCTCGTCAAGTCGGGCTGGCTGACCCAGGAGAAGCTCGACGCCATCGTCGAGCGCACCCGCAAGGGCGGCGGCGAGATCGTCGGCCTGCTCGGCAACGGCTCGGCCTTCTATGCGCCTGCCGCCTCCGCCATCGCCATGGCCGAGAGCTACCTCAAGGACAAGAAGCGCGTCCTGCCGTCGGCGGCCTACCTGACCGGCCAGTACGGCGTGAAGGACATGTATGTCGGCGTTCCGGTGCTGATCGGCGCCGGCGGCGTCGAGAAGATCGTGGAGTTCGAGCTCGACAAGGGCGAGCAGGAGATGTTCGCCAAGTCCGTCGCCTCGGTGAAGGGCCTGGTGGACGCGTGCAAGACCATCGCCCCCGAGCTCGCGAAGTAAGTACTGCGCGTGGCGTCCAGCAAACCGGCGGACGCCACGGCGTCCGCCGCATAAGCAGCCCAAAAACCTGAGCGAGCGGCGTCGACCGCCTAACAGAGGGTCTCAGATGAACATCCACGAATATCAGGCGAAAGCCTTGCTGAAGGAGTTCGGGGCGCCGGTCTCGAACGGCATCGCCATCTTCAAGGCCTCCGAGGCCAAGGCCGCGGCGAAGAAGCTCGGCGGCCCGCTCTGGGTCGTGAAGTCGCAGATCCATGCCGGCGGTCGCGGCAAGGGCAAGTTCCAGGAGAAGGCGGCGGGCGAGAAGGGCGGCGTGCGCCTCGCCAAGTCGATCGAGGAGGTCGAGGCCTTCGCCAAGCAGATGCTCGGCAACACGCTGGTCACGATCCAGACCGGCCCGGCCGGCAAGCAGGTGAACCGCCTCTACATCGAGGACGGCTCGGACATCGAGAAGGAGTTCTACCTGTCGATGCTGGTCGACCGGCAGACCGGCCGCGTCGCCTTCGTCGTCTCCACCGAGGGCGGCATGGACATCGAGGCCGTCGCCCACGACACGCCCGAGAAGATCCTCACCTTCTCCGTCGACCCGGCCACCGGCTACATGGCCCATCACGGCCGCACCATCGCCAAGGCGCTGGGCCTGTCCGGCGATCTCGCCAAGCAGGTCGAGGCGGTCGCCGGCATCCTCTACAAGGCCTTCGTCGCCAAGGACATGGAGATGCTCGAGGTCAACCCGCTGATCGTCACCAAGCAGGGGCAGATCAAGGTTCTCGACGCCAAGGTGTCCTTCGATTCCAACTCGCTCTACCGCCAGCCCGACGTCGTCGCCCTGCGCGACCTGACGGAAGAGGACGAGAAGGAGATCGAGGCCTCCAAGTTCGACCTCGCCTATATCGCGCTCGACGGCACGATCGGCTGCATGGTCAACGGCGCCGGCCTCGCCATGGCGACCCTCGACATCATCCAGCTCTACGGCGAGAGCCCGGCCAACTTCCTCGACGTGGGCGGCGGCGCCTCGGAGGAGAAGGTCACCGCGGCCTTCAAGATCATCACCGCCGACCCGAAGGTGAAGGGCATCCTCGTCAACATCTTCGGCGGCATCATGAAGTGCGACGTCATCGCCCGCGGCGTGCTGGCCGCGGTGAAGGCGGTCGGCCTGCAGGTGCCGCTGGTCGTGCGCCTCGAGGGCACGAACGTCGAGGAGGGCAAGAAGATCATCCGCGAGTCCGGCCTCAACGTCATCCCCGCCGATGACCTGGACGACGCCGCGCAGAAGATCGTCAACGCCGTGAAGAGCGGCGGCAAGGCCCCGGCCAAGGCTCCGAAGGCCCCGGCCAAGAAGCCCGACGCCAAGAAGACGGATACCAAGAAGGGCGGCAAGGCGCCTGCCAAGGCGGCTTCCGCCTCCGGCGGCGCGAAGACCTCCTCCAAGGCCCCGGCTGCGAAGGCCCCGGCTGCGAAGGCTCCCGCCAAGGCCGCTGCCCCGAAGGCCGCTGCCGCCAAGGCTCCGGCCAAGGCCGCTGCTCCGAAGGCCGCTGCTCCGAAGGCCGCTGCTCCGAAGGCCGCCGCCGCCAAGGCTCCGGCCAAGGCAGCCGCTCCGAAGGCCGCCGCCGCCAAGGCTCCGGCCAAGGCCGCTGCCCCGAAGGCTGCCGCTGCGAAGGCTCCGGCCAAGGTCGCCGCTCCGAAGGCCGCCGAGAAGCCGGCGACCAAGGCGGCCGCGCCGGCCAAGGGCGCCGCCAAGGCGAAGGCCCCGGCCAAGGCTCCGGCCAAGGGCAAGGGCAAGAAGTGACGCCCGGCCGGCGCGCCGTGCCCTGAGGGCGCGGCGCCCGCGCCATCGCATGGGTTCCTGGCTTCCCGTCCGGCCTCGCCGGACGGGGGCCATCGCAAAGGCCGGCGTCAGCGGAACGGGTCCCGTCCGCGTCTCCGGATCGTCATTCGCGGTCCCTCGGCTGCACATTCTCATCGCGCGCGGCCGACCGGCTCGCACAGGAGCTATGAATGTCCATTCTGATCACCAAGAAGACCAAGGTCATCACCCAGGGCTTCACCGGCAAGAACGGCACCTTCCATTCCGAGCAGGCGATCGCCTACGGGACGAAGGTCGTCGGCGGCACGTCGCCCGGCAAGGGCGGATCGACCCATCTCGGCCTGCCGGTCTTCGACACCGTCGCCGAAGCGCGCGAGAAGACGGGCGCCGACGCCTCCGTCGTCTACGTGCCGCCGCCGGGTGCGGCCGACGCCATCTGCGAGGCCATCGACGCCGAGATCCCGCTGATCATCTGCATCACCGAGGGCATCCCGGTGCAGGACATGATCCGCGTGAAGCGCTCCCTCGTCGGCTCGAAGTCGCGCCTCATCGGCCCGAACTGCCCCGGCGTCGTCACCGCCGGTGAATCGAAGATCGGCATCATGCCGGCCAACATCTTCCGCAAGGGCTCGGTCGGCATCGTCTCGCGCTCGGGCACGCTGACCTACGAGGCGGTGTTCCAGACCTCGAGCGAGGGCCTCGGCCAGACGACGGCGGTGGGTATCGGCGGCGACCCGGTCAAGGGCACCGAGTTCATCGACATGCTGGAAATGTTCCTCGCCGACCCCAAGACCGAGTCGATCGTGATGATCGGCGAGATCGGCGGCTCGGCCGAGGAGGACGCCGCCCAGTTCCTGCGCGACGAGGCCAAGCGCGGCCGCAAGAAGCCGATGGTCGGCTTCATCGCCGGTCGCACGGCGCCTCCCGGCCGCCGCATGGGCCATGCCGGCGCCATCATCTCCGGCGGCAAGGGCGGCGCCGAGGACAAGATCGCGGCGATGGAAGCCGCGGGCATCCGCGTCTCCCCCTCGCCGGCCCGCCTCGGCAAGACCCTGGTCGACGTGCTGAAGAAGCGCTGAGGCCGATCACAATCCGGAAATCGGCCCCGTGCGGGCCGATTTCCGCCATCGACACGGCGTCAGGTGACGCCCCGCATGACAGCGCGGATGCCGGATCGCCGCGGGCGATCTTGAAGCTGCAGGAAACGACCATGGCACGCCAAGACGAGACCATTGCGCTCACGTCCTTCCTCTACGGGGGCAATGCCGCCTACATCGAGGACCTCTACGCCCGCTACGAGGCCGATCCGGCCTCGGTCGATCAGCAGTGGCAGGCCTTCTTCGCCTCGCTCGGCGACGACCGCAAGGACGTGGTCAAGAGCGCCGAGGGTCCCTCCTGGTCGAAGCCGAACTGGCCGATCGCCGCCAACGGCGAGCTCATCTCCGCCATGGACGGCAACTGGGCGCAGGTCGAGAAGGCCATCGGCGACAAGCTGAAGGCCAAGGCCGCCGACAAGGGTCGCGGAGCCGAGATCACCGCCGAGCAGGTGCAGCAGGCGACGCGCGACAGCGTGCGCGCCCTCATGCTCATCCGCGCCTACCGCATGCGCGGCCACCTGCACGCCAACCTCGACCCGATCGGCCTCGACCCGCCGAAGACGCACGAGGAGCTCGACCCGAAGTCCTACGGCTTCACCGAGGCCGACTTCGACCGCAAGATCTTCATCGACAAGGTCCTGGGCCTGGAATTCGCCACCATCCGCGAGATGGTCGGCATCCTCGAGCGCACCTATTGCCAGACGCTCGGCGTCGAGTTCATGCACATCACCGATCCGGCCCAGAAGGCCTGGATCCAGGAGCGCATCGAGGGTCCGGACAAGGAGATCGCCTTCACCAAGGAGGGCAAGCGCGCCATCCTGCAGAAGCTGGTGGAGGCCGAGGGCTTCGAGAAGTTCCTCGACGTGCGCTACACCGGCACCAAGCGCTTCGGCCTCGACGGCGGCGAGAGCATGATCCCGGCGCTGGAGCAGATCATCAAGCGCGGCGGCCAGCTCGGCGTGCGCGAGATCGTGCTCGGCATGGCCCATCGCGGCCGTCTCAACACGCTGACCCAGGTGATGGGCAAGCCGCACCGGGCGCTGTTCCACGAGTTCAAGGGCGGCTCCTTCGCCCCCGACGACGTCGAGGGCTCGGGCGACGTGAAGTACCACCTCGGCGCCTCGTCGGACCGCGAGTTCGACGGCAACAAGGTGCACCTGTCGCTGACCCCCAACCCGTCGCACCTCGAGATCGTCAATCCCGTGGTGCTCGGCAAGGTGCGCGCCAAGCAGGACCAGCTCGGCTGCTCGCCGGAAGACCGCACGGCGGTTCTGCCGCTGCTGATCCACGGCGACGCGGCCTTCGCCGGCCAGGGCGTCGTGGCCGAGTGCTTCGGCCTCTCCGGCCTGAAGGGTCACCGCACCGGCGGCTCGATCCACTTCATCATCAACAACCAGATCGGCTTCACCACCTATCCGCGCTACTCGCGCTCCTCGCCCTATCCCTCGGACGTGGCGAAGATGGTGGAGGCCCCGATCTTCCACGTGAACGGCGACGATCCGGAGGCGGTCGTCTTCGCCGCCAAGGTCGCGACCGAATTCCGGCAGAAGTTCCAGAAGCCGGTGGTCATCGACATGTGGTGCTACCGCCGCTTCGGCCACAACGAGGGCGACGAGCCGGCGTTCACCCAGCCGCTCATGTACAAGAAGATCCGCGGCCTCCAGACGACGCTCGACGGCTATTCCAAGAAGCTGGTCGCCGAGGGCATCGTCACCGAGGGCGAGATCGACAAGATGAAGGCCGACTGGCGCGCCCGTCTCGATGCCGAGATGGAAGCGGGCCAGTCCTACAAGCCGAACAAGGCCGACTGGCTGGACGGCAAGTGGGCCGGCCTGTCCGGCGGCGCCTCCTCGGACGATGATCCGCGCCGCGGCGCCTCGGGCGTTGCCCGCGAGACCCTGGAGCGCATCGGCCAGGCGATCACCAAGGTGCCGGAGGGCTTCACCGCCCATCGCACCATCCAGCGGTTCATGGACAACCGCGGCAAGATGATCGACACCGGCGAGGGCATCGACTGGGCGACCGCCGAGGCGCTGGCCTTCGGCACCCTGGTGGACGAGGGCCATCGCGTCCGCCTCTCCGGCCAGGACTGCGAGCGCGGCACCTTCTCCCAGCGCCATTCGGTGCTGATCGACCAGGAGACCGAGGCGCGCTACACGCCGCTCAACAACATCGAGGGCTCGAAGGGCCGCTACGAGGTCATCAACTCGATGCTCTCGGAAGAGGCGGTGCTCGGCTACGAGTACGGCTACTCGCTGGCCGAGCCCAACGCGCTGACCATGTGGGAAGGCCAGTTCGGCGACTTCGCCAACGGCGCGCAGGTGGTGTTCGACCAGTTCATCTCCTCGGCCGAACGCAAGTGGCTGCGCCTGTCGGGCCTCGTCTGCCTGCTGCCGCACGGCTATGAGGGCCAGGGTCCGGAGCACTCCTCCGCCCGCCTCGAGCGCTTCCTGCAGATGTGCGCCGAGGACAACATGCAGGTCGCCAACTGCTCGACGCCGGCCAACTACTTCCACATCCTGCGCCGGCAGCTGAAGCGCGAGATCCGCAAGCCGCTGATCCTGATGACGCCGAAGTCGCTGCTCCGTCACAAGCGGGCGGTGTCGCGCCTGGACGAGCTCGTCACCGACACCTCGTTCCACCGCGTGCTGTGGGACGACGCCCAGAGCCTGGCCGGCCAGGACATCAAGCTGGTCGACGACAAGAAGATCCGTCGCGTCGTGCTGTGCTCGGGCAAGGTCTACTACGACCTCTACGAGGACCGCATCAAGCGCGGCATCGACGACGTCTACCTGATGCGTGTCGAGCAGCTCTATCCCTTCCCGCTGAAGGCGCTGGCGGGCGAGATCTCCCGGTTCAAGAACGCCGAGGTGATCTGGTGCCAGGAAGAGCCGAAGAACATGGGTGCGTGGAGCTTCGTCGAACCCTATCTGGAGTGGGTGCTGGGAACCGCCGGCTCCAAGTCGAAGCGCGCCCGCTACGTGGGCCGTCCGGCCTCCGCCGCCACCGCGACGGGCCTCCTGTCCCGCCACAACGCCCAGCTCCAGGCCTTCCTGGACGAGGCTTTCGCCTGATCCGGTCCGGCCCCCGAGGGGCCGGACGTTCCGCCATTTTACGACCTGAGAGAGGCCCGCGAGGGACTGAACACATGGCCACCGAAATCCGCGTTCCGACGCTCGGCGAATCCGTCACCGAGGCCACCGTCGCCAAGTGGTTCAAGAAGCCCGGCGAGGCGGTGAAGCAGGACGAGCCGCTGGTCGAGCTCGAGACCGACAAGGTGACCCTCGAGGTCAACGCGCCGGCGTCCGGCACGCTGTCGGAGATCGTCGCGGATTCCGGCACGACGGTCGGCGTCGCCGCCCTGCTCGGCCAGATCGCCGAGGGCGCCGCCGCCGCTGCGGCTCCCGCCAAGGCCGCCGAGGCGCCGAAGGCGGAAGCGCCCAAGGCCGAGGCTCCGAAGGCAGCTGCCGCCGCGCCCGCCAAGGCGGTCTCCGCCGACAACGGCCCGGCCGTCGCCCGCATCGCCGCCGAGAGCGGCGTAAGCCCGGCCGGCGTCGCCGGCTCCGGCAAGGACGGCCGCGTCACCAAGGGCGACATGCTCGCCGCCATCGCCACCGGCGGCTCCGCCGCCCCGGCGCCGGCTCCCGTCTCGGCCCCCCGCCCGGCCTCCCAGCCGGCGGATGCGGCCCGCGAGGAGCGGGTGAAGATGACGCGCCTGCGCCAGACCATCGCGCGCCGCCTGAAGGACGCGCAGAACACCGCCGCCATGCTGACGACCTTCAACGAGGTCGACATGACCCAGGTCATGAGCCTGCGCAACCAGTACAAGGACCTGTTCGAGAAGAAGCACGGCGTGAAGCTCGGCTTCATGGGCTTCTTCGTGCGGGCCTGCGTGCAGGCGCTGAAGGACATCCCGGCCGTCAACGCCGAGATCGACGGCAGCGACATCGTCTACAAGAACTTCTGCCACGTCGGCGTCGCGGTCGGCACCGACAAGGGCCTCGTCGTGCCGGTGGTGCGCGATGCCGACCAGATGGGCATCGCCGAGGTCGAGAAGACCATCGCCGATTTCGGCCGCCGTGCCCGCGACGGCAAGCTGACCATCGAGGAGATGCAGGGCGGCACGTTCACGATCTCGAACGGCGGCGTCTACGGCTCGCTGATGTCGACGCCGATCCTCAACGCGCCGCAGTCGGGCATCCTCGGCATGCACAAGATCCAGGAGCGGCCGATGGTCGTCGGCGGCAAGATCGAGATCCGCCCGATGATGTATCTGGCGCTTTCCTACGACCACCGGATCGTCGACGGCAAGGAAGCCGTGACCTTCCTGGTGCGCGTCAAGGAGAGCCTGGAGGATCCGGCCCGCCTGGTCATGGACCTCTGAGGTCCGTGACGCTCTGAGGCCATTCCGGCCGCCGGTCGACGGCGGCCGCCGCGGCGGGAGAAGCAGCATGTCCAAGGGCGTCGTCATCGTCACCGGATCGAGCCGCGGCATCGGGCGCGCCTGCGCCCTGCTGGCGGCCGAGCGCGGCTATGACGTGGTGGTCAACTACACCGCCAATGCCGCGGCCGCCGCGGAGGTCGTCGCCGCCATCAACGCGCTCGGCGCCCAGGCCGTCTCGGTGAAGGGCGACATCGCCGAGGAATCCGACATCCTCGACATCTTCGCCGCGGCCGACAGGCTCGGGCCGCTGGTCGGCCTCATCGCCAATGCCGGCGTCGTCTCGCTGTCGGGCCGGGTCGAGACCTACACCGCCGACCGTCTCCATCGCATCATGAACATCAACGTGGTCGGCACGATCCTCTGCGCCCGCGAGGCGGTGAAGCGCATGTCGACCAAGCACGGCGGCAAGGGCGGCGCCATCGTCGCCATCTCGTCGGTGGCCTCGGTGCTGGGCAGCC
Source organism: Rhizobiales bacterium Ga0077556 (assembly GCA_001464235.1). Taxonomy (GTDB): domain Bacteria; phylum Pseudomonadota; class Alphaproteobacteria; order Rhizobiales; family Phreatobacteraceae; genus Phreatobacter. Next base: position 2,472 of record LNFH01000457.1, on the reverse strand, counting down.
CGAACGAATATGTCGACTACGCCGCCTCCAAGGGCGCGGTGGACAGTTTCGTCATCGGCCTCGCCAAGGAGGTCGCGATGGAGGGGATCCGCGTCAACGCGGTGCGCCCCGGCATGGTCACCACCGACATCCACGAGGCGAGCGGCGACCCCGGCCGGGTCGAGCGCATCCGCCCGTCCATTCCGATGCAGCGGATCGGCGATCCGGAAGAGATCGCCCGTGCCGCGCTCTGGCTCCTCTCGGAGGAAGCCTCCTACTGCACCGGCACCTTCATCACCGCGTCCGGCGGGCGCTGAGCACCCGCCACCGTCCGCATTTTCGGAGACAGTCCATGTCCTACGATCTCATCGTCATCGGCACCGGCCCCGGCGGCTATGTCGGCGCCATCCGCGCCGCCCAGCTCGGGCTCAAGGTCGCCGTGGTGGAGAAGCGCAAGACTCACGGCGGCACCTGCCTGAACATCGGCTGCATCCCGTCCAAGGCGCTGCTGCACGCCTCCGAGCTCTTCGACGAGGCCGGCCACGGCTTCCAGGCCCTCGGCATCGAGGTGCCGGCGCCCAAGCTCAATCTCAAGCAGATGATGGTGCACAAGCAGGAGACGGTGGACGCCAACGTCAACGGCGTCGCCTTCCTGATGAAGAAGCACAAGATCGACCAGCATTTCGGCCGCGGCGCCATCACCGCGCCGGGCAAGGTCTCGGTCACCGCCGAGGACGGCAAGGTCACGGAGATCGAGGCGAAGAACATCGTCATCGCCACCGGCTCGGAAGTGACCCCGCTGCCGGGCGTGACGATCGACGAGAAGCAGATCGTCTCCTCGGAAGGCGCGCTCGAGCTCGCCAAGGTGCCGTCGAAGATGGTGGTGATCGGCGCCGGCGTGATCGGCCTCGAGCTCGGCTCGGTCTGGCGCCGCCTCGGTGCCGAGGTGCACGTGGTCGTGCCCGGCATGGACGCCGAGGTCGCCAAGCAGTTCCAGCGCATCATGGGCAAGCAGGGCGTGACCTTCCAGCTCGGCTCCAAGGTGACCGGCGCCAAGACCTCGAAGAAGGGCGTCACCCTGACGGTGGAGCCCGCCGCCGGCGGCGAGGCGCAGACCATCGAGGCCGAGGTGGTGCTCGTCGCCATCGGCCGCCGTCCCTATACCGAGGGCCTGGGGCTGGAGACGGTCGGCGTCGCGCTGGAGCGCGGCCGCGTCGTCATGACGAACGTCCCCGGCATCTATGCCATCGGCGACGTGGTGCGCGGCCCGATGCTCGCCCACAAGGCGGAGGACGAGGGCATCGCGGTGGCCGAGATCATCGCCGGCAAGGCGGGCCACGTGAACTACGACTGCATTCCTGGCGTCGTCTACACCTATCCGGAAGTCGCCACCGTGGGGAAGTCGGAGGAGGACCTGAAGGCCGCCGGCATCGCCTACAACGTCGGCAAGTTCCCCTTCACCGCCAACGGCCGCGCCCGCGCCAACCGCGCCACGGACGGCTTCGTGAAGGTGCTGGCCGATGCGGCGACGGACAAGGTGCTGGGCGTCCACATCGTCGGCGCCGGTGCCGGCGAGATGATCCACGAGGCGGTGGTGCTGATGGAGTTCGGCGGTTCGGCCGAGGACCTCGGCCGGTCCACCCACGCCCACCCGACCATGTCGGAGGCGGTCAAGGAGGCGGCGCTCGCCGTCGACAAGCGCGCCATCCACATGTGAGGCGCCCTGGCCCGTCCTGGACACGAGAAACCCCGGCTTCGCGGCCGGGGTTTTCTTTTTGGGCCGCCCCGCGATCTTTCCGGCGCCGGCGGTGAACCTTCGCCGTGGCCACACCGACCCATGTACATCGCAAGCGACCGCAGCCACGCGGCGCCGAACCCAAGGAGATCAAACATGTCCAGGTCCATCAGCAAGCTCGCCGTCGCCGGCGCCCTCACCCTCGCGCTGACCAGCGCCTTCACCGGTTTCGCCCAGGCCCGCGGCGGCGGGGGCGGTGGCGGTGGCGGCGGCGGCGGTTCCGAGGCCACCTACACCAACGCCGTGGTGATGCCCGGCGGGCCGACGCACCAGCGCTACGGCGCACCGCCCCCGGCCAGCGCCAGCATGGAGGCCTGCCACTACTCCACCTCCTGGGGTGGCATCGTCTGCGAGCGGCGCGGCGGCCGCCGCTGATCCCTCCACGCCCGAGATTGCGAGCCGGCGGAGCGAAAGCTCCGCCGGTTTCGTTTGCGTGGTAGCCGGAGCCCTGGCGGGTGTGCCGCCCGTGGGTGTCCGTGCACCCTTCAAGCGGCGGGAGACTGCAAGGCGCGCTTGGGCGGAGGGCAGGAGACGAGGACGCAAGACGGGCCCGGCTGAAGTGCTAGCCGTCCCTGCCTCTCCCCAAGTCCTCCAAGGGGACCTCTTCGCCATCTCTCCGACCTGCAGACGCGCGAAAGCCCCGGTGCATGGCCGGGGCTTCGCTGGAGGTCTGGTGGAGGTCTGTCAGGCGCCTGCGA
>LNFH01000456.1 GCA_001464235.1 Rhizobiales bacterium Ga0077556 | reverse complement strand
GAGCGCAAGCAGGTCGGTCCGCGCATGAGCGGTGCCGTCGTCCACGGCAACACCGTCTATCTCGCTGGACAGGTGGCCCACAAGGCGGCCGGCAAGTCGGTGACGGAGCAGACCAAGGAAATCCTCGAGACCATCGACGCCCTCCTCGCCGAGTGCGGCACGTCGAAGCAGAACCTGCTGTCGACCAACATCTGGCTGTCGGACATGTCGACCTTCGCCGAGATGAACGCCGTCTGGGACGCCTGGGTCGTCCCCGGCCAGACCCCGGCCCGCGCCACCGTCGAGGCCAAGCTCGCCGCGCCGCAGTTCACCGTCGAGATCATGGTCGTCGCCGCGAAGTGACGATGCCGGCTTCGGCCGAAGCCTGAATAGACGAACGGCCGGGGCTCTCCCCGGCCGTTTCGCTTTTGGGGACAAGGATGACGGATCAGGCGGCGCGGACGCCTTCCAGGAAGGTGCGGATCTCGCGATCGAGCGCCTGGGCCTCCTCGCCGAGCCGGCCGGAGAGGGCGCGCACGTCCTCGGCGGTCGCCTGGGCGGACTGGGCGGTGCCGCCGACGCGGCCCATGGCCTCGGCGCCGCCGCGGGTCTCATCGGAGGCGCGGTTGACCGCCTCGGCGATGGTCGAGACCGCAGCGTTCTGCTCCTCGACGGCCGCCGCGACGGAGGCGGCGATGCCGCGCATCTCGCCGATGACCTGGCCGACCTTGTCGATGGCGTCCACGGCGTCGCCGGAGGCGAGCTGGATGGCGCCGATCTGCGAGGCGATCTCTTCCGTCGCGCGGGCGGTCTGGGCGGCGAGGCTCTTCACCTCGGAGGCGACCACCGCGAAGCCCTTGCCGGCCTCGCCGGCGCGGGCCGCCTCGATGGTGGCGTTGAGGGCGAGCAGGTTGGTCTGGCCGGCGATCGCCTGGATGAGGTTCACCACCTCGCCGATGCGCGAGGCGGCCTGGGCGAGCTGGCCCATGGTCTGGGCGGTGCGCTCGGCCTCGGTGACGGCGGTGCCGGCGACCTCGGTCGACTTGGAGGCCTGCGAGGCGATCTCGGCGATCGAGGCGGCGAGCTCCTCGGCGGCGGCGGCGGCGGAGGAGACGGAGTTCGCCGCCTGCTCCGCCCGAGGTGCCGTCGAGCTGGTCGGAGGCGCCGTCGAGCTGGCCGGAGGCGCTGCGCAGGGCGCCGAGCGACTTGTCAGCGGCCTGCTCGAAGCCCTTGATGAGATTGTCGACCACGGTGGCGCGGCGGTTGCGGGCCTCGACCTCGGCGATCTGCTCGGCGGCGAGGCGTTCGCGCTCGATGGCGTTGTCGCGGAAGACCAGGACGGCGCGGGCCATCTCGCCGAGTTCGTCGGTCGCATCCGTCGAGGGGACCTCGACGGCGGTGTTGCCGCCGGCGAGTTCGCGCATCGACACGGTGATGCCGCCGATCTGCCGGGTCATGGAGCGGCCGAGGACCATGGCGACCAGGCCACAGAGGAGCACCATGCCGACGATGATGCCGATGACCAGCATCATGGTCGCGGACTGGGCCTCGAGGCGCGCCTCGTTGGCGCGGGTCCTGCCGTCGTTGGCGGCGGCGACGAGGACGTTGGTCTGCTGGTCGAGGGTGGTGAGGAGCTGGTCGAGCTGCTGGACGGTCTTCTCCACCGTGCGGGTGCCCTCGACATAGGAATCGAGCGCCGGCCAGTAGATCTCGCCGGCCTTCAGGAGCTCGGCCTTGGTGGCGGGGGCGACGACCGAGCGGTTCACCTCGTTGATGAACTTGGTGCGGGCCTGGCGGAAGGCCTCGAGGTCGGAGTCGAGACCGCGCAGCATGAAGTCCTTCTCGTGCCGGCGCATCTGCAGGACCTGCTCGAGGATGCCGGCGCCGTCGTCGAAATTGGCGGCGACGCGGCGGGACTGGACCTCGAGCTGCTGCACCGACTCGTTCATGCGGCCGGTGAGGCCCGAGGTCTCGTTGGTGCCCAGCGTCTCGATCGTGACGCGGACGAGGTCGAAGGCGGAGGCGGCCTCGCCGAGCTGCTTCAGCGACTGCTCGATCTCGGTCTGGAGCGCGGAGGCCGCCGGCCGGCGGCGGGCCTCGCCGAGGGCCATCATGGCCTCCATGCGGGCGCGGGCGAAATTGGTGGGCGCCGCGTCGGTGTGCCGCTCGGCAAAGTCGAGGGCGGCGAAGCGCAGGTCGCGGACGCTCGCCCGGACGCGGGCGGCATCCGTCGCGAGGCCCGACGAATCGTCATAGGCCTCGAAGGCGCTGGCCGCCGACCGCTGGCCGTACCAGGCGGCGCCGCCGGCTGCGAGAACCCCGACGATAGGAACGATGGCGAGAAGAGCGATCCTCAGGCGAACGGACATTGCGGGCATGCGAGCAGCCATTTGTTTGAAGCCTTGTGGCGGGCAGTGCCGCAATACTGCCCGCGACATCTTAACGAATGACTATCCGGCCCGCATGGTGATCGAAGAAATCTTGCTTTTACAGCGGGTTGTCGCGAGATGAACTTCCCCAGCGTCACTGATTGAGTTTCCACCCGCCGCGCCCTAGGGTCCGCGCCCCTGGTTTTCGAGATGTCCATGTCCCTGGCCGTGCGGGCGGTGCCCTTCCTCTTCGTCCTCGCCTGGTCCACCGGGTGGATCGTCGCGGGTTTCTCGGCGCGCCTCGCCGATCCTCTGTGGTTCCTCTTTCTGCGCTTCTCGATGGCGGCGGCGGTGATCGCGGGAATTGCGGTGGCGATGGGCGCGCCCTGGCCGCGGTCGGGGCGGGAGGTCGGCCACGCCATGATGTCCGGCGTGCTGCTGCACGCCCTCTATCTCGCCGCCGTGTGGTGGGCGGTCGCCAACGGCGTGCCCTCCGGCGTGTCCGGCATCATGGCGGGCCTGCAGCCGGTGATGACGGCGCTGCTCGCCCCCGCCATCCTCGGCGAGCGGATCACCGCGCGGCAGGGCGCGGGCGTCGCGCTCGGCTTCCTCGGCATCGTGCTGGTGCTGGCCCCGAAGGTCGTCGGCGTCAGCCCGGAGACCTACGAGGCCATCGTCACGCCGCTCGTCGTCAACGTGCTCGGCATGATCTCGGTGACGGCCGGCACCTTCTACCAGAAGCGCTTCGTCTCCGGCGGCGACATGCGGACGACGACGAGCTGGCAATATGTCGGCGCGGCCCTGACCATGCTGCCGCTGTTCCTCGTGTTCGGCCGCGTCCAGGCGGAGTGGAACCAGACGCTGATCCTGACCATGGCCTGGTCGGTGCTCGCCCTGTCGGTGGGCGGCATCTTCCTGTTCCTCTACCTGATCCGCCGGGGCGAGGTGTCGCGCGCCACCGCATACATTTATCTGGTGCCGGCGGTCTCCGCCCTGATGGCCTTCGTCTTCTTCGGCGAGACGCTGACCGCGGTGCAGCTCGTCGGCATGGCGGTGACGGCGGCGGGGGTCTGGCTGGCGACGCGGCCGGCCTGACCCGGACGGCGACGACCCGGTCATTTGCCGGATTGAAACGCGGCGGCGCTGCGTTATTTTGCATTGCAGCAACAACGACCAGCCCGAGGGAACCACCATGAGCCCCGCTCTCGCCCGCAAGGATGCCCCCGCGATGTCGCTGACCGAACTCGCCCAGGGCGCCGTCGCCGCCGCCGACGCGGTGCTGGCGGACGCGGCCGCGGCGGTGCGCGCCCTCGTCACCGAGGACGGCCGCATCTCCGGCGCCGCGATCGAGCGCGAGCAGCGCGCCACCCACGGCCTCGCCTGGCTCGCGACCTATGTGGAGAGCGTCCGGCAGCTCGCCTCCTATGCCGAGCGCCTCGGCGCCGAGGGCAAGTTCGGCGAGATCGAGGACCTGATCGTCCGCATCGGCCTCGGCGAGTACCTGGCGCAGATCGTCGGCGGCATTCCGATGAGCCAGGGCGAGATGGTGCGCCCGGCGGATGTCGGGCTCTCTGCGAGCGACATCCTGCGCCGCTTCGCCGGCGCGCCCGACGCGCTGATCGCCACCGGCAACACGGCCGCCAACCGCGCGCGCCTCGCCGAACTGGTGCGCGAGCAGGAATCCTCCGGCCATTTCGGCGAGCCGGCGCTCGACGAGACGCTGGAGGCGATCCGCGACGAGATGCGGAAGTTCTCGCTCGCCGAGGTTCTCCCCCACGCCCACGAGTGGCACCTCCAGAACGCCTATATCCCGCTCGACGTCATCGCCAAGCTCGCCGAGCTCGGCGTCTTCGGCCTGACGCTGCCCGAGAGCTATGGCGGCATGGGGCTCGGCAAGGAGAGCATGTGCGTCGTCTCCGAGGAGCTCTCGCGAGGCTATATCGGCGTCGGCTCGCTCGGCACCCGCTCGGAGATCGCCTCCGAGCTGATCCTCGCCGGCGGCACGCAGGCGCAGAAGGACCACTGGCTGCCGAAGATCGCCTCGGGCGAGATCCTGCCCACCGCCGTCTTCACCGAGCCGAACACCGGCTCCGACCTCGCCTCGCTGAAGACCCGCGCCGTGCGCGAGGGCGACGTCTACAAGGTCTCCGGCAACAAGACCTGGATCACCCATCCGGTGCGCGCCGACGTGATGACGCTGCTGGTGCGCACCAACCCGGCCGAGCCCGGCTACAAGGGCCTGTCCATGCTGCTGGCGGAAAAGCCGCGCGGCACCGACGAGAACCCCTTCCCGGCCGAGGGCATGTCCGGCGGCGAGATCGAGGTGCTCGGCTATCGCGGCATGAAGGAATACGAGATCTCCTTCGACGGCTTCGAGGTCAAGTCAGAGAACCTGCTCGGCGGCGTCGAGGGCCAGGGCTTCAAGCAGCTCATGCAGACCTTTGAAGCCGCGCGCATCCAGACGGCGGCGCGCGCCGTCGGCGTCGCGCAGGCGGCCATGGACCTGGCGCTCCGCTACGCCCAGGAGCGCGTCCAGTTCGGCAAGCCGCTGATCGCCTTCCCGCGCGTCTCCGACAAGATCGCCATGATGGCGGTGGAGGTGATGATCGCCCGCCAGCTCACCTATTTCTCGGCGCGACAGAAGGATCTCGACCGGCGCTGCGACCTCGAGGCCGGCATGGCCAAGCTGCTCGGCGCCCGCGTCGCCTGGGCGGCGGCGGACAACGCCCTGCAGATCCATGGCGGCAACGGCTTCGCGCTGGAATATCCGGTGTCCAGAGTGCTCTGCGACGCGCGCATCCTCAACATCTTCGAGGGCGCGGCCGAGATCCAGGCGCAGGTCATCGCGCGGCGCCTGCTCGACGGGGCGAATTGACCCGTCAGGCGTTGGCGGCCCTGAGCGCCCGGTCGATGTCGGCATAGAGGTCGTCGACGGCCTCCAACCCCACCGATAGGCGCAG
>LNFH01000455.1 GCA_001464235.1 Rhizobiales bacterium Ga0077556 | reverse complement strand
CCCATCTCGGCGGCGGTGGCCTTGAGGCCGTCCTCGCCGCGGGCGCAGATCGAGACGCCGGCCCCCGCTGCCGCAAATCCCAGCGCGATGGACCGGCCGATGCCGCGGCTGCCGCCGCAGACCACCACGCGCTTACCCTTGAAATCGAAGGCCATGAGCCATCTCCCCTGTTGTGGGGGCGGACTGTGCCATGCCGCCATCGACGCCGCTCGCCTGCGGCCGCGACGGCAGCCATGCGGGCGGGCCTCACCTTTCGAGGGAGGCGGTCGCCGAAGGTTCCCTGTTGCCTTCGCCGCGGCGCGGGGGTTGAATGCGCGCCAAGAAACATTCGCACCGGTATGTTTTCCGGGCGCCGAGGAAACCGCCATCCCGCGCCCTGCCGGCGCGGCCCTGCTCTGAGGAGGCTCCGCATGGAACTGAGGTTCACCGACGAGGAAGTCGCCTTCCGCAAGGAGGTCCGCGCCTTCATCCACGCGAAACTGCCGAAAGCGCTGCGCGAGAAGCTCGCCGCCGGCCACCACCCGACCCGCGACGACATCGTGTTCTGGCAGAAGACGCTCAACGACAAGGGCTGGGGCGTGGCGCACTGGCCGGTCCAGTACGGCGGCACCGGCTGGGACGCGGTGAAGCAGTACATCTTCCTCGAGGAGATGATGATGGCGCCCTCGCCGCCGCCGCTCGCCTTCGGCACCTCGATGGTCGGGCCGGTGATCTACACCTTCGGCTCGGAGGAGCAGAAGAAGCGCTTCCTGCCGCGCATCGCCAGCCTCGACGACTGGTGGTGCCAGGGCTTCTCCGAGCCCGGCGCCGGCTCCGACCTCGCGGGCCTTAAGACCAAGGCCGAGAAGGTCGGCGACCACTGGGTCATCAACGGCCAGAAGACCTGGACCACGCTCGGCCAGTATGCCGACTGGATCTTCGTGCTCGCCCGCACCGATGCGACCGTGAAGAAGCAGGAGGGCATCTCCTTCATCCTGGTCGACATGAAGACGCCGGGCATCACGGTGAAGCCGATCCAGACCATCGACGGCGGCCGGGAGGTCAACGAGGTCTTCTTCGACGACGTGAAGGTGCCGCTGGAGAACCTCGTCGGCCAGGAGAACAAGGGCTGGGACTATGCCAAGTTCCTGCTCGGCAACGAGCGCACCGGCATCGCCCGCGTCGGCATCTCCAAGCAGCGCATCCGCAAGATCAAGGAGATGGCCACCATCGAGCAGCGCGGCGGGCGCCCGCTGATCGAGGACCAGCGCTTCCGCGAGAAGATCGCCGAGGTGGAGATCGAGCTGAAGGCGCTGGAGATCACCCAGCTGCGCGTCATCGCCGGCGAGAAGAAGCGCGAGAAGGGCAAGCCGGATCCGGCCTCGTCCGTCCTGAAGATCAAGGGCTCGGAGCTGCAGCAGGCGACGACCGAGCTCCTGATGGAGGTGATCGGGCCGCATTCGGCGCCGTTCACGCCGGAGGAGCCGGGCTCGAACGAGCCGCCGATCGGGCCGGAATGGGCCCAGACCATCGCGCCCACCTATTTCAACGTTCGCAAGGTCTCGATCTACGGCGGCTCCAACGAGATCCAGAAGAACATCATCGCCAAGGCCGTGCTGGGGCTGTGAGCCCCAAAGGGCTGCATGACGTCGGCCCCCGCTCCGTCATGGCCGGGCTTGTCCCGGCCATCCACGACTTGAACACGACCGCCGCTGAATGAAGTCGTGGATGCCCGGCACAAGGCCGGGCATGACGACCTCGAAGCTTCAGCTCACGCGGAACCGCACCGACAGGCACTTCCCATGGATTTCGATCTCTCCGAAGAACAGCAGCTCCTCAAGGACTCGGTGGAGGGCTTCCTCGCCGACACCTACGACTTCGAGAGCCGCAAGAAGATCGCCGCGCTGCCGGGCGGCTGGAGCCCCGAGGTCTGGGCGAAGTTCGCCGAGCTCGGCCTTCTCGGCCTGCCCTTCTCGGAAGAGGACGGAGGCTTCGGCGGCGGCGCGGTGGAGACCATGCTGCTGGCCGAGAGCTTCGGCAAATATCTCGTGCTGGAACCCTATCTCGCGACCGTCATCCTCGGCGGCGGCGTGCTGAAGCGCGCGGGCTCGGCCGAACAGAAGGCCGAGCACATCGCCGCGATCGCCGAGGGATCGCGCACCTTCGCCCTCGCCACCACCGAACGGCATTCGCGCTACGACCTCTTCGACGTCACCACGACGGCGAAGAAGGACGGCGGCTCATGGGTGCTGGACGGCGAGAAGGCGGTGGTCGTCAACGGCGGTACGGCCGACCGGATCATCGTCTCGGCCCGCACGGCAGGTGCGCGCCGCGATCGCGGCGGCATCGGCCTGTTCATCGTGCCGGGCGACGCATCGGGCCTGTCGCGGCGCTCCTCGCCCACCCAGGACGGCACCCACGCCGCCGAGGTCAGCCTCTCCGGCGTGAGGGTCGAGGCCGCGGACGTGATCGGCGATCCCGAGGGCGGCCTTCCCGTGCTGGAGGCCGTCGCCGACGAGGCCATCGCCGCGCTCTGCGCCGAGGCCGTCGGCGCGATGAGCGAACTCACCGATCTGACGGTCGACTACCTCAAGCAGCGCAAGCAGTTCGGCATCAATATCGGCCAGTTCCAGGCGCTCCAGCACCGGGCGGCCGAGATGTTCGTCGCGCTCGAACAGGCGCGCTCCATGGCGATGTTCGCCGCCATGACCGCCGCCACGGAGGATGCGACGGAGCGGCGGGCGCTCGCCTCCGCCGCCAAGGTGCAGATCGGCCGCTCGGCGAAGTTCATCGGCCAGCAGGGCATCCAGCTGCACGGCGGCATCGGCATGACGATGGAGTACAAGGCCGGCCACTACTTCAAGCGGCTGACCATGATCGACACGCTGTTCGGCGATGCCGACCACCACCTCGCGGAGGTCGCGTCCTTCGGTCAGCTCGTCTCGGCGGCCTGACGCCTCATCCATCCCCCAAAGCCCTTCGGGCCCGCCCGCGAAAAAAAATCGCGGCGGGCCCGAACCTTTTTGCGCGGCGGCGCAACCCATGGAGGACCGGGGCGCAGGTGCCCCACCAGAGCCAGAAGGACCACCGCCATGAACCGCATCAAGACCCTCGCCATCGCCGCCCTCGCCGTCGCCACCATGTCGGTCGGCGTCGCTTCCCAGGCCGAAGCCGGCCCGTTCCACCGCCGCCACATCGGCTGGGGCGTCGGCGCCCTCGCCACCGGCCTGATCGTCGGCGGCGCCATCGCCGCGAGCCGCTCCAACGCCTACGCCTCCGAGTGCTACCTGACCCGCCGCTGGGTCGACGGCCCCTACGGCCCGGAGCGCCGCACCGTCCGCGTCTGCGAGTGATCGGTCCCCATCATCCTCGCAACGCCAGCAGAACCCCGGCCGCAAGGCCGGGGTTCTCGCGTTCGTGAGCCCCCGCCGCAATCTGTCAGCAGCCGCCGCGCGTATGCCTCACGAGGGTCGACGGACGACCGCCTTGGCGTCACAGTGGCACCTCATCGTCCTTTGCTCGTTTTCGATTCGTCCCCGCGCGCCGCCGCCGTCGGGGCATCGCCCCATTTGTCCGGACATTTCTCTTCATGCTTCGCTATCTGGAAACCCGCATCGACCCCGTCGCGCCGCCGCCCGGCGACGGCCCGCCCGCCGGCCTCCTCGCCTTCTTCTGGTATTTCATCGCCCAGGCGAAATGGCTGTTCGCGGCGCTCTTCGTCGTCGGCATGGTGGCCGCCGTCGTCGAGACCGCGATCCCCTATTTCATCGGACGGCTGGTGGCCATCCTCACCGAGACGCCGCGCGACCAGCTCTTCGCCACGGCCGGGCCGACCTTCGCGGTCATGCTCGCCGTCGTCCTGGTGGTGCGGCCGCTGGTGCTCTTCATCCAGCGCGCCATCTCCAACCACGGGATCTCCGGGCCGCTGAACACGCTGACGCGCTGGCAGAGCCACCACCACGTCATCCGCCAGTCGCTCGGCTTCTTCCAGAACGACTTCGCCGGCCGCATCGCCAACCACGTCATGCAGGCCGGCGGCGGCGTCCGCGAGACGGCGCTCGCCACGATGCGCTCGGTGCTCCACATCCTGTTCTACGGCGTCGCGGCGACCGGCCTGATGGTGGCGCAGGACTGGCGGCTGGCGGTGCCGATCTTCACCTGGTTCTGCCTCTATGTAACGCTGCTCGTGGCTCTCGTCCCGCGGCTTCGCGACAAGGCGCGCACGGCCTCGGCCAAGCGCTCGGCGGTGACCGGCAAGGTGGTGGACGGCTACGCCAACATCCACACCGTCAAGCTCTTCGCCCGCACCGCCGACGAGGACCGCTACATCCGCGACAGCATGGTGGAGATGAACACGGCGTTCCTCGCCCAGCACCGCATCAACACGCTGTTCACGGTGCTGCTCAACACCCTCAACGCCGTGCTGCTCGCGGCGGTGGGAACGCTGGCCGTCGTCCTCTGGCAGGCCGGCCGCGTGGAGATCGGCGCGGTCGCCATGGTGCTGCCGCTGACCATCCAGATCATCAGCATGTCGGGCTGGGTCGCGGCCGAAATCCAGGGCATCTTCGAGAATGTCGGCGTGGTGCAGGAGAGCATGGGCTCGATCGCGCGGCCGCTCTCCATGCAGGATGCGCCGGGCGCGCAGCCGCTCGCGGTGACGGGGGGCGAGATCGTCTTCGACCACGTGACCTTCGGCTACGGCCGGTCCGACCTGCCGGTGATCCGCGACCTGTCGCTGACGGTGAAGCCCGGGGAGAAGGTGGGCCTGGTGGGCCGATCCGGCGCCGGCAAGTCGACGCTGGTCAACCTGCTGCTGCGCTTCCACGACGTGGAGAAGGGCGCCATCCGCGTCGACGGCCAGGACGTGCAGGCCGTCACGCAGGAAAGCCTCAGGCAGGCGATCTCGGTGGTGACGCAGGACACCTCGCTCCTGCACCGGTCCATACGCGAGAACATCATGTACGGGCGGGCAGGGGCCGATGACGCGATGATGGAGGCGGCGGCGGCGCGCGCCCATGCCGACAGCTTCATCCCCCAGCTGAAGGACATCAACGGGCGGACCGGCTACGACGCCCATGTCGGCGAGCGCGGCGTCAAGCTCTCGGGCGGCCAGCGCCAGCGCATCGCCATCGCGCGCGTGATCCTCAAGGACGCGCCGATCCTCATCCTCGACGAGGCGACGGCCGCCCTCGACAGCGAGGTGGAGGCGGCGATCCAGGACAGTCTCGGCGAACTCATGGCCGGCAAGACGGTGATCGCCATCGCCCACCGCCTCTCGACGCTGCAGATCATGGACCGGCTCGTCGTGCTCGACGGCGGGCGCATCGTCGAGGAGGGCACGCATGCGGGGCTGCTGGCGAAGAGCGGGCTCTATGCCCAGCTCTGGGCCCGGCAGTCCGGAGGCTTCCTCATGGAGCCGCGCCAGGCCGCCGAATAGGGGCCCGGCTGCCGAAGCCTGCGGCAAATCGCTGCGCGACCGAGGGCATCGTGCCTTCGGCGCGGTCAGGCGACCGCGCTGCCGTGGACATCGCGCGAATCCGCGTTGACTTCCGCATCTGAAAACGCTCCGATCCCCGCTTCGCGCGCCGGAGGGACAATCCGGCCCGACCAGAGTGGCTCGCCCAGCACGTTTGCGAGGAGTGATTGCGATGAACGAGACCGAGATTCACGGCATGGTCGCCGACGTGAAGGAGGGCAAGCTCTCCCGACGCGGCTTCATGCAGCGCCTTGCCGCCTTCGGCGTCGCCGCGCCCACGGCCTGGCACATCCTCGACTTCCACGGCGTCGCCCAGGCCCAGTCGCTGACCGCCTACAAGCCGACCAAGGCCGGCGGCGGCGGGCCCCTGAAGATCCTGCTCTGGCAGGCGCCCACCCTGCTCAACCCGCACTTCGCGATCGGCACCAAGGACCAGGAAGGCTCGCGCGTCTTCTACGAGCCGCTCGCCGGCTGGGACAACGAGGGCAACCTCGTGCCCTTCCTCGCCGCCGAGATCCCGAGCCGCGAGAACGGTGCCGTCTCCGCCGACGGCCTCTCGGTCACGTGGAAGCTGAAGCCGAACGTCAAGTGGCACGACGGCAAGCCCTTCACCGCCGACGACTGCCTGTTCACCGCCGCCTATGCCGCCGATCCGGCGACCGCCGCCACCACCATCGGCACCTACAAGGACATCAAGGTCGAGAAGATCAACGACCTGACGATCAAGATCACCTTCGAGAAGCCGACCCCGTTCTGGGCCGACGCCTTCGTCGGCGCCGCCGGCATGATCCTGCCGAAGCACGTCTTCGAGCCGTTCAAGGGCGCCGCCTCGCGCGATGCGCCGGCCAACCTGAAGCCGGTCGGCACCAGCGCCTACAAGTTCATCGACTTCAAGCCGGGTGACATCCTGCGCGGCGAGCGCAACCCCGACTACCACATCGCCAACCAGCCGCATTTCGACACGGTCGAGGTGAAGGGCGGCGGCGACGCCGTCTCGGCGGCCCGCGCGGTCATCCAGACCGGCGAGTTCGACTACGCCTGGAACATGCAGGTGGAGGACGAGATCCTGCTGCGCATGGAGCGCGGCGGCCGCGGCAAGGCCATTCCGGTCTCGAGCGGCAATATCGAGTTCATCATGCTGAACACCACCGACCCGTGGACCGAGGTCGACGGCGAGCGTTCGAGCGTGAAGACCAAGCATCCGTCGCTCACCGACCCGGCCGTCCGGCAGGCGATCAACCTGCTGATCGACCGCGAGTCTGTTCAGAAGTTCATCTACGGCCGCGGCGGCAAGGCGACGGCGAACTTCGTCAACGCCCCGCCGCGCTACGTCTCGCCGAACATGAAGTACGAGTTCAGCATCGACAAGGCGAACAAGATCCTCGACGACGCCGGCTGGGTGCGCGGTTCCGACGGCATCCGCGCCAAGGGCGGCACCAAACTGAAATATGTCTACCAGACCTCGATCAACGCCCCTCGCCAGAAGAACCAGGCGATCGTCAAGCAGGCCGCCCAGCGCGCCGGCATCGACATCGAGCTGAAGTCGGTGACGGCGTCGGTCTTCTTCTCCTCGGACGTCGCCAATCCGGACACCTATTCCAAGTTCTACTGCGACATCCAGATGTACACGACCACCATGCTCCAGCCGGACCCGGAGCGGTTCATGCTGCAGCTGGTCTCGTGGGAGATCGCCAACAAGGAGAACAAGTGGCAGGGGCGGAACATCTCGCGCTATTCCAGCAAGGAGGCGGACGACGCCTTCCGCGAGGCGCAGAACTCCCTCGACCCGGCCCGTCGCACCGCGCTGTTCATCCGGATGAACGACATCTTCTGCGGCGAGAACATCCTCGTGCCGGTTCTGGCCCGCACGCGCATGGCGGCCTCCAGCAACAACCTCGTCGTCCAGCCCAGCGGCTGGGACCTCGACCTTTGGATGCTGAACGCGTGGTTCCGGCCCTGACGCCATCCGGCGTCAGGTCCCGCTCAAGAGGAACCAGGCACAGACTCCATGGGTACCTATCTCGTCCGGCGATTGCTCATCGCCCTTCCGAGCCTGCTCGGCATCAGCGTCGTGCTCTTCACGGTGCTGGCGCTGGCCCCCGGCGATCCCTTCGAGGAGATGGCCACCAACCCGAACATCCCTCCCGAGGTGCGTCTCGCACTTCGGGAGAAGTTCGGCATCGATGACCCGGTCTACCTGCGCTATTTTCGCTGGCTGACGGCGATGATGCAGGGGGACTGGGGCTTTTCCTTCGCCAGCCGCGTCAACGTCGACACCCTGATCCTGCAGCGCCTGCCGGCGACGATCTTCGTCATCGGCTCGTCGCAGATCCTGGCGCTCGCGATCGCCCTGCCGGTCGGCATCTATGCCGCCACCCGGCCCTATTCGGTCTTCGACCAGATCGCCAACACCTTCGCCTTCATCGGCTTCTCGCTGCCGACCTTCTTCACCGGCCTGCTCTTCATCCTGGTCTTCTCGATCTGGCTGGACTGGCTGCCCTTCGTCTACCGCAGCGACATCACGGCGACGGGCTGGCGCTGGTACTGGGAGCAGATCAGGCAGGCCATCATGCCGGTCATGGTGCTCGGCCTGTTCCAGGCGGCCTCCTACACCCGCTACGTGCGCTCGGCCGTCCTCGACGTGATCCGTCTCGACTTCGTCACCACGGCACGCGCCAAGGGGCTGGGCGAGAAGACCGTCGTGGTGCGCCACGTCGTGCGCAATGCTCTGATCCCTGTCGTGACGCTCGTCGCGCTGCAGATGCCGACCGTCTTCGGCGGCGCCATCGTCACCGAGCAGATCTTCCGCATCCCGGGGATCGGCTCGCTGCTGATCAGCGCGATCCTCTCCAACGACACCCCTGTCATCATGGCGGTGACCTTCGTCTTCGCCTGTCTCGTCGTGACCTTCAACCTGATTGCAGATGTCCTCTATGGCTGGCTCGACCCCCGCATCGCCTTCCGCTGATCCGGCGGTGGCCGACATCGGAGCCGTCGTCACCGCCGAGCACGTCTCGCCGTGGGTCGACGCCTGGCGCAAGTTCCGCCGCCACAAGCTGGCGGTGGCGAGCAGCATCGCGCTCCTCACCATCATCGTGGCGGTGATCGTCGGGCCATGGCTGTGGCCCGTGTCCATCAACGACATCGACTTCACCGCGCGGTTGCAGCCTCCCTCCAGGGCCCATCCGTTCGGGACGGACGATCTCGGCCAGGACCTGCTGGCGCGGATGATCTACGGCGGGCGCATCTCGCTCGCGGTGGGGCTCGCGGCCATGCTGGTCGCCATCATCGTCGGCGTCATCATCGGCGCCATCGCGGGCATTTCCCGCGGCAGCGTCGACACGGCGCTGATGTGGGTGACGGACCTGTTCCTGTCGCTGCCGCAGCTGCCGCTGCTGCTGCTCATCATCTACCTGTTCCGCGACGCGCTGAAGGACGTCTTCGGCGTCGAGATGGGCGTGTTCATCCTCATCGTCGTCGTCATCGGCGGCCTGAGATGGATGCCCGTTGCCCGTCTCGTGCGCGCCCAGTTCCTGTCGCTGCGCGAGAAGGAATTCGTCGAGGCCGCCCAGGCCCTCGGCGCCTCCAAGACGCGCCAGGTGGTCCGGCACATCCTGCCCAACGCGATGGGCCCGGTCATCGTGGCGGCCACGATCGACGTCGCGGCGGCGATCATCGCGGAGTCGACGCTGTCCTTCCTCGGCCTCGGCTTCCCGCCGGACATCCCGACCTGGGGTCGCCTGCTGTTCGACGCCAAGGACTTCCTCGACTATGCGCCGCACTGGGCGCTGTTCCCGGGGGCGGCGATCTTCATCACGGTGCTCGCCATCAACTTCATCGGCGACGGCCTGCGCGACACCTTCGACCCGCGCCGGGTGCTCTAGCTCCCGGCCCCATCTGCGAGCCTTCCGGCCGCCGCGTTCCCGCGAGGGAGCGCGGCGGTCGCCGTTTCAGCCGCCCGGCGCGCCCTGGGTGTTGACGTAGAGCGCATAGAGCCCTCGTCCGGTCGCCATGAAGAGCCGGTTGCGATGGCGGCCGCCGAAGCAGACGTTGGCGCAGCGCTCGGGCAGGGCGATCCGCCCGATGGCGGTGCCGTCGGGCGCGAAGACCATGACGCCGTCCAGTTCCGGCTTCCCCATGCCCCAGCCGCACCACAGGTTGCCGTCGACGTCGCAGCGGATGCCGTCGGGCGTGCCGCCGGGACCGGCATCGGCGAAGACGCGGCGGTTGCCGATCGACCGCCCGTCTGCGGCGACGTCATAGGCGGCGATGAGGCGGTGCGGGGCGGCGCGCGACTCCACGAGGTAGAAGGTTGTCTCGTCGGGCGAGAAGCAGAGGCCGTTCGGGCCCGCGATGCCCTCCGCCACGATGGCGATCGCGAGGCTGTCGGGGTCGACGCGGTAGACGTTCTGCGGCAGTTCGGGCTCCGCCACCGTGCCCTCGTAGTGGCTCAGGAGGCCGAAGGCGGGATCGGTGAACCAGATGGAGCCGTCCGACTTCACCACCACGTCGTTGGGCGAGTTGAGGCGGCGGCCCTCGTAGTGGCTGGCGAGGACGGTGAGGGAGCCGTCATATTCGGTGCGCACGACCCGCCTGCCACCGTGTTCGCAGGTGACCAGCCGGCCCTGGCGGTCACGGGTGTTGCCGTTGGCCTTGTTGCTGGGCGCGCGGAAGCGCGTGACGGCGCCCGTCTCCTCGTCCCAGCGCAGGATGCGGTCGTTGGGAATGTCGCTGACGAGGAGGCAGCGCTGGTCGCCGATCCAGACCGGGCCCTCGCCCCAGCGCAGGCCGACGGCGAGGCGCTCCACCGCGGCGTTGAACAGCCGGTACTTCAGAAAGCGCGGATCGAGGATCTCGATCGACGGATCGGGATAGATGGGGCTCTGCTCCCACATGGCTGCGGCGTCCTTTCGGCGTTGTCTCCCGCCGGCAGTGTCGAGCGCCGGCAAGGCCCGCGCAAGCCGGGGCGACGCGCAGCAAAAAGGGCGCCCGAGGGCGCCCTTTCCGATGAGTTCAGGCTTCTATCGGTCAGTCGATGACCTGGACGATGCGCCGGGTGCGCGGCTCGACGAGAACCGTGCGGTTGTTGACGACGGTGTACCGGTACTCGGTCTGACCGAAGCGGTCCGGCACTTCGTAGTAGGTGACCGTCTCGGGCAGGGTGCGGCCGACGGCGACCTCGCCGTCGTACTCGAACGAGCGATGGCGACGCTCGACCACATACTCACGGAACTGCGGGCGGGTCGTCTCGGCGAGGCCGCCGACGATCGCACCAGCCGCGCCGCCGACGACGGCGCCCACGGGACCGCCGACGATGGCGCCACCGACCGCACCCGTGGCGGCACCGGTGCCGACGCCCGGCGGGATGCCCTGGTCACGCGTCTGGGCGCTGGCGGGAAGGGCGAGAGCGAGCGAACCCGCGAGGGCCGCGCCGATCAGCAGATGGTTCTTCATGATGTCCTCCTCAAAGCTGCCGTGCAGCATGGATGGACAACGCGCTGTCGTGGTTTCCGTTCATGACGCACGATCACGGATCGTGACGGACTGCGACAGTTTGCCGGGGCCCTCCGTCGTTAGACATGACGCGCTCGTCAGGTTTTGCATTGACTATGCGCTGCGCGCCATGCAGCAATGCGCGCCAACGCACGGGCAAAAGAACAGAGTGCATGGTGGGAACGACCGACGACATCATCCTTCAGACCCAGGGTCTGACAAAGGACTTCAAGGGCTTCACCGCGGTGAGCGAGGTGGACCTCTCGGTCCGGCGCGGGTCCATCCACGCGTTGATCGGGCCCAACGGCGCCGGCAAGACGACCTGCTTCAACCTTCTCACCAAGTTCCTCATCCCGACCCGCGGCACGATCACCTACAAGGGTGAGGACATCACCCGCGTGAAGCCGGCGGACATCGCCCGCCGGGGGCTGGTCCGCTCGTTCCAGATCTCCGCGGTCTTTCCGCACCTGACGGTTCTGGAGAACGTGCGCATCGCCCTGCAGCGCAAGCGCGGCGACAGCTTCGACTTCTGGAATTCCGAGCACGTGCTCAAGGCGCTCGACGGCGAGGCTGCCCGACTCGTGGAGGCCGTCGGCCTCGCGGAGTTCTCCCGCCACCAGGCCGTGGAGCTCTCCTATGGCCGCAAGCGCGCCCTGGAGATCGCCACCACCCTGGCGCTCGACCCCGAGATGATGCTGCTGGACGAACCGATGGCCGGCATGGGCCACGAGGACGTGGACCGCATCGCCGAACTGATCCGCCGCGTCTCGGCGAACCGCACCATCCTGATGGTGGAGCACAACCTCTCCGTCGTCGCCTCGCTCTCCGACCGCATCACCGTGCTGGCGCGCGGCAAGGTGCTGGCCGAGGGCGAC
Organism: Rhizobiales bacterium Ga0077556; assembly: GCA_001464235.1. Lineage (GTDB taxonomy): Bacteria > Pseudomonadota > Alphaproteobacteria > Rhizobiales > Phreatobacteraceae > Phreatobacter. Next base: position 12,763 of record LNFH01000455.1, on the reverse strand, counting down.
TATCAGACCGTGTCGAAGGATCCGCGCGTGATCGAAGCCTATATCGGAGCCGGTCATGGCTGAGGCCCTGGACATGACGCGCCCTGCCGCCACCACCCCGATGCTCGAGGTCAGGGACCTCAACGCCTGGTACGGGGAATCCCATGTGCTCCACGGCGTCAATCTCGACGTCGCCGAGGGCGAGGTCATCACCCTTCTCGGCCGCAACGGCGCCGGCAAGACGACGACGCTGAAGTCGATCATCGGCATCATCGGCAAGCGCACGGGCTCCATCCGCTTCCAGGGAGAGGAGACGGTCGCGATGTCGTCGCGGGCCATCGCGCGGCTCGGCATCGGCTACGTGCCCGAGGAGCGCGGCATCTTCTCCTCGCTCTCGGTGGAGGAGAACCTGATGCTGCCGCCGCAGGTTCGGCCCGGGGGCATGAGCGTCGAGCAGATCTTCGAGCTCTTCCCCAACATCAAGGAGCGCCTCACCAGCCAGGGCACCAAGCTCTCGGGTGGCGAGCAGCAGATGCTGGCGATTGCCCGCATCCTGCGCACGGGGGCGAAGTTCCTGCTGCTGGACGAGCCGACGGAGGGCCTCGCCCCCGTCATCATCGAGCAGATCGGCCGGACCATCTCGCGGTTGAAGAGCGAGGGCTTCACGATCATCCTCGTGGAGCAGAACTTCCGCTTCGCCCAGACGGTGGCCGACCGTCATTATCTGGTCGAGCAGGGCCGCGTGGTGGACATGATCCCCAATGCCGAGCTCGACCGGAACATCGACAAGCTGCACGCCCATCTGGGCGTGTGACCTGCGCAAAAACAAGAAAAACCGACCCGAACGGACCCCTTCTGGAGGATACGACCATGACGAATTTCCGTATGAACCGCCGCTCCGTCCTTGCCGGAGCCGCCGCCACCGCCTTCACCGCGCGCTCCATGGCGCAGGCCCAGCAGCCCATCAACATCAAGATCGGCGTGCTCAACGACCGGTCGGGCCTCTATGCCGACCTGACCGGCGAGGGCTCCGCCATCGCCGCCCGCATGGCCGTCGAGGACTTCGGCGCCGCCGCCAAGGGCCTCAACGTCCAGATCGTCTCGGCCGACCACCAGAACAAGCCCGACGTGGGCGCCAACATCGCCCGCCAGTGGTACGATACCGACGCGGTGGACGCGATCGCCGACGTTCCCACCTCCTCGGTGGCCCTCGCGATCAACCAGATCACCCGCGAGAAGAACAAGATCTTCCTCAATTCGGGTGCCGCGACCTCGGACCTCACCGGCTCCCAGTGCTCGCCCAACACCGTCCACTGGACCTACGACACCTACATGCTGTCGCAGGGCACGGGCGGCGCCATGGTGAAGGCCGGCGGCGATACTTGGTTCTTCCTGACCGCCGACTACGCCTTCGGTCACGCCCTCGAGCGCGACACCACGGCGGTGGTGCAGCGGGCGGGCGGCCGCGTCATCGGCGGCGTCCGCACGCCGTTCCCGGGCACGGACTTCTCCTCCTTCCTGCTGCAGGCACAGGCCTCCCGCGCGAAGGTGATCGGCCTGGCGAACGCCGGCGGTGACACGGTCAACTCGATCAAGCAGGCGGCCGAATTCGGCATCACGGCAGGTGGCCAGAAGCTCGCCGGCCTCCTCGTCTTCGTCAACGACGTGCACGCCCTCGGCCTGCAGACCGCCCAGGGCCTGGTGCTCACCGAGACCTTCTACTGGGACCTCAACGACAGCACCCGGGCCTGGTCGCGCCGCTTCGCTCCGCAGCGCGCCGGCAACATGCCGAGCATGGTGCAGGCCGGCGTCTACGGCGCCACCCTTCACTACCTGAAGGCCGTGGCCGCGACGAAGACCAAGGACGCCGCGCAGGTCATGGCCTGGATGAAGGCCAACGAGACGGACGACCCGCTGTTCGGCAAGGGCACGATCCGCGCCGACGGCCGCAAGCTTCACCCGGCCTACCTCTTCGAGGTCAAGAAGCCGTCGGAGTCCAAGGGTCCGTGGGACTACTACAAGCAGCTGGCGACCATCCCGGCGGCGGAGGCCTTCCGCCCGCTGAACGCCGGCGCCTGCCCGCTCGTCCGCGCCTGATCCAGTCCGCATCCGGGGCGCCGCTCGGCGGCGCCCCGCTCCTCTCCGGGATTCGCAGTCCATGTTCGAGCTCATAGGCATTCCGCCCCAGGCCCTTTTCGGACAGCTCCTGCTGGGGCTGATCAACGGCTCGTTCTACGCGATCCTCAGCCTCGGCCTGGCGGTCATCTTCGGCCTGTTGAACATCATCAACTTCACCCACGGCGCGCAGTACATGATGGGCGCCTTCATCGCCTGGATGCTGCTCAACTGGGTGGGCATCGGCTACTGGCCCTCGCTGCTCCTCGCCCCCATCGTGGCGGGCATCAGCGGCGTGATCATCGAGCGATTGTTCCTGCAAAGGCTCTATCACCTCGACCATCTCTACGGCCTGCTGCTGACCTTCGGCCTCGCGCTCATCATCCAGGGCCTGTTCCGCAACTATTTCGGCTCCTCGGGCCTGCCTTACCAGATCCCCGCCGAGCTGCGCGGCGGCCAGAACCTCGGCTTCATGTTCCTGCCGAACTACCGCGGCTGGGTGGTCGTCGCCTCCCTCGTCGTCTGCCTTGCCACCTGGTTCGTCATCGAGAAGACGCGCCTCGGCGCCTATCTGCGGGCGGCCACCGAGAACCCGACCCTGACCCAGGCCTTCGGGATCAACGTGCCGCTGCTGATCACGCTCACCTACGGGTTCGGCGTCGGCCTCGCCGCCTTCGCCGGCGTGCTCGCCGCCCCGGTCTATTCGGTCAACCCGAACATGGGCGCCGACCTGATCATCGTCGTCTTCGCCGTGGTGGTCATCGGCGGCATGGGCTCGATCCTCGGCGCCATCGTCACCGGTTTCGGGCTCGGCATCATCGAGGGCCTGACCAAGGTCTTCTATCCGGAGGCCTCGGCCACCGTCATCTTCATCATCATGGCCATCGTGTTGCTCGTGAAGCCCGCCGGCCTCTTCGGGAGGACCGCCTGATGGCCGACGTCACCATCGCTGCCCCCGCTTCCGCTCCCGCGGAGACCGGAAGCGCCGACCACTCGGCGCTCCACCGCACCCTCTTCATCGCCCTGGCGGCGCTGCTGGTGGTGCTGCCCTTCATTCCGGTGATCGGCTATCCGTTCTTCCTGATGAAGGTGCTGTGCTTCGCGCTGTTCGCCTGCGCCTTCAACCTGATGCTCGGCTACGGCGGCCTCCTGTCCTTCGGCCATGCCGCCTATTTCGGCTTCGCCTCCTATGTCGCCGCCTATACGGCCAAGCACTGGGGCCTGACGCCCGAGGTCTCGATCCTCCTCGGCACCGCCTCCGGCGCCGCGCTGGGCCTCGCCTTCGGGTCGCTCGCCATCCGCCGGCAGGGCATCTACTTCGCCATGATCACGCTGGCCCTGGCGCAGATGGTCTACTTCTTCTCGCTGCAAGCGCCGCGCTTCACCGGCGGCGAGGACGGCATCCAGGCGGTGCCGCGCAACAACCTGTTCGGCGTGCTGCCGCTCGGCAACGACACGACGACCTACTACCTCGTCGCCGTCGTCTTCCTCGCCGGCGTGCTGCTCATCTACCGCATCATCCACTCGCCCTTCGGGCAGGTGCTGAAGGCGATCCGCGACAACGAGGCGAGGGCCATCTCGCTCGGCTATCGCGTCAATCAGTACAAGCTCGCGGTCTTCGTGCTCTCGGCCTCGCTCGCCGGCCTCGCCGGCGCCACCAAGGCCATCGCCGTCCAGCTCGCCTCGCTCACCGACGTGCACTGGAGCATGTCCGGCGAGGTGGTGCTGATGACGCTGGTCGGCGGCATGGGCACGGTGTTCGGGCCGATCGTCGGCGCCGCCGTGATCATCTCCATGCAGAACTTCCTGGCCGGCCTCGGCGCCTGGGTGACGGTCGTGCAGGGCGTGATCTTCGTCATCTGCGTGCTGGTGTTCCGCGAGGGCATCGTCGGCGTCATCGGCAAGTGGCTGAAGAAGCCGCTCTGACCGGCCCGGCCGAGGTCCTGTCGACCGCACCCGCCCCTGCGCCGCCGGGGCGGGAACGCGCGCTTGATGAACAACGTTAAGGCAAATGCCCCGACCTGCCTTGGCACGGTCGCGATTGCGCCGCCTTTTTTAGATGCGATGCTGGGCTGAACGGCCGGCCCGAGACCGGCCCGCACGTGACGATGTGGAGACGACCATGCACGCGATCAAACGCGCCCTGCTGGCGGGAACGATCCTCCCGATCCTGGCGATCGGCCCCGGCTTCGGCGAGGCCCTGCGCTCCGACGGTCCGCTCCTCCTCGCGCAGATGCAGCCGCAGGGACAGGGACAGGGACAGGGCCAGGGGCAGGATCCGCGTCAGCGCCGTCCCGGCGGCCCGCCGCCGGCCCAGCAGGGACGCCCCGCGGTCCAGCAGCCGCGTCCGCCGGTCGCGCCCGCCGCTCAGCAGCCGCGTCCGCCCGTTCAGGCCGCCCCGCAGCGTCAGGCTCCTCCCATCCAGGCCGCCCCGCAGCGGCAGGCACCTCCCATCCAGGCCGCCCCGCAGCGGCAGGCACCTCCCGCCCAGCAGCGCGGACAAGGCCAGATGGCCCCCCAGCAGCCGCGGGCCCCGATGCAGGCGACGCCGCCGCAGCAGCCGCGTGTGGCGCCCCCGGCCGCCGTGCAGCAGCGCCCGCCTGTGGGCGCCCCGCAGGGTGATCGCTCGGGACAGGGCCAGCCGCCCGCCGCCCGCGGGACGCCCCCTGGCTTCGGCGGCCGGCCCGCCGCGCCGCCTCCCGGCTTCGCACAGCCGCAACCCGGCCGCGGTGCACCGCCGCCCGCCGCCACTGGTCAGCAGGCGGCTCCGCCCGCGGCGACCTCGCCCGTCCGGCCCGGCACGCCGGGGGCCATCCGTCCCGCGGACGGGCGTCCGCCCTTCGGCGGCACCACGCCCGGCCAGACGGCGCAGCCGCCGGTCCCCGGCCAGCGCACCCCGGGCCAGCCGGGCACCGGCCAGCCCGGTATCGGCCAGCGCGCGCCCGGCTCCATCCCCGGCCAGCCTCCGGTTGCCCAGCCTGGAACGGGTCTGCCTCCGGCCGGCCAGCCCGGAGCGGGCCAGCCCGGCATCGGCCAGCGCGCACCCGGCACGGTTCCCGGTCAGCCTCCGGCCGGCCAGCCCGGCATCGGCCAGCCCGGCATCGGCCAGCGCGCACCCGGCACGGTTCCTGGCCAGCCGCCCGTCGCCCAGCCCGGAACAGGTCTGCCCCCGGCTGGCCAGCCCGGCATCGGCCAGCGCGCACCCGGCACGGTTCCAGGTCAGCCGCCCATCGCCCAGCCGGGTGGTCAGGGCCAGCCGCCGGTCGGCCAGCCCGGCACCGGCCAGCCGGGCATCGGACAACGCGGACCCGGTACCGTCCCCGGCCAGCCTCCCGTCGCCCAGCCGGGCGGACAGGGCCAGCCGACCCCGGGCCAGCCCGGTTTCGGCCAGAGGCCCGGCTTCACCGGACAGCCTCCGGTGGCGCAGCCCGGTGGCGGCCAGCCCCCGATCCCGGGCCAGCCGCCCGTGGCACAACCCGGTGGCCAGACGCTTCCGCCCCCCGGTCAACCCGGCTTCGGCCAGCGGCCCGGTGGTCCCGGCGGCCCGGGCCAGCCGCCTGGAGCCGGCGGACCCGGTGGCTTCGCCGGCGGGCAGCCGCCGAGCGGCCCGCCGGAGCGCCGTCGCGGCTCGCGCATCGGCCCGGCCGGTGCGGCGGCGATCGGCCTCGGCGCCGGCGTGATCGGCGGCTTCATGCTCAACCAGGGCGCCCGGGCCGACGACGTCGGCGAGGTGCGCCAGCGCCGGCGCGAGTTCAACCAGGACGGCGTCACGGTCATCCACGAGCCGGGACGCACCATCGTGCGCGACGGCGAGGGCGTCTTCGTGCGCCACGACGAGACGGCGCGTTTCCGCGATCTCGGCGGCGATTTCCGTACCGAACGGCGCGGCAACGAGCTCGTGTCGACCTACGACCGGCCGGGAGGCGTGCGTGTCGTGACGGTGACGGACGAGAACGGCCAGCTCCTGCGCCGCATCCGCCGCTATCCCGACGGCCGCGAGGTGATCCTCATCGACAATTCGTTCCGGCCGCGCGCCCGGACCTTCGAGGAGCAGATCATCGTACTGCCGCCGCCGGAATATTCGATGCCGCGCGACCGCTACATCGTCGATGCCGACGAATCGACGCCGGAGGTCATCTACGAGGCGCTCACCGCGCCGCCGGTGCAGCGTCCGCCCCGGCGCTACACCCTCGACGAGGTGCGCTACAGCCCGACCGTGCGCGCCTATACCCGCAGCGTCGATCTCAACACGATCAACTTCGATACGGGGTCGTGGGAGATCAAGCCGGATCAGATCCGGCGCCTTGACACGATCGCGGCGGCGCTGGGACGGGCCATCACGGCCAATCCCAACGAGGTCTTCCTCATCGAGGGCCACACGGACGCGGTGGGCAACGACGTCGACAACCTGTCGCTGTCGGATCGCCGCGCCCAGGCCATCGCCACGGCGCTGACGCAGACCTACAACATCCCGCCGGAGAACCTGACGACCCAGGGCTATGGCGAGCAGTACCCGAAGGTGCAGACGCAGGGACCCTCCGTGGAGAACCGCCGGGTGACGCTGCGCCGCGTCACGGAACTCCTCAACCAGCAGAACACGCAGGCGCCGCCGCAGTGACGGCACATGCGACGGACGAGACGAGCGGGCGCCCTTCGGGGCGCCCGTTTTCGTTTCAGGCACGGTGGAGGTGGAGCCCCACCAGGGTCTGATGGGCCTGGAAGCCGAGGCGGGCGTAGAGGTTCGCGACGCCGAGATTGGCGGCCGACACGACGGTGTCGACGCGGCGGATGCCGGTCTCCTTCAGGTGCAGGAGGATCGCCACCCAGAAGGGCAGGGCGAGAACGGCCTGGTCGGGCCGGGTGCCGCCGAGCACGAGGTCCGCGGCGGCGTCCGTTCTGGTGAAGGCCATGAAGGCGCCGGGGCGCGGCGGGGCGCCGGTCACCAGCACCTCCGCCCGACCGGCGAGGAGGCCCTCCATCCAGTCGATCTGGCGGCGGCGGTTGACCTCGGGGTCAATGGCCGCATCCTCGGCGAAGCGGCCGAAATGGAAGGTCTCAGCCGCCTGGGCGATGAGGGCGGCGTGGTCCTCCGGCTCGGGCCGGCGCAGCGGCGGCGGGCGCGTGCCGGCGCCGTCGAAGCGCGCGAGGTTGGGATAGCGCAGCCGCAGGACCGTCTCGACATAGCGGAACCCGGCGGCCTGGAGCGTTGCGATCGCCAGCCGACGACCGGCATCGAGGCGCAGCGTCACCAGGGCCGTCCCGCGCTCGGCGCAGGCGGCCTCGAGGGCGGCGAAGAGGTCGTCGTCGTCGCCCGTGCCGTTCTCGCAGGCGAGGTCGAGATCGGTCACGTCGAGGGTCGGGCGGCCGAGCGCGCGCGCGTCCCAGGGCGTGTCCCGCAAGGCCATCCGCCCGCCCGCCGCGCCGCCGAGCGTCAAACCCATGGTCAGAACGAGGTGCGGCGGAAGGCGGCCGGCAGGTCGAGGACGAGATCGTCCGGGCCGAGAAGCGCCTCCGGCGGCGGTTGCATCAGGGCGAAGGCCTTCGGCGCCGGAGAGGCCGCCCGCGGGTCGCGGCGGCGGATGATGGCGGCGCGGATGGCGGGAGTGAGGCTCTCCAGCGTGTCGTCGGCGATCATGTCGTCGAGAACGACGAACTGGCGCGCCTGGGCGCGGGCCTCGGCGACCAGGGTCTCGATGGCGCAGAGCCCGGCGAGCACCGGCCGCATGTCCGGGTGGCAGCCCGGCTGGCCGTAGGCGCGCACGCGGCGGTCGAGATGATAGGCGTGGCTCCAGTTGCCGGCGTTGACGTGCAGGTTGATGGCCACCTGCATGCGCTTGATGGTGAAATCCTGGAAGCGGCGGAGCAGCGGCGCCGCCTTGACGGGATCGGCGAGGGGGGCCGGCTCGATGAAGGAGGCGAAGAACTCGATGCCGCCCCGGAAGCGGTCCCAGCCGTCCATGGTCTCGCTGTTGCCGGAGTGGTTCACGCCGCCCTTGGAGATGGCGGTGACGCGGGCGAAGGGCTCGGGCGCGAAGAGCACCGAGCCCACCGTCAGCGCCCGGGCGAGATGGGCGAAGTAGTGGAAGACGAAGCCGGTCACCGGCTCGATGACGTCGTGCACCACGTCGGTCCGGATGATGAACCATTCGGGGAAGATGTGGTGGCCGAGGAGGTAGTCGAGGCAGGCGGCGTGCTCGCCCTGCCGGAACAGCCGCTCGCCGGTGATGCGGTAGAAGGTGCCGATATCGGCGTTGTCGCGCGTCTCGTCGATCAGCATCCAGGGCGCCTGGACCATGACGAGGGCGGGATCGGCAACGAGGCGGCCGAGATAGTCGACCACCACGTCGGGCACGAGGAGATCGTCGTCGCCGACCCAGATGGCGAACTGCCCGCGGGCCTGCCGCCAGGAATAGAGGAAGTTGCCGTAGGCGCCGATGTTCTCGGTCTGGCGGACCGAGCGGATGCGCGGGTCGGCCGCGGCCCAGCGCGCGACGATGGCGGCGGTGTCGTCGGTCGAGCAGTTGTCCGAGACGAGGATCTCGAAATCGATGCCGCGGGCGGTGAAGGCATCGATATGGTGGGTGAAGAAGCGGTCGAGATATTGCGCGCGGTTGTAGGTCGGCAGCGCGATGGTGACGAGCGGCCGCGCGGCAGGGGCGGGGGCCGCACGCGACAGGTCTTGAGCGGCGCTGGCGGCCATGGGGCGGCTCCGGGAAGTCAGGCGGCGCGGCGGGCGTGCCGCTGGAGGATGGACTTGAGGGTGCGGGACACCCGCGCGGCCACGTCCCGCGTGACGTTGTAGCCGCTCGGCAGGTTGATGCCGGTCGGCGAGATCGCATAGGCGACGGGGTTGCGGGTGGCGGCGCCGGTGGCGGAGGGCTGGTCGCGGAAGGCGGGCTGCCAGCTCAGCGGATAGAAGAAGGGGCGGGTGTCGATGCCCTCGGCGCCGAGTTCGGCGGCGACCTGCTGCTTCAGGAGCCCGAGCTTCGGGTCGAGGACGGCGGTGACCATCCAGTACGAGTTGAACACCTGGGCCGGCTCGGCATTGAGGGTGAGGCCGGGGGTGCCCGCGAGATCCTCGGCGTAGAAACGGAAGATGTCGCGCTTGCGGGCGATCAGTTCATCGAGGCGCTCCATCTGGGCGATGCCCATGGCCGCCTGCATGGCCGACATCCGGTACTTGAAGCCGACCTCCTCGGTGATGAGGGCGCGGGACGTCGGATGGCGTCCCTGGTCGCGCAGGATGTTGACGCGTTCGGCGAGCGCATCGTCGTCGGTGACGAGCATGCCCCCCTCGCCGGTGGTGACCGTCTTGGAGCCGTGGAAGGAGAAGACCGAGGCGCGGCCGAAGGCACCCGCCGGCTTGTCGCGGAAGCGCGAGCCGATGGCCTCCGCCGCATCCTCGATGAGGATGATGCCGGCGTCGCGGGCGATGGTCTCGAGGCGCGCCCAGTCGGGCATGCCGCCGTAGAGGTCGACGACGATGGCGGCCTTCGTCTTCGGCGTGATGGCGGCGGCGAGGCTCGCCGGCGACAGGCACCAGGAGACGGGATCGATGTCGGCGAAGACGGGGGTGGCGCCGACCTGCACGACGGGAGAGGCGGTGGCGACCCAGGTGCATTCCGGCACGATCACCTCGTCGCCCGGGCCGATGCCGAGGCCGGCCAACGCCAGATGGATCGCCGAGGTGCAGTGGGCGAGCGAGATGGCGTGTTTCCGCCCGGTCTGCTCGGCCACCATGGCCTCGAAGCGCAGGTTGTACTTGGCGTGGTTCTCGAACCATGCGGTGCGGGCGGCCTCCGCGGTCAGGTCCACCTCGCGCTGGGTGATGGAGGGGCCGGCGACCGGCACCCGCTCGCGCTTCACGGTCAGGGGTGCGGTGTCGCGCTCGCCCTTCCAGGTGAGGTCGGGCGCCAGCGCCCCGCCGTCGAGGAGGTGCTTCAGCCGCGCGAGGCGGACATAGCGCTGGCCGGTGAGGTCCTGGGGCGTGGTGCGTCCGGCAAGCGCCGCCACCAGCTCCTTGGCGCCGGAGGCGGCGGTGTGCAGGAAGCGGAAGTCGGGGAAGGCGCTCGCGAACTTTCCGAAGTCGACGCGGTAGGAGCGGGGGTCGATGGTGTTGCCCTCGGCGAAGGTCACCTTCGAGCCCGGCACCGCCTCGGCGACGATGGCCGCGATGTCGCGGACGAGGTGGTTCTCGTCGTTCTGGCCGATGTTGAACGCCTCGCCGCACACCGCCGCGGCGTCGGCGGCGAGAATGGCGGCGGCAGCGCGTGCGAGATCGCGGGCATGCAGGAGCGGGCGCCAGGCGAGGCCGCTGGAGAGGAGCTTCACCTCGCCCGTGGAGAGCGCCGAGACGACGAGGTTGTTGAGCACGAGATCGGTGCGCACCCGGGGCGAGAGCCCGTAGCAGGTGGCGTTGCGCATGAAGGTCGGCGCGAAGGTCGCGTCGGCGAGGGCCAGCAGGCCCTTCTCGCTCTCGACCTTGCTCGCGGCATAGGCGGTGAGCGGATTGACCGGCGCCGTCTCGTCGAGGAGGAGGTCCGGATTGCCGGCGCCGTAGATGGAGCAGGACGAGGCGAAGACGAAGCGCGTCACGCCCGCGGCCTTCGCCGCCGTGGCGAGGGCGATCGTGGCGTCGCGGTTGATGGCGGCGGTCAGCTCCGGGGCGAGGTCGCCCATGGGGTCGTTGGAGAGCGCGGCGAGATGGAGCACCGCGTCGAAGCCGGATGGTGCGGACGGGATCGACCGGCACCATGCCCTCGGTGTGGCAGGGGGCGAAGAAGCCGGTGTCGAGGCCGGTGACCTCGTGGCCCGCTTCCGTCAGAACGGAGGTGGCGAGCGAACCCACATAGCCGGCATGGCCGGTGACCAGAACCTTCATTGTGCCCTCACGCAGCCGCCACCGCACGGACGGGATCGTCGACCCAGGTCTTCCACGGCGCCTTGCCGCTGTCCCAGAGGCCCTGCAGGAGGCGCAGTTCGCGCAGGGTGTCGACGCATTGCCAGAAGCCCTCGTGGCGATAGGCGCCGAGCTTGCCCTCGCGGGCCAGACGCTCGTAGAGCGCGACCTCGAGCGAGCCCTCGTCGCCGTCGAGCGCCAGATAGTCGAAGACGCCCGGCTCGAAGACGGCGAAGCCGCCGTTGATCCAGCCTTCGCCGATCTGCGGCTTCTCGACGAAGCCGGCGACGTCGTCGCCGTCGAACCTGAGGCCCCCGAAGCGGGCGGGGGGATGGACGGCGGTGATGGTGGCGAGATGGCCGTGCGCGCGGTGCTGGTCGATGACGGCCTGCATCGGCACGTCGCAGACACCGTCGCCATAGGTGACGAGGAAGGGCGCGCCGTCGAGATGGGGCTTCAGGCGCAGGATCCGCCCGCCGGTGTTGGTGTCGAGGCCAGTGTTGACGATGCGCACCCGCCAGTTGTCGAAGGCGGGGCCGGAGCGGGTGACGCGGCCGCGGCGGGTGTCCACCGTCAGGTCGCCGGCCATGCGCACCTCGTCGAGGAAGAAGCGCTTGATGACGTCGGCCTTGTAGCCGCCGGCGATGACGAAGTCGTCGAAACCCTGCGCCGCATAGTGGCGCATGATGTGCCAGAGGATGGGGCGACCGCCGATGTCGACCATCGGTTTCGGCTTCACGTCGGTCTCTTCCGAGATCCGCGTGCCGCGCCCACCGGCGAGAATCACCACCCGCATCGACTGCCCCTAGTCCATCGTCGGCGCAGGATGGGCGGACATGGTAAACGACAGGTAAAGGGGGTGCCTCGCGCTGAACCCGTCAGGGCTGGACGGTGGCCGGGCTCTGCGCGGCGAGGGCGAGGGCCATCAGCTCGGCCTCGCGCTCCACCAGCAGCCGGGCGTGGTCGAGGGCGAGGGCGAAATCCTCCTCCATCAGCGCGAACTGCATGCCGAGGATCAGCGGCCGGGCGCTCGGCATGGCGCCGAGGATGAGATCGATCCGGGCGGCGAGATCGGCGTGGGAAATGGCATCGAAGCCCTTGAGGAGCATCTCCTGCACGAGGAATGCGATGCTCTTGCCGATCGTGTCGACCTCCTCGATCCGCAGCAGAAGGCCGAGCTCGCGGGGTGCGGGAGCGTCGGGCAGGGCGAAGTGGGCGGAACCGCCGGGCAAGTCGGCCATGAATCACCTGAAGTGTCTTCGGTCATCGCTTAAGTATTTTGTCAAGGTTAATAATTGGTAAACACAGTACAGTTGCCGGCCCGTTTACCATTAATTCCAGATCATTTCATGTAACGGAAGAAAAAAGTCTTTTTTAATGGGCGTAGGGGACAGTCGCCGTGCCTTCGAGAATTGAAGGACCTCCCAGAATGCGGAGGCGTCATCGTCCACCCCTCAGAAGCAGGGGTCCCTAGGAAAGGGTTCTACCATGTCTGACATCACCATCTCGCGCGGCGTCCGCTCGAACCTCCTCTCGCTCCAGAACATCGCGTCGCAGCGTGAGACGATCCAGGGGCGCCTCGCCTCGGGCAAGAAGGTCAACTCGGCCCTCGACAACCCGACCAACTTCTTCACCGCCGCTTCGCTGAACTCCCGTTCGAACGACCTCGGCTCGCTGCTGGACTCCATGTCCAACGGCATCAAGACCCTGGAAGCCGCCGACAACGGCCTGAAGTCGATCACCAAGACGGTCGAGTCGCTGCAGTCGTCG
>LNFH01000454.1 GCA_001464235.1 Rhizobiales bacterium Ga0077556 | reverse complement strand
CGTGCCTCCAACGACAACGGCAAGCTGCGGATCGAGAACCTCTCGACGACCGAACTCGCCGTCACGGAGACCTCGGACTCGCTGTCGGCCGGTGCCACGATCGGCGGCAACACCGTCCGTGCGGATCTGGTCAAGCAGTTCAATGACCTGCGTCAGCAGCTCGACCGCACGTCGGAGGATGCCTCTTACAACGGTATCAACCTGCTGCGCGGCGACGCCCTGTCGATCACCTTCAACGAGACGGGTTCGTCCTCGCTCAACATCCAGTCGAAGGATGCCAAGGCGATCAACGCGACCAACCTCGGCATCGAAGCGCAGGCGACCTCGGTGGCCGACTCCGACACCGACCTGGATGCCGTGCTTGCCGATCTGTCCACGGCCAGTCCTCGGCCTTCGGTTCGAACCTCTCCATGGTGCAGAACCGCCAGGACTTCACCAAGTCGATGATGAACACGCTGCGCGGCGGTGCGGACAACCTCACCCTCGCCGACCAGAACGAGGAAGGTGCGAACCTGCTCGCGCTCAACACCCGCGCCCAGCTCGCCACCTCGGCCCTGTCCTTCGCCTCCCAGGGCGACCAGCAGGTCCTCCAGTTCCTCCGCTGATCGCTCAGCCTCTCCAAACAGCGAAAGGGCGGCCTCCGGGCCGCCCTTTTTCGCGTTGTACCGGGGTAAAAGAGGCGGGCTGACCGTCCCCCTGAGTATTAGTGCGGCATTAAAACATTATTTTACGGGTTATAGGCGGAAAATTAACGGTAACGGCCCATTGTGTCCCTCGCCTCCGAGGATCGGAGGTCCTTCCTGTTCGGAAGGTGCGTCAAGCCCCTGCGTGTTGGGGGACCCTAGAAAAGGGACACGAGTACCATGTCTGACATCACCATCTCGCGCGGCGTCCGCTCGAACCTTCTCGCATTGCAGAACATCGCATCCGGCCGCGAGACCATCCAGGGCCGCCTTGCCTCGGGCAAGAAGGTCAACTCGGCCCTCGACAATCCGACCAACTTCTTCACCGCTTCGTCCCTCAACTCTCGCGGCAACGATCTCGGTGCGCTGCTGGACTCCATGTCCAACGGCATCAAGACGCTGGAGGCGGCCGACAACGGTCTGAAGTCCATCACCAAGACGGTTGAATCGCTGCAGTCCACCATCCGCCAGGCCCGTCAGGACAAGTCCTGGAAGGGCGAGAGCCTGACCTTCACCCAGTCCGTGACGGCCGGCACCATCAGCTTCCTCGGCGGCTCGGCGACCGCGACGGGCGTCACCACGCCGATCGACGTGACCTTCGCCGCCAATGCTTCTGTCGACGACGTCGTGGCGGCTGTGAACGGCAACTCGTGCCTCCAACGACAACGGCAAGCTGCGGATCGAGAACCTCTCGACGACCGAACTCGCCGTCACGGAGACCTCGGACTCGCTGTCGGCCGGTGCCACCATCGCCGGGAATACCGTTCGTGCCGACCTGATCAAGCAGTTCAACGACCTGCGCCAGCAGCTCGACCGGACGTCGGAGGATGCCTCCTTCAACGGCATCAACCTGCTGCGCGGCGATGCGCTCGCCATCACCTTCAACGAGACCGGCTCGTCGTCGATCACGATCCAGTCGAAGGATGGCGATCCCATCAACTCGACCACGCTCGGGATCACCGCCCAGGCGGCGACAGTGGCCGACAGCGACACCGACCTGGATGGCGTTCTCACCGACCTGACCTCGGCGCTCAACACGCTGCGGTCGCAGTCCTCGGCCTTCGGCTCGAACCTCTCGGTGGTGCAGAACCGCCAGGACTTCACCAAGTCGATGATCAACACCCTGCGCGGCGGTGCGGACAACCTCACCCTCACCGACCAGAACGAGGAAGGTGCGAACCTGCTCGCGCTCAACACCC
>LNFH01000453.1 GCA_001464235.1 Rhizobiales bacterium Ga0077556 | reverse complement strand
CGGCCGTCATGGCCGGGCTTGGCCCGGCCATCCACGACTTGGACAGGCGCTCACGAGAACATTCGTGGATACCCGGGACAAGCCCGGGCATGACGGTTGGCGGTTCCGCAGATCATCCGCCCGGCCGCACGACTGCAACCGCTGGGCAGGTCAGTGCAGTCGACCTGATCCGGCCCTTCAGGCGCTCACGGCCGCCAGCCGGTCTCCATCGGCACGTCGTCCTCGGGCGCTTGCGGCTTCGGCTCGGCGGCGCGGGCCTCGTCGATGATGGCGAGCAGGGCGACGAGCGCCTGTTCCACGCCTTCTCCCGACGTCGCCGACAGGGCGAGAGGCGTCTTCTTCGCCGCCCGCTTCAGCCGCGCCATCTGGTCCTTGCGCGTCTCGGGATCGAGCGCGTCGACCTTGGCGAGCGCCACGATCTCCGGCTTCTCGGCGAGGCCGTGGCCATAGGCCTCGATCTCCTTGCGCACCATCTTGTAGGCCTTGCCGGCATGCTCCAGCGCTCGACGTGGCCGAGGAAGCGGTCGCCGAGCCCGACGCCGTCATGGGCGCCCTCGATGAGGCCGGGAATGTCGGCGAGCACGAATTCGCGGCCGCGCGCCCGCACCACGCCGAGGCCGGGATGGAGCGTGGTGAAGGGATAGTCGGCGATCTTCGGCTTGGCCGAGGTGGTGGCGGCGAGGAAGGTCGACTTGCCGGCGTTCGGCATGCCGACGAGGCCCGCATCGGCGATCAGCTTCAGCCTCAGGATGATGGTCGCTTCCTTGGCCGGCTGGCCCGGATTGGCATAGCGCGGCGACTGGTTGGTGGCGCTCTTGAAATGGGCGTTGCCGAAGCCGCCGTTGCCGCCCTCCAAGAGCACGAAGCGCTGGCCGACCGTGGTGATGTCGGCGATCAGCGTCTCGCCGTCCTCGGCGAAGATCTGCGTGCCCGCCGGCACCTTCAGCACCACGTCGGCACCGCGCGCGCCGGCGCGGTTGCGGCCCATGCCGTGCATGCCGGTCTTGGCCTTGAAATGCTGCTGGTAGCGGTAGTCGATCAGCGTGTTGAGGCCATCGACGCATTCGACGACCACGTCGCCGCCACGGCCGCCGTCGCCGCCGTCCGGACCGCCGAACTCGATGAACTTGGCGCGGTGGAACGACACGGAACCGGCACCGCCGGCGCCCGCCTTCACATAGACCTTGGCCTGATCGAGGAACTTCATGTCTTCCGCTCGCCGCCGGAAGGGCGGAGCGGGTCTCTACCCCATCGGGGCCGGCAGGTCCAAGAAAAACGGGCGAAATGGCCCTGAAAAGCGCCGGGCGGCCGCATCGCTGCGACCGCCCGGTTTCTCAGGTTCCACCGTTCCCCCGAATGGATGGAGCCCGATACGATGTGGGCTCATCATGTCGCGGGAGGATCGGGGGCGCCTTGATCCGGATCAATTGCCCCCGCCGGCATGGGCGATGAGGCGCTCCATGAAGGCGTCGGCCTTGGCCAGTTCGACCGCCTCGACATACTCGTCGGGCTTGTGGGCCTGCTCGATCGAGCCCGGCCCGACGATGGCGCTGGGAATGCCGATCTGCTGGAAAAGCCCTGCTTCGGTGCCGTAGGCGACCTTGGCGTGGTCGTTTCGGCCCGCCAGGCGCTTGGCGAGGACGGTGACCGGCGCGTCGGCCGCCGTGTCCAGGCCCGGCACCAGCGCCAGCTCCTGGAAGGTGAAGCCGGCCTCCGGCGCGATGGCCTTCATCGGCGGCTCCAGCACCTCGTAGGCATAGGCCTCGATCTCCGCGACGATGGCGTGCGGGTCGTCGCCCGCGACGCAGCGCAGGTCGAAATCGACGACGCATTCGCCGGCGACGATGTTGCGCACCGTGCCGCCGCGGATGACGCCCACCGAGGTCGTGGAAACCGGCACGGAATAGAGCGGGTCGAGATCGGTGCGGGCGGCGAGCCGCTGGCCGATCTCGTTGATCTTGACGATCAGCTTCGCCGCCTCCTCGATGGCGTTGACGCCGTGGGGCCTGAGGGAGGAATGCGCCTCGAGCCCGCGCACCGTGACGCGCATCGGCCGGCCGGTCTTGTGGGCGATGACCACCTGCATGTTGGTCGGCTCGCCGACGAAACAGGCCTCGGGCTTCAGCGGCCTCTCCTTCAGCACGGCGAGCAGGGTGCGCACGCCGCGGCAGCCGACCTCCTCGTCATAGGAGATGGCGAGGTGGATGGGCTTCGTCAGCGGCGCCGCCGCCATGGCCGGCACGGCGGCCAGCGCCGAGGCGACGAAGCCCTTCATGTCGCAGGTGCCCCGGCCGAAATAGCGCCCGTCCTTCTCCACCAGGGTGAAGGGGTCGGTCGACCAGTCCTGCCCGTCCACCGGCACCACGTCGACATGGCCGGAGAGCACATAGCCGGCGACGTCCCGGGGGCCGATGGTGACCCAGAGGTTCGCCTTCTGCCCCGTCTCGTCATAGACCCGCTCGCCGGAGATCCCGAAGCCCGCGAGATAGTCCTCCACCCAGTCGAGGAGCGGCAGGTTGGAGTTGCGGCTCGTCGTGTCGAAGGCGACGAGCTTGCCCAGGATGTCGACGGTGGAGAGCGCGGTCGCCATGGCTCAGGCCTTGCCCGCCAGCGCCTTGGCGCGGATGGCCTCGATGGTCGTCGTCGGCGTGATCGCCTGCTGGTCGAGGAAGCAGTGGATGATCGCCGGCTTGCCCGAGGCCAGGGCCCGCTCGAAGGCGGGGGCGAACTCCGCCGTCTCGCGCACCGTCTCGCCGTGGCCGCCATAGGCGCGGGCGAGCGCCGCGAAATCCGGGTTCGGATAGTCGCGCTCCTGATGCATGCGGATCGTGCCGTACATGCCGTTGTCGACCACAACCACGATGATCGGCAAATCGTACTGGCAGGCGGTGGCGAATTCCTGCCCGTTCATCATGAAGCAGCCGTCGCCGGCAAAGGCGATGACGGTCTTGTCCGGGTGCATGCGCTTGGCGCCCACCGCCGCGGGCGTGCCGTAGCCCATGGAGCCCGATGTCGGGGCGAGTTGCGAGCCGTACTTGCGGAAGCGCAGGAAGCGGTGGACCCAGGTGGCGTAGTTGCCGGCGCCGTTGCAGACGATGGCATCGTCCGGCAGGCGGTCGCGCAGCCAGGCCATGACCTCGCCATACTGGAAGGCGCCCGGCAGGCGGGCGGGATTGCCGGTCCAGGCGAGATAGCTCTCGTGGGCCGCCTTGGCCGCCCCCGCCCAGGCGATCGTCTGCGGCGGCTGCACGCCCTCGAGCGAGGCGGCGAAGGCCGTCGGGCTCGCCTGGATCGGCAGATGCGCCTGGTAGACGCGGCCGATCTCCTCCGCGCCCGGGTGGACGTGGACGAAGGTCATCTGCGGCTGGGGAATGTCGAGGAGCGTGTAGCTCTGCGAGGCGATCTCGGAGAGCCGGCCGCCGATCGCGATGAGGAGATCGCTCTCCTTGATCAGCTTCAGCATGTCCGGGTTGCCGCCGAGGCCGAGGTCGCCGGCATAGTTCGGATGGGTGTGGTCGAACAGCATCTGCCGGCGGAACTGGCAGATGACGGGGTCACCGAGGACACCGCCTTCTCCGACCAGCGCGAGCCGCCGAGCAGCAGCACCGGCTTCTTCGCCGCCCACAAGAGCTTCTGGAACTTCGCCATGTCCGTGAGGCCCGGCCAAGTCTCGGCGGCCTCGACATAGGGCGCGTCGGGAACCGCGGCGCTCTCGGTCAGCATGTCCTCGGGCAGCACCAGCACCACCGGGCCCGGGCGGCCCTGCATGGCGGTGGCATAGGCGCGGGCGATCATCTCGGGGATGCGGGCGCAGTCGTCGATCTCGGCGACCCACTTGCACATGCCGCCGAAGAACTGGGTGTAGTCCATCTCCTGGAAGGCGTCGCGGCCGCGCATGCCGCGCTCGATCTGGCCGACGAAGAGGATCATCGGCGTCGAATCCTGCTGGGCGATGTGCAGGCCGGGCGAGGCATTGGTGGCGCCGGGGCCGCGGGTGACCATGCAGATGCCGGGACGTCCCGTGAGCTTGCCATAGGCCTCCGCCATCATGGCGGCGCCGCCCTCCTGCCGGCAGATGGTGACGGCGGACTTCGCGTCATGCAGCGCGTCGAGCACCGCCAGATAGCTCTCGCCCGGCACGCAGAAGACGTGGTCGCAGCCCTGGGCGACGAGCTGGTCCACCAGAATCTGGCCGCCGGTGCGGGTCACGGTGTCAGGGCGCATGGAAAGTGGGTCCTCGGGTCGGTTCCGGCCGCGTTCTGCCCGCAGCCTCG
>LNFH01000452.1 GCA_001464235.1 Rhizobiales bacterium Ga0077556 | reverse complement strand
CCCGCCGGGGAGAGGTGAAGGAAGCGGCGCCGTCGCGCCTCGTCCTGGCCGGGCTTGGGTCGGCGAGCCGGGTTCCAGCCGATACCTCAGCGCTTCGGCCCGTCCACGAAGGCCCGGATGAGGTGGTGCGCGATGGCGAGCGGCGGCGGGCAGGAGAGGCGGCCGGGATGCTGCTTTGCCAGCATCATCCAGCACTCCTCGCGGGTGAACCACCGCGCGTCCTCGAGCTCCTCGGTGTCGATCTCGATGTCGCGGCTGGTCGCCTCCGCGAGGCAGCCGATCATCAGCGACGCCGGGAAGGGCCAGGGCTGGTCGCAGAGATAGGTGACGCGGCCGATCTTCACGCCCGCCTCCTCCATGATCTCGCGGCGCACGGCGTCGGCGATGGTCTCGCCCGATTCGAGGAAGCCGGCGAGCGCCGAATACATGCCCGGCGGGAAGCGGCGCTGCCGCCCCATCAGGCAGCGGTCACCGTCCACCGCCAGCATGATGACGACCGGATCGGTGCGCGGGAAATGCTGCGCGCCGCAGGACGGGCAGTCACGGCGCCAGCCGGCTTGCGACAGCTTCGACTGCGCGCCGCACTTGCCGCAGAAGCGGTGGGTGGCGTGCCAGTGCATCACCGACTTGCCCTGGGCCATGGGGCCGAGATGGTGCGGCTCCACGACGCCGGTCATGGCGATGGTGCGCATGTCGGTGATCAAGAGCGTCGGGTCGTCGACCTTGATCTCGGCGATCCGGTAGGCGTTGGGATCGGTCTTGGCGAGCTCCGGGACGAGGCGGGCGAAGCGCGGCGCGCCGTTGGCGAGGCCGAGGAAGGCCGTCTCCAGCGGCTCGCCGAAGGCCTCCGCCTCGGCCGCAGTGAACAGCGGATCGCCGCGCTCGCCGTTGCGCCTGAGGATCGGGGTCTCCCCGGCGAAGACGTAGAGGCGGGTGCGCGGGTCGGCGAAGGTGGCGTCGAGCCAGGCCGTATCGCCGCGCTTGGCACTCATCCGGTCGAGGTCGTTCTCGGTATAGCCGAGCGTGATGGGCGGCAGCGGCGGCAGGGCGTCGGACATGGCGAGGGGGCTTTCCGAAGGAGAGGGCGGCGACGCTCGCACGGCCCGCGCGCCCGAGCAACGCGTTCAACCGGCGGAGAGCCTTGCCCTCAGCGCGGTAATGAACCCCTCCCGCGGCGCCTCGGCATAGGGCTGGGCCGGCGCCTTGCCCCAGACGGGGCCGGGCCAGGCGGGGTCACCGGCAAAGCGGCCGATGACGTGGACGTGGAGCTGCGGCACCATGTTGCCGAGCGCCGCGACGTTGAGCTTGTCGCAGCGGGTCATGGCCCGCAGCACGTCGGAGATGGCCGCGATCTCCTCCATGAGCTGGACGCGGTCCTCGGGCAGGAGGTCGACGATCTCCACCGCCCCCTCGCGCCGGGGAATGAGGATCAGCCAGGGATAGGTGGCATCGTTCATGAGCCGGACGGCGCAGAGCGGCAGGTCGGCGACGGCGAGCGTGTCGGCGGCGAGACGGGGATCGAGAGCGAAGGCGGAGGTCATGGGCAGGTCCCGGGAAAAGCTCGCGCCAGTCTAGCCTCCCGGTGAGGCCCTGTCCGGTCGCGCAGCGAAGGCCGCTTGCGTCCAGCCCGCCTTCCCGCCATATAGCCGGTGGGAGGTTGGCGGTGGACGAGACTCTCGCCAACCCGGTCAGGTCCGGAAGGAAGCAGCCGTAACGAGCCCGTTTCGGGTCGCGTGTCAGCCTCCCACTTCATCCTCAGCGGATGGTTGCCCTCGCGCGCGCGGCGCGCGACACTGGCATGAGCCCTTCGCCAGACCCCGAGCAGGACTGCCATGGATTCCTCGCCCGAGACCGAACCCGGGTTCGCTCTCGGGACGCCGGAGCCGCCCAAGGCCACGCCCTACCGGGTCCTCGCCCGCAAATACCGGCCGCAGCACTTCTCCGACCTGATCGGCCAGGAGGCCATGGTCCGTACCCTGTCGAACGCCTTCGACACGGGACGCATCGCCCAGGCCTATCTGTTCACCGGCGTCCGCGGCGTCGGCAAGACCACCACCGCCCGCATCCTCGCCCGCGCGCTGAACTACGAGCTGCCCGGCGAGGTCGACCGCCCCTCCATCCATCTCGACCGGCCCGGCACCCATTGCCAGGCGATCATGGAGGGCCGCCATGTCGACGTGATGGAGATCGACGCGGCCTCCCACACCGGCATCGACGACGTCCGCCAGATCACCGACGGCGCCCGCTACGCGCCCGTCTCGGCACGCTACAAGGTCTATATCGTCGACGAGGTCCACATGCTCTCGGAGAAGGCGTGGAACGCCTTCCTGAAGACGCTGGAGGAACCGCCGGCCCACGTGAAGTTCATGTTCGCCACCACCGAGATCCGCAAGGTTCCGGTGACCGTGCTGTCGCGCTGCCAGCGCTTCGACCTGCGCCGTGTCGAGGCCGACGTGCTGGTGAACCATCTCGCCGGCATCTGCGCGAAGGAAGGCGTCGGCATCGAGCCCGACGCCCTCGGCCTCATCGCCCGCGCCGGCGAAGGCTCGGTGCGCGACAGCCTCTCCATCCTCGACCAGGCCATCGCCCACGGCGCCGGCGAGGTGACCTCCGACAACGTCCGCCGCATGCTCGGCCTCGCCGACCGCGCCCGCATCATCGACCTCTTCGAACACGTCATGAAGGGCGACGTCGCGGCCGCCATGGCCGAGTTCAAGAGCCAGTACGACGACGGCGCCGACCCGGAGATCGTCCTCGGCGAGCTCGCCGAATTCGTCCATTTCGTCACCCGCGTGAAGGTCGCACCGGCCGCCGCCGACGACGTCGCCTTCTCCGAGACCGAGCGCACCCGCGGCCGCGACTTCGCCGCCCGCCTGTCGCACCGCGTCCTCGCCCGCGCCTGGCAGATGCTGATGAAGGGCATCGAGGAGGTGGCGCGCTCGCCCAAGCCGCTCGCCTCCGCCGACATGGTCCTCGTCCGCATCGCCTATGCGGCGGATCTGCCGACCCCCGACGAGGCGCTGCGCATGCTCGCCGACGGCTCCGGTGCGCTCAGTGCGGGCGCGGCCCCGCGCCTGCCGTCCGGCGGCTCGGGCGGCGGCGGTGCCTCGGCCCAGGTCGCCTCCGCCGGCGGCGCCCCGCGGCTCAGTTCGGTCGCGAGGCCCGAGGGCGCGCCTGTCGCCATGCGCGAACAGGCCGCTCCCGCCGCCCAGCCGCACATGGTCCTCGCCAGCTTCGCGGAGGTCATCAAGCTCGTCGCCGACAAGCGCGACGTCAGGCTGAAGCAGCAGCTCGAGGGCGACATGCACCTCGTGCGCTGCGAGGACGGCCGCCTCGACTTCCGCCCCACCCGCACCGCCCCCCCGACGCTCGCCGGCGACCTTCAGAAGAAGCTCACCGACTGGACCGGCCGGCGCTGGGTGGTCACCATCTCCTCCGAGGAGGGCGAGCCGACGGTGCGCGAGCGCCTGGCCGCCGAACAGGCCGACCGCGAGCGCGGCGTCCTCGCCCACCCTTCCGTCCAGGCCGTGCTGGCGAAATTCCCCGGCGCCGAGATCATCGCGGTGCGCCCGCTGGACGGCGGCGCCGAGGCGGAGCCCGCGCCTCTCGCGCCCGCCGCCGAGGACGATGCGGACGGAAACTGGGAACCCGTCGATCCCTGGGACGACGATTTCTGACCCCGAGCCAAGGAATTCGCCATGAAGGACATCATGGGCCTGATGAAGCAGGCGCAGGCCATGCAGGCCAAGCTCCAGGAGGCCCAGGCCGACATGGAGCGCACGGAGGTGCA
>LNFH01000451.1 GCA_001464235.1 Rhizobiales bacterium Ga0077556 | reverse complement strand
ATCATCATGGCGAGCACGCCGCCGATGGCGAAATAGGCGAAGGCGGCCATCATGAACCGCTTGCCGAGATCGCTGTGGTTGACGTTGACGAGCATGCCGCGCAGGCCCGGCGGCGTTCTCCAGACGGCGTCGAGCGCCTGGTGGCGGTGCAGTGCGTTCATGGCGTCCGTCCCGCGGTGAGGGCAGCCCAGGCCGCGGCGTCGTGGGCGACGACCGAGAAGACCATGGCGGTGTGGCCTGTGCCGCAGAACTCGGCGCAGACGCCGCGATAGGTGCCCGGCTGGTCGGCTCGCAGGATGATCCGGTTCCGCGAGCCGGGGATGGCGTCCATCTTGCCGCCGAGGCGGGGTACCCAGAAGCTGTGGATCACGTCGGTGCTCGTGATCGTCACCTCCACCGGCTGTCCGGCGGGAATGTCGAGAACGTCGGCGCGGGTGACGCCCCCCGCAGCGGCCGGACGGGTGAACTGCCAGCGCCACTGCTGCGCCTGTGCCTCAACCCGCAGCGCGGGGGTGACGCCGGCCGCGGTGATCCGCTCGCCGAGCCAGACGCCGTAGACCGTGACCACGGTGAGAGCGACGAGCGGAAAGACGAGCCCTCCGCCGATCAGGAACAGGCGGACGGGAACCCTGCGGCCCGGAACGTCTTTGAAGGAGAGGGCGAAGAGCCCCATGATGACGAGGAACGACGGAACGGCGATGGCCATCAGCACGACGAAGATCTGCAGGATGCCGCCCGCGGCGGGTCCCGCGGGGTCGAGTGCGGAAAGAGGCCCGGCACAGCCGCCCGTTCCGGCAACCACGAGAGCGAGGACGGCGTGACGAGCAGCCAATCGAAGGGAAACAGCGGGGCGGCCGATCTCGACCCCCTCCACACGCGCAAGACCCTCGACGACACGGGAACGCGGATCGCCATCGCCGGCCATCCCATTCACGCCATGCTGGTCGCCTTCCCCATCGCGCTGACCGTCTGCACCCTCGGCGCGGACCTGTTCTACTGGTGGACCGGCGATGCCTTCTGGGCGCGCGCCGGCCTGTGGGCCATCGGCATGGGGTTCCTGATGGGGCTCGCCGCCGGCGTCTCTGGCACGGTGGAGCTGCTGCTGGTGCCGGGCATCCGCGCTCGCGCGGCGAGTTGGACCCACTTCACCATCGCGGTGGCGCTGCTCTCGATGATGGGCGCCAATTTCGGCCTGCGTCTCTCCGGCTACGAACAGGCGGTGCTGCCCTGGGGCCTGCTGCTGTCGGTCCTGTGCCTCGGGTTCACCGGGCTGACGGGCTGGCATGGGGGGAAACTCGTCTTCGACTATCAACTCGGCACCGTCGGGAAGGGCAACTGACGGTTCAGCGGCGCACGCAGCCAGTCAGGCACGAGGTCGGGCGAGATCACCGGCTTGGCGAGGACGACGACGAGGATGGCCGTCATCACAGCCAGGGCGGCCATGAGGACGAGATAGGGGTGAACGAGCGGGCTGACGCGCCCCTTCTCGCCGAGTTCGACCACGCAATGGCCGAGATAGGTGTGGATGACGACCAGCACGCCGACGAAGCCGAGCTTGGCGAAGAGCCAGGGCTGGAAGAGGTCACGGGCGAAGATCAGGCTGCCGCCGGCGATGGTGGCCACCACAGCGGCCGGGCTGACGCAGAAATTGTAGGCGTTGTGGGCGAAGATGCGCATGCGCGCGGCCTTCGGCTCCGGCGTACCGCGGTGCGAGCCCGTGAGCAGCAGCGGCAGGATGAGCAGGCCGGCGCACCAGATGGCGAGCGCGGCGATGTGCCCGAACTTCAGG
Organism: Rhizobiales bacterium Ga0077556; assembly: GCA_001464235.1. Classification (GTDB taxonomy): domain Bacteria; phylum Pseudomonadota; class Alphaproteobacteria; order Rhizobiales; family Phreatobacteraceae; genus Phreatobacter. The sequence goes on along the minus strand of LNFH01000451.1, from coordinate 9,995 downwards.
AGCGCGATCATGCCTCCACCTCGCGCAGGGCTCCGCGCGCGGGCGCCAGGGCGAAGAGGCCGTAGAGGAAGAAGGCGGGGACCCACATGAGGAGGCCGCCGAGCTGCTGGTCACCGAGGGGGGTGAGCCCCCAGGCGACGGGCGCGACGGCGTGGGCCTCGTAGAGCGGCTCCGGCGCGAGCGTCAGGACCGCGGCGAGCAGGCCCATCTGGCCGGCCCCCGCGCCGATGGCGAGGAGGGCGCCGACGGGCTCGGCGCCGCGCAGCACCGCATGCCAGAACCAGGTGAAGGCGGCGAGGAGCGCGAGCTGCAGCAGCCAGTAGACGACACTGTGCGCCAGCGCCGCGTCATAGACGGCGGGAACGTGCCACAGCCAGAGCACGGCGGTAGAGACGACCAGGGCGGTGCCCGTCCTCGCACCCGGCCGCGCCGGAAGCGCGAGGGCAAGGATGGGGGCCACCAGCGCGGTCAGCAGGACGTGGTGCGCGGAGCGTGCGGAGAAGAGCGCCGAGGTCAGCGCGCAGAGGGGCGACACGAAGGCGGCGACGAGGCCACACCAGGCGGCGAGGAACAGCCAGTGGCTGCGCTCCCCGCGGCTGACCCGGAGCCCCATCACGAGCAGCAGCAGAAGGGCCGCGAGCAGAGGCGGATCGAGGTTCCAGCGTGTCCATAGGTCCGCGGGCACCGGGGCCGGGCCGCAATAGGGGATGGGGGACACCGCCCCCGTCACAGGCCCGCTCCCGGCCGTTCCGTCCGCGCTGTCGCCACTTCGCCCCCTGCCCTCCGTCGCGATCGCCTCGCGGGGGGTCAACGCGCGAGGGTCGTATTCGGCACGGCGACAGAAGGTCGCGCCGAAAAAGCGGCGGGATGCGGCGTCAATGGGAACGCCGCGGGACGACCGACGTTACTCGCCTATCCCACCGATCAGGAGAACGGCGATCATGTTCGAGAATCTCGGAGTCCTGCTTCCCGTCTGGCTTCTGGTGACGCCGCTCGTCGGCGCGCTGATCGAGTATTCGCGCACCCCGAAGCCCGTCATGCGGACCATGACCGGAAGGGCCTACCCGGCCTGACGGTCAGCGATGGTGCTCACAGCCCCCAGTTGAGCACCATCGCACCCCTCTCCCGCGCCAGTTCGATCAGCCCCGCCTGCGCAGCCGGATGCGGCAGGGCCAGCGGGTGGCGCACAGCCGCCGAGGCGATGACACCCCCCTCCTTCATCAGGATCTTCGCAGCCGCCAGACCGCACTGGCGGTTTTCGTAGTTGATGAGGGGCAGCCAGCGCTCGTAGGCCGCCTTCGCGGCTTCGCGGTCCCCTGAAAGATAGGGATCGATGATGGTGCGGATGCCGTCGGGATAGCCGCCGCCGGTCATCGACCCGGTGGCGCCGGCATCGAGATCGGCCATCAGCGTGATCGCCTCCTCGCCGTCCCACGGCCCCACGATGGCGTCGCCGCCGAGTTCGAGGAGGGTCCGCAGCTTCACCGCCGCCTGGGCCACCTCGATCTTGAAATAGGCGACGTTCTCGATCTCCCGCGCCATCTTCGCCAGGAAGGCCGGCGAGAGCGGTGTGCCCGCCACCGGCGCGTCCTGGATCATGATCGGGATGGAGATCGCCTGCGAGACCTTCTGGAAGAAGGCCTCGATGGCCGGCTCGCCGACGCGGAATGTCGCGCCGTGATAGGGTGGCATGACCATCACCATCGCCGCACCGAGGTCCTGCGCCCGCCGCGAGCGCTCGGCGCAGATGTGGCTGGCGAAATGGGTGGTGGTGACGATGACCGGCACCCGCCCCGCCACATGGGCGAGCACCGCCTGCATCACCGTCTCGCGCTCCGCGTCGGTGAGGACGAACTGCTCGGAGAAGTTGGCGAGGATGCATAGCCCCTGCGAGCCCGCGTCGATCATGAAGTCGATGCAGCGGCGCTGGCCGTCGAGGTCGAGGGTCCCGTCGTCGCGGAAGATGGTGGGCGCGACGGGAAAGACGCCGCGGTAGGGGCGCGGAGAGGCCATGGACGAAGCTCCCTAGAGGCCGCGCATCGGCGGCTCTGTTCTGGTTGGGGCGGCTGCCGCCGGAGGACCGGCGGCAACCCTCATCGAGGATCAGCGCGCCGTCGCCAGCGCGATGGCGAGACGGCAGGCGTTCTGGAAGGCGGGGATGTCGACCCATTCGTCGACGGTATGCGCCTCGTTCTGGCCGGCGCCGAAGGTCACGGTCTGGATGCCGTGGAGCGTCAGGTAGTTGGCGTCGAGGCCGCCGTTGACGAGACGCGGGTTGGGGGTGAGGCCGATGGCCTCGATCGCCTGGATGCCGCGCTGCACGACGGGCGCGTTCCGGTCGATGGCGAAGGAGTGATACTTGCGCTGGCGCTTGAACTCGACGCGCCCGGTCTTGCCCTCGCTGCTGACGAGGGCGGCCGCGGCCTTCTTGAAGGCAGCCTCGAAGGCATCGGTGATGGCGTCGACGAAGGCCATGTCGTGGCTGCGGCTCTCGCCCTCCACATAGCAGTAGTCGGTTACGACGTTGGTGGCGTCGCCCGCGCCGCGGCCGTCGCGACCCGCCACGGTGCCGACATTGCTGGTGCCGGCCTTGTCGCCCTTAACCACCTTGCCGAACCAGCCGCCGGCCTGGGCGTCGGCAAGCGCCATGGCGGCGATCATGCTGGCGGAGATGCCACGCTCCGGCGCGACGCCGGCATGGGAGGCGCGGCCGAAGATCTCGACCGACCAGCCGTCGCCGCCGACCGCGCCGGTGACGACGTCGGCGGGGCGGGAGCCGTCATAGTTGAAGCCCATGGCCACGGGGCCGACCATGTCGAGATCGATGTAGCGGGCGCCCCAGAGGCCGCTCTCCTCGCGCACGCAGAAGACCAGCACCAGCGGCGGGTGGTCGAGGTTCTGCTTGGCGAGTTCCGCCGCGAGCGAGACGAGAACGGCGCAGCCGGTGCGGTTGTCGCCGCCGAGGGCCGTATCCCCGCCGGAGACGATCTTGTCGCCGACGATGCGCGCCTTGGCGCCGGCGCAGAGCGGCACCGTGTCGAGATGGGTGGAGAACAGCAGCGGCTCGCCGTTGCTGAGCGCGCCGCGGCCCGGGATCTTGACGATGAGGTTGCCGGTCTCGGTGGGGACGGGAATCCGCGTGTTCGCGTCGTCATAGGCGATGGCTGCGGCCGGGACGCCGGCCTCCACGAGCGCCTTGGCGACGTCCTCGGCAATGGCCTTTTCCTGGCCGGTGACGCCCTCGACGGCGAGGAAGCGCATCAGACGATCGAGCGCGGCTTGGGTATCGTGGGTGATCATGGGAGCGGGGCCTGCGGTGGACGAAGGGGGCATCATGCCGATCGCCGCGCCGAGGAACAGTGCGCCTGCGGCAAGGCCGCCCTGCCGCCGCCGGTGACCCTCTAGCCGGTGATCGCCGCGCCGAGCGCGTCACCGCTGTCGAAGGCCGCCTCGACGCGCGCGCCGATGCACCAGTCGCCGCAGGCCCCGATCCCGAGAGCCCCGTCCCACAGGAAGGGCTCGCCGAGGGCCTCCTCGACGAGGGCATAGCGCCAGCGGTGGGCGGCGGCATACTCCGGTTCGGCGGTCGCGCCGGTGGTGGCCCGGAAGGCGGCGAGAAGCTGCGCCGCGACGGCTTCCTGCGTCTCCTCGAGATGGGCCCGCGACCACGCGGGTGTCGCATGGACCACCACCGTCGCGCTTGTGCCTGTCCGGCCGGGCTTGCTGTCGTCGCGGGCGATCCAGCCGATGGCGGCATCGCCTGAGGGGCGCAGGCTCGACGCCAGGTCCACCGAGCCCTGATCGAAGGCGAGCATGAGCGCCCAACAGGGGGCGTAACGGACGCGGCCGAGGCCCGGCCAGACCGCGCCGGCACTGGCGGCGAGAGGGATGGCCTGCGGCGCGGGCACCGCAAGGACGACACCGGCGAAGCCGCCGTTGCCGTCGACGGCGGCAGGTCCGTCGGCCGTCGACAGGGTCCAGCCGTCCGGGCCGCGGCGAAGGATGCGGATCTCCTGGTTTCCGACGACGGTGAGACCCGCCGCGAGGCCCTTGGGAAGCGCACTCATGCCGGGCGTGCCGACATGGCCCTGCCCGACCCACGGAGCCGCGTGACCCTCCGCCTCCAGCCCGGCGAGCGCCGCCGAGAAGACCTCGCCGCGGGCGGTGACGAACTGGGCGCCATGGTCGAACTGCAGGTCGCCGACGCGGCGCGTCGCCATGCGGCCGCCGATGCCGCGGCTCTTGTCGAGGAGGGTCACCCGCCGCCCCGCGGCGACGAGCCGGCGCGCGGCCGCGATCCCGGCGATTCCCGCCCCGACGATCGCCCAGTGATCCTGCATGTCCGAAGGTCCCCCGGCCCGTTCGCATGCGGCGACTTACGCCGCCGGCGGCCCTTGCGATCAGTCCCGCAGCCGATCAGGTGCGGAGAAGCGCGCCGTAGCCCTCGACGGAGGCCTCGATGCCGGCCGCCTTCAGCGCGCGCCAGAGGCTCGCCTGGTTGGCGGTGACGACGGGCCGGCCGAGGGCTTTTTCCAGCGCCTCGATGATGGCGACGCAGCGCAGCCCGGTGCCGGCGAGGAGGATGGAATCGGCGTCCGCCGGGCATTCCCGCGCCACCTGGTCGAAGAGCGAGCCGGTGTCCTGGTCGGTGGCCATCCCAGCGGGATAGAGGCCGTCGGGTGCGATGCCGGTCCACTTGTCCAGCGGCCGGTAGCGCCAGGCGGCCGGCACGCCGAGGCCGGCGGCGGCGAGATAGGCGGCGGCGGACGCGATGATGCCGTCGCTCATCCAGGCCGGCATGACGAGAAAGGGACGCTTCGCGCCGAGGGCGGCGAGTGCCAGACGCATGTCGAGGCCGTTGGTGGTGGCGGTGGTGGTTGCCGGGAGTTCGGCGGCGAGGGCCGTGACCGCAGCCTCGTCCCAGCCGGGGCCGCCGATGAAGCTGCTGGAGGAATGGGCGAGGACCGCGACGTCGACCGCCATCGCCGCGAAGTCGCGGCATCCGCGCGCCAGGTCCGGCGACAGGGTCGCGGCGGTCCGGTCGGCGGTCCAGGGCGCCCAGGGCGAGGCGGCGGTGACGCGGGCCGCGTGGACGGAGACGCCGGCTGGGCGCATGGCCCACCACTCCGCCTCGGGCACGACCTCACGGCCGACGACGAAGAGGCCGATGCGGGCGCGGTCGCCCCAATTGTCCACAGCGTTCATGGCGTCACTCCGGACCGGTCCTGCCGCCTCCCATACACCGGGACCCCCGTAGCACCACAGCAGCCTTGCGCACGTTCCACGATGATGGAATGATCGTCCACCACCCGAGAATGGATGATCCGCATGCGGCTTCGCCGGCTGCCCCTTCCCACCCGCGACCGCGACACGTTCCAAGCGGCGCCGCCTCCCGTCCCCGCCCCGCGGCACAACGGGGGCCCGCCGCTCGACGACTACGATGGGCCGCCCTGGGGCAAGGGCGACGCCCATCTCTTCCTGCACTGGAAACGGGCACATCGGGCGGCCTGGAAGAGCGTCTCGGCCGACGTCATGCGGTTCCGCATGGAGAAGGCCGACCGGCTGGGCCTGACCTATGAGGAATACACGCTCGAAATCCTGGAGCGGGGCCGCTACCTGCAGGTCGAGGACGTGGAGCGCATCGCCGAGATCAAGGCGGGGCGGCGGAGGCGCCGGCGCTCCGCATGACACGGTGGCGCGACACCCCCTTACGCCGGTACGCCCTGTCGTGGCAGCCTCGGCGGCGGGAGTGCCCTCATGCCGATCTATTCCACCGCCATCTCCGAACTCGATGCCTTCGCACTGGCCGATGCCTTCCGGCGACGGACGCTGTCGCCCGTCGAAGCGGCGAAGGACGCCCTCGACCGGGCCGAGGCAAGCCAGGCGAGCGTCAACGCCTTCGCGCTGATCGACCGCGAGCGAACCCTCGGCTGGGCGCGCGAATCGGAGGCGCGCTGGGCGAAGGGCGAGCCGCTCAGCCCGGTGGACGGCGTCGGCGTGACGGTGAAGGACAACATGGCGGTGGCCGGCTGGCCCTCGCTCAAGGGCTCGAAGGTCGTCGCGCGTGACCCGGTGACCTTCGACGCGCCGGTGACCGCGCGCTGCAAGGAGGCCGGCCTCGTCATCCTCGGCACCACCACCATGCCGGAATTCGGCTGGATCGGTCTCTCCTCCTCGCCGCTGACCGGCCATACCCGCAACCCGTGGAACGCGGAGCGCACGGCCGGCGGGTCGACCTCCGGCGGCGCGGCGGCCGCGGCCCTCGGCATCGGCCGCTTCCATCTCGGCTCGGACGGCCTCGGCTCGATCCGCATTCCTGCCGCCTATTGCGGCGTCGCCGGCATCAAAGCGACCTACGGCCGGGTGCCGGCCTATCCGATCTCGGTGATGGGCGAGCTCGCCCATCTCGGCCCGATCGCCCGCGACGTGCGCGAGGTGGCCGCCCTCCTGACCATCCTGTCGGGCCCCGACGCCCGCGATCCCATGGCCTGGAACACGCCGGCGCCGGACTATCGCATCGGCCTCGACGACGGCGTCAGGCGCCTGCGCATCGCCTATTCGCCGCGGCTCGGCTTCGTGACGAAGCTCGACCCTCAGGTGGAGCGGGCGGTGGCAGCCGCTGCCGCCACCTTCGCCTCCATGGGCGCCATCGTCGAGGAGGTGGATGCGCCGATCGAGGACCCCGCCCCCATCGCCTGGGACATCTGGAACGCCGGGGCGGCGCTGGCGCTCTCCTCCTTCAGCGCGGAGCAGCGCCGGGACATGGACCCCGGCCTCGTCGGCTGCGCCGAGACCGGCGCGCGCTTCTCGGCGGCGCAGCTCATCGACGCCCTGCTCTACCGGCGCACCAAGACCGTCATCGCCATGGCCGAGTTCTTCACCCGCTACGACCTGCTCATCACCCCGACCATGCCGACGGGGGCCATCCCGCTCGGGGCCGACCTGCCGCCGGCGGGCTTCGCCGGGCAGGAGTCCTGGGGGCCGCTGTGGACCGACTGGTGCCCCTACACGCCGCCCTTCAACGTCACGCAGCAGCCGGCGGGAACGGTGCCCTGCGGCCTCGACGGCGACGGCCTGCCGATCGGCCTGCAGATCGTCGGCTGGAAACGCCAGGAGGCGACGGTGCTGAGGGCCATGCGGGCCTTCGAGTCGGAGCGGCCCTTCGCGCGCGTCCCGATGTCGCACGCCCGCGCCTAAGTCTCAGTCGACTGCACGGATTTTGCGCGACAGTTGCCTGCGCTTCGGGATTGACACCCTCGGACCAAGCGTCGTCTGATCCGACCTTCTCGCGGCCAGGGGTCGATCAGGGGTCAAACCCGGCTGCGGAGTTCCAGGGGAGAGTCATCATGAAATCCGTCAAACTGTCTCGCCGCACCGTGATGGCCGGCGCCGCTGCGGCCGGCGCACTGGCGAGTTCCAAGGGGGCTTCCGCCCAGGGCGCGGCCAACGTCCTGCGCGTCGTGATGCACTCGGATCTGCGCATCATCGACCCGATCTGGACGACCGCCTACATCGTCCGCAACTACGGCTACATGATCTACGACACGCTGTTCGCCCTCGACTCCAAGGGTCAGGTGCAGCCGCAGATGGTCGACAAGTATACGGTCAGCGACGACAAGCTGACCTACACGTTCACGCTGCGCGACGGCCTGATGTGGCACGACAACCAGCCGGTCACGACCGCCGACATCATCCCCTCCATCCGCCGCTGGGCCGCCCGCGACCCGCTCGGCCAGACCGTGATGGGCTTCATCGGCTCGATCGAGGCCAAGGATCCCAAGACCTTCGAGATCAAGCTGAAGGAGGCGACCGGCCTCCTCATCTTCGCCCTCGGCAAGCCGTCCTCGAACGTGCCCTTCATGATGCCGAAGCGCGTCGCCGAGACCGACCCGAACACCCAGATCACCGAGTTCGTCGGCTCCGGCCCGTTCATGTTCGTCCGTGACGAGTGGAAGCCGGGCGACAAGGCGGTCTACGCCAAGTTCGCCGGCTACAAGCCGCGCTCCGAGCCGGCCGACGGCCTCGCCGGCGGCAAGGTCGCCAAGGTCGACCGCGTCGAGTGGCGCGTCATCACCGACCAGCAGCAGGCGATCAACGCCCTGCAGGCCGGCGAAATCGACATCATCGAGGCGCCGAGCCATGATCTGCTGCCGCTCCTGAAGTCCGACGACAAGATCAAGCTGTTCAACTGGAACGTGCTGGGCAACCAGTACACCATGCGCTTCAACCACACGACCGCGCCCTTCAACAACCCGAAGATCCGCCAGGCGGTGCTCTATGCGCTGAACCAGGAGGACTTCCTGAAGGCGACGATCGGCGATCCCGAGTACTACAAGGTCTGCAAGGCCATGTTCGTCTGCGGCTCGCCGCTCGAGACGCTGGCCGGCATGGAAGACAAGCTGGAGTCGAACTTCGCCAAGGCGCGCCAGCTCCTCCAGGAGGCCGGCTACAACCGCGAGCCGGTGGTGCTGCTGCACTCCACCGACCTGCAGGTCCTCACCAACCTCGCCCCGGTCGCCAAGTCGCTCCTCGAGCGCGCCGGCTTCGTCGTCGACATGCAGTCCATGGACTGGCAGACGGTCGTCGCCCGCCGCGTGAAGCGCGACCCGCCGACCCAGGGCGGCTGGAGCGCCATGCTGACCTCGTGGGTTGCGGCCGACATCCTCAACCCGGTCATGGCCGGCTTCTTCAACGCCTCCGGCGACAAGGCGGCCTTCGGCTGGCCGACGGACCCGGAGATCGAGGCGCTGCGCGCCCGCTTCGCCCGCGCCAACACGCCGGCCGAGCAGAAGCAGCTCGCCGAGGCGATCCAGCGCCGCGTGTCGGAAGCCCCGACCCACGTGCATCTGGGCCAGTGGTATTCGCCGGGCGCCCACCGCAACACCATTTCCGGCTGGCTCGAGGCCCCGGCGCCGGTGTTCTGGAACATCGAGAAGGGCCGCGGCGCGTAAGGAAATGTTGACCGGCGGCCGGGCGCGTCCCGGCCGCCGCCTTTCCCTTCAAGCAGGCCTCACGTTCCAATGTTGTCCTATATTCTCCGACGCCTTGCGGCGACCATCCCCGTATTGTTCACCGTCGCCGTGATGGTGTTCCTGATGCTGCGCCTGACGCCGGGCGACCCCGCAGCGATCATCGCCGGCGACAACGCCACCACGCAGCAGATCCTCGATATTCGCACCAAGCTCGGCCTCGAGCAGCCCATCCTGCAGCAGTTCTTCATCTGGCTCGGCGGCCTGCTGCGCGGCGAGCTCGGCGAGAGCTTCTTCTTCCGCAAGACGGTGTTCGAGCTCATTTCCGAGCGCATCGAGCCCACTCTCTCGCTCGCTTTCCTGACCATCGTCCTCGCCGTCTGCATCGCCATCCCGCTCGGGGTGCTCGCTGCCTACAAGCAGGGCACCTGGATCGACCGCATCGTGATGGGCTTTTCGGTCATCGGCTTTTCGGTGCCGGTCTTCGTGATCGGCTATCTCCTCATCTACATCTTCGCCATCAAGCTCGGCTGGTTCCCGGTCCAGGGCTACCAGCGCATCGGCAACGGGATCTGGCCCTGGTTCCGCAGCCTCGTGCTGCCCGCCTTCACGCTGTCGGTCATCTACGTGGCGCTGATCGCCCGCATGACCCGCACCAGCGTGCTGGAGGTGCTGTCCGAGGACTACATCCGCACCGCCCGCGCCAAGGGGCAGACGGAAATGAAGGTGCTGTTCCAGCACGCGCTGAAGAACGCCGCGGTGCCCATCGTCACCGTGGTCGGCATCGGCGTCGCCCTGCTGATCGGCGGCGTCGTGGTGACCGAGAGCGTCTATTCGATCCCCGGCCTCGGCCGCCTGACCGTCGACGCCGTGCTCGCCCGTGACTTCCCCGTCATCCAGGCGATCATCCTCGCCTTCTCCCTCGTCTACGTCCTGATCAACCTGCTCGTCGATCTGTCCTACACGATCTTCGATCCGAGGATCCGCTATTGACCGCCCCAGCATCCACCGAGCCGCTCGCGAGCG
>LNFH01000450.1 GCA_001464235.1 Rhizobiales bacterium Ga0077556 | reverse complement strand
AGCCCCAGCGTGGTCATCGGCCTCTCCATCGTGCTCGTCATGGTGTTCATCGGCCTCATCGCGCCGCTGATCGCCACCTCCGACCCCACCGCCATCAACCCCGGCGCACGCAACCGCCACCCCATGGCCGAGAGCACCATGCGCCTCGACGACGGCACGCGGGCGACGGTGAAGCACTACATGGGCACCGACACGCTCGGGCGTGACGTGTTCTCCCGCGTCGTCTACGGCGCCCGCGTCTCCATCTTCATCGGCGTCGCCGTGGCGCTGCTGTCGGTCAGCATCGGCCTCGTCATCGGCATGGTCGCCGGCTACATCCGCTGGCTCGACGGCGTCATCATGCGGATCATGGACGGGCTGATGGCCATTCCCGCAATCCTGCTCGCCATCGCCGTGGTGTCGCTGTCACGGGCCGGCATCGTCTCGGTCATCATCGCCATCGTCGTGCCGGAGGTGCCGCGCGTCGTGCGTCTCGTCCGCTCGGTGGTGCTCTCGGTGCGCGAGGAGCCCTATGTCGAGGCCGCCGTGGTCTCCGGCACTCCGACGGTGAAGCTCGTCATCCGCCACATCCTGCCCAACACGGTGGCGCCGCTCATCGTGCAGGGCACGTTCATCTGCGCCTCGGCGATCCTGGTCGAGGCCATCCTGTCCTTCCTCGGCATCGGCATCCCGCCGGACGTGCCGACCTGGGGCAACATCATGGCCGAGGGGCGCCAGCTCTTCCGCATCTTCCCCCACAACATCCTCTACCCGGGCATCTTCCTCGCCCTCACGGTGCTCGCCGTGAACATGCTCGGCGACGGCCTGCGTGACACGCTCGATCCGAAAATGGAGAAGCGCGGATGAGCGCCCCTATCCTCGACATCAGGAACCTCACGGTCGAACTGCCCAAGGGCGCCGACCGCCGGAACGCGGTGGAGGACGTCTCCTTCGCCGTCCATCCCGGCGAGATCGTCTGCGTGGTGGGCGAATCCGGCTCGGGCAAGTCCGTCTCGTCCCACGCCGTCATGGGCCTCCTGCCCAAGGGCCAGCTGAAGGCCACCGGCGGGCAGATCCTCCTCGAGGGCGAGAACGTCCTCGAGGCCAGCGCCAGCCGGCTGCGCGACCTGCGCGGCACGCGCATGTCGATGATCTTCCAGGAGCCGATGACGGCGCTGAACCCGGTCGTCACCTGCGGCGAGCAGATCGACGAGGTGCTGCGCATCCACACCGACCTCGGCGCCAGCGAGCGCAAGGAGAAGGTGCTGGCGGTGATGGAGTCGGTCCGCCTGCCGGATCCTTCCAAGATGTATGACGCCTATCCGCACCAGCTCTCGGGCGGCCAGCGCCAGCGCATCATGATCGCCCAGGCCCTGGTGCTCGATCCCGTCCTGCTGATCGCCGACGAGCCGACCACAGCCCTCGACGTCACCACCCAGGCGCAGATCCTCAAGCTCATCGCCGAGATGCAGGAGCGGCGCGGCACGGGCGTGCTGTTCATCACCCACGACTTCGGCGTGGTCGCAGAGATCGCCCACCGCGTCGTCGTCATGCAGCGCGGCAAGGTGGTGGAGACCGGCACGGCCACCGAGGTGCTGACCAAGCCGCAGCACCCCTATACCCAGATGCTGATCAACGCCGTGCCGACGCTCACCCCGCCGGTGCGCGAGGAGCGGACCGGCGAACTGGCGCTGGAGACGGTGAAGCTCTGCAAGGTCTATGGCGGCGGCGGCTTCTTCCAGAAGAAGCGCGAGGTGCGCGCCGCCTCCGACGTCGAGATCCGCGTCCGCCGCGGCGAGACGCTCGGCATCGTCGGCGAATCGGGCTCGGGCAAATCGACCGTCGCCCGCTGCATCGCCCGGCTGATCCAGCCGACCTCGGGCGGGATCGTGGTCAGCAACATCGACATCGCCAACCTGCCCGAGCGCCAGCTCCGGCCGCACCGCAAGCACTGCCAGATCGTCTTCCAGGACCCGTACCGCTCGCTCAATCCGCGGCGTTCGGTCGGCGCCTCCATCATCGAGGGGCCGATGAACTTCGGCATGAGCGAGGCCGACGCCATCGCCAAGTCCCGCGACCTGATGAAGCTGGTCGGCCTGTCGCCCGATGCCCTCGACCGCTATCCGCACCAGTTCTCGGGCGGGCAGCGCCAGCGCATCTGCATCGCCCGGGCGCTCGCGATGGAGCCCGAGATCCTGATCGCCGACGAGGCGGTCTCGGCCCTCGACGTGTCGGTGCAGGCGCAGGTGCTCGACCTGCTCGACGACGTGCGCAAGAAGTTCGACCTCGCCGTGCTCTTCATCACCCACGACCTCCGGGTCGCGGCGCAGATCTGCGACCGCATCGCGGTGATGCAGAACGGCGTGGTGGTCGAACACGGCAAGACCGCCGACATCTTCGCCTCCCCCCAGCACGAGTATACGCGGGCGCTGTTCGAGGCGGCGCCGGGCCGGAACTTCCAGTTCGCCCGGGTGGCCTGACAAACGGGCGGCGGCGTGGGATCATCCCGCATGATCCGCGCCGCCGTCACGCTCCTCCTTCTCGCCCTGGTCGCGCCCGTCCAGGCGCAGGGCATCGACCCATCCATCCTGCGTTCGCTTGCCGGAACCTGGCTCGTCGCGCCGGCGAACGGCGAGCCCGGCTGCCGCATTACACTCGGGACCGACACCTCCATCGGCGGCTACAGCCTTACCACTGCGCCGGACTGCGCCCGGCGCGTGCCGGCCATCGCCGATGCGGCGGCGTGGCACCCGGTAGAGGGCATCAGCCTCATCGGGCCGACGCCGCAGACACTGCTCACATTCCGCGAGAACGAGGACGCCAGCTACTCCGCCATGGAGCCGGCGCCGGGCTATGTCCTCGTCCGCGCGCCCGATGGCATCGACCGCGTGCCGAACG
>LNFH01000449.1 GCA_001464235.1 Rhizobiales bacterium Ga0077556 | reverse complement strand
CCCGGCCCTCGGCGGAGATGTGCAGGTCCTCCATGGTGACGAGCTCGGTCACCGAGAAGCAGTCGTGCACCTCGATCAGGCTGATCTCCTCGCGCGGCCTCTCGATCCCCGCCTCCTGGTAGGCGCGGGTGGCGGCGATGCGGGTGGTGGCGAAATAGCTGCCGTCCCACGAATTGTGCTGGGCCTCCGTGCCGTTCGACACCGAGACCTGCAGCGCCTTCACCGAGACGAGGTCCGTCTTGCCGAGGCTGCGGGCGATCTCCGGCGTCGTCACGATGGCGCAGGCCGCCCCGTCCGACACGCCGCAGCAGTCGTAGAGCCCCAGCGGCTCGGCGATCATCGGCGAGTTCAGCACCGTGTCGATGGTGATCTTGTTCCTTAAGTGCGCCTTGGCGTTGCGGCCGCCATTGTCGTGGCTCTTCACCGAGACGTGGGCCATGGCGCGCTTCAGGTCCTCCGGCGCCGAGCCGTGCTTGGCGCGATAGGCGGCGGCGAGCTGGGCGAAATAGCCGGGCGCCGAGGCGTTGGGCCAGGTCATGTTCGGCAGGGTGCCGCGGCCGCGCTGCGGCAGGCCGCCATAGCCGGTGTCCTTCAGCTTCTCGACGCCGAGGGCGAGCGCGATGTCGGCCGCGCCGGATGCCACCGCATAGACCGCGCCGCGGAAGGCCTCCGTGCCGGTGGCGCAGAAGTTCTCCACCCGCGTCACCGGGATGTAGGGCAGGCGCAGCGCCACCGCGAGCGGCACGGCGGACTTGCCGACATGCTGCTCCTCGATGGCGGTGCCGAGCCAGGCTGCGTCGATCTGCTTGGTCTCGATGCCGGCGTCGCCGAGTGCCTCCGTATAGGCCTCGACCATCAGGTCCTCGGCGTTCATGTCCCACCGCTCGCCGAACTTCGAGCAGCCCATGCCGAGAATGGCGACCTTGTCGCGAATGCCCTTGGCCATGGCTCAGGCCCTCCCAGAGGTTTCGGTCACGGCGGCCGGCGCCGCCTTCCAGAAATAGCGGCGGAAGCCACGCTGGCTGTCGATGTCCTTCACCCGGAACATCATCCGCATGGGATGGCCGACGGCGAGATCCTTCTCGTCCACGTCGGTGAAGTCCATCATCCAGCGGCCGCCCTCCTCGAACTGGATCATGCCGTAGCAGGCCGGCGGATCGGGCGAATAGGTGAGGCGGTCGGCGGTGTAGGAGTTGATCCTGCCGGTCTTGCCGGCGAAGGGCTCGGGCACCTGCGTGTCGATGGCGGTGCAGTTCGGATTGACGCAGACCCGCGTCTTCGGGAACTGCAGCGTGCCGCACTGGGTGCACTTGCCGCCGACGAAGGAGGTCACCGTCGCGCGGTTCCGCCACAGCGCCGAGAGTGCGGTCTGCTTGTCGGCCTCGGCGCGCATGCCGCGCTCCAGCTCGATCGTGTCGTTGAAGGCGAGGAACTTCGAATAGTTTCCCTCCTCCTTGCGGCGGGCGAGGTGGCCCTTCACGCCGAGCCGCGGGCCGAGCGTCGAGATCGCCTCCGTCACCTCGAAGAGAAGCACGTCGGCGCCCTGGCCGAAGCCGACCACCATGATCCTGTCGCCCGGCTTCGCCTCCTCCAGCGCCGCCACCAGCATGACGAGCGGATGGGCGGCGCCCGTCTCGCCGCAGACGGCGTGGAGATTGTCGGCGACCGCCGCGTCAGGGATGCCGGCCGCCTTGGCGACGGAATTGGCGACCTTGGCGAGGACCGCCGGCATGCAGAACCGCGTCACCGCCTCCGGGCCGAGGCCGGCCTTGGCCAGGCACGCCTTGATGGCGGGAGGCACCAGCGGCATGTAGCCGGCATCGCGGATCCAGCGCTCCTCCCACTGGTAGTCGAACTCGGATTCCGGCGTCCGGTAGTGGTCGACGAAATCGGCGGTCCGGGTGGCGGAGGCGAGCAGCGTCGCGACCGGTTTGCCCTCGCCGACCAGGAGGGCGGCGGCGCCGTCTCCCGCCGTCATCTCCAGCGGGCTCGCCGCCTTCACCGGGCGCTTCTCCGCCGCGAGGACGAGCGTCGCGGGGCCGCCGCGCAGCGCGGTCATCAGGGCGGAGGTCGCGGCGCGCTGGGTCTGCCCGGCATCGCTGGTGGAGAGCTCCTGGCCGAGGTTCAGGGCTTCCGCCACCACGCCGGAATTCAGCCGGTCGAGGAAGGGGAAGGTGGTCGAGGCCATCTGCACCGCCTCGACGCGGGTTGCGTCCTGGCCCGTGAGGCAGTCGCGCGCCGCCTCCACCGCCATGGTGACGGCGTCCTCGTCCCAGTTGGCGATGGCGCGCTCGCCCTTCCCCTGGCCCTTGAGGGCAGCGTTGAACCAGCCATGGGCGTCGGCGATGGCTTTTCGCTGCAGGCGCAGGCGCGGGATGTAGGCGCCGAAGGCGAGAATTCCGAAGGTCATCAGATCAGGTCCCGAAGACTGCGGGTGCCGGCACCGGCACCGGATGCACTACCCACCTCTCCCCGGCGG
>LNFH01000448.1 GCA_001464235.1 Rhizobiales bacterium Ga0077556 | reverse complement strand
GCATCGCCGTCGGCCATATCCGCGACAAGCTGGGCGACGACGCGGCCGATCCGCGCTTCATCCTGACGGAGCCCGGGGTCGGCTACCGGCTGAAGTGAGACTGGCGCGCGGAACGCTCATATCTTTCGCGCAAGTCACGGAGGGCCGGGCCATCTGAATGGCGCCGGCCATGCCCGCCGTCAGGCAGGCGGATCAGCGCTGTCCGTTCCGCGCCAGCCAGGCCTGCATCTCGGCGATCTCGCGCTCCTGCTCGCGGATGATGTCGGCCGCCCACTTGCGGGTCTGCTCGTCCTTGCCGTGTTCCAGCACCACCTTGGCCATGTCGATGGCGCCCTGGTGGTGGGGGATCATGCCGCGGACGAAGTCGACGTCGGCATTGCCGGAGAAGCGGATGTCCATGCCCCGGTGCATCCGGTCGTTGGCGGCCCGGAAGGCGGCCACCGAGGGATGTTCGCCGCTCGCGGGCGCGCCGGCCGAACCGCCGTGCTGATGGGGGGCGGAAGCCGCGCCCGGCTGGCCCTGGGCCGGCGCGGCCTGACCCTGCTGGCCCTGGCCGTGATGGCCCTGACCGTGATGGCCCTGACCGTGGTGGCCCTGGCCGTGGTGACCCTGGCCGTGATGGCCCTGGCCGTGCTGCTGGGCTGTGGCGATCGCGACGCTGCCGAGCAGCAGGGCGCCGGCGACGAGGGAGGCGGAGATGGCGGATGTCATGGCGATGTCCTTGTCTGTGGAGGGGCCGGAGGGGCTCAGAAGCGCGCCTGGACCGTGGCGCCCTGAGGCGAGGTGATCTGGACGGCGCCGCGGACTCCGGCGGGGACGGCGACGGGAGACGTGCCGACGAGGCGCGACCCGCCGGCGGGCTGCAGGGGGAAGCGAACGGTCTGGCCGCCGACGACCAGGATCGCGGTGGCGCGGAAACCGTCGGCCGGGATCGGCTTGTCGTTGGCGTCGCTCATGTGCACGACCACTTCGGGCGTGCCTTTCGCGACGAGTTCGGCGTGGTACTGGGTGCCGGCGTCGACGACCTTGCCCCCGTTCGGGCCCTGCCGGGCCTCGTGGGCGAGCGCGATGCCGGCCGTCAGCATCAGGGCGAGGGCGGCAGCGGTCCATCGGGTCATGGGTCTCTCCTTGGCGGATATCAGTAGGATTCGATGGGCTTGACGGCATCGCCCGGCCCGTCACGGGCCGCCCTTGCCTCGGCCACCAGCCGCTCCAGGGACGCGCGGCCGTATCGGAGGACCAGCATCGGGGTGAGCAGCATGTCGAGCAGGGTGGCGCTGACGAGGCCGCCGAAGATGGTGACGGCGACCGGGTGCAGGATCTCCTTTCCCGGCGCGGAGGGATCGATCATCAGCGGCACCAGGGCGACGCCGGCCGACAGTGCCGTCATCAGCACCGGCGTGAGGCGCTCGAGACTGCCGCGGACGACGAGGTCCCGGCCGAAGGGCATGGCTTCGTGGATCGCCAGGTTGATGATGTGGCTGATCTTCAGGATGCCGTTGCGGGTGGCGATGCCGGTGAGGGTGATGAAGCCGATCATCGAGGCCACCGACAGCGGCTGCCCGGCGATCCACAGCGCCACCACCGAGCCGATGAGCGCCAGGGGCACGCTCGCCATGATGATGGCGACGAAGACCACCGAACGGTAACGCGCGAAGAGGATGGCGAAGACCATGGCGAGGGAGACGATCGACAGGAGGCCGATCGTCCGCATGGAATCCTCCTGCGCCTGGAACGTGCCCTCAAGGCTGGCGAAGAAGCCCGTCGGCAGGCGCGTCGCGGCCATCACCTCGCGCACCCCGGCGATCACGGCGGCCATGTCCGCGCCACCGTCCGCATTGGCGAGGACCACCACCCGCCGGCGCCCGTTCTCGCGCAGGATCTGGTTGGGACCGTCGGTCTCCACGATGTCGGCGAACTGGCGGACGGGAACCCAGCCGGCGGGCGTCTGGATCAGCAGGTCGGCGAGGCCCTGGGTGGTGCGCTGGACGTCGTCCAGCCGGAGCACCACGTCGAAGCGGCGGTTGCCGTCCACGATGCGGGAGACGACGCGGCCGTTGGACAGGCGCTCGAGCTGCTCGGTGACGGCCGCCGGCTGGATGCCGTAGAGCGCGGCGCGGCGATAGTCGATGACGACCTCGAGCTGGGGCACCCGCACCTGCCGCTCGACCTGAAGGTCGACGATGCCGGGAACGGCCGCCAGCTTCTGCCTGATGTCCTCGGCGAGGGAGCGCAGGGTGTCGAGATCCTCACCGAAGATCTTCAGGGCGATCTGCGCCCGCACGCCCGAGAGCATGTGATCGAGACGGTGGGAGATCGGCTGGCCGATATTGGTCGCCACCGGTAGCACCGCGAGCCGGGAGCGGATGTCGGCGATGATCGTGTCCTTGGGCCGGCCGGGCTTCAGCGCCACCTCGATCTCGGAGGCGTGCACGCCCTCGGCATGTTCGTCCAGTTCGGCCCGGCCGGTGCGCCGGCCGACCCGCTCCACCTCTGGCACTTCCAGGATCAGTCGCTCGGCGATGAGGCCGACCCGGTGGCTCTCGGCGAGCGAGATGCCCGGGTTGAACAGCATGTTGATGGTGAGGGTGCCCTCGTTGAAGGGCGGCAGGAACGCGCGCGGCAGCTGGACCGCCAGCGCCCCCGCGCCGACGACGGCCGCCAGCGTCGCCGCCATGAGCAGGCGCGGCCGGCGGAAGGCTGCGTCGAGGGCCACGCGGTTGCCGGCCTTGAGCTTGCGGACCAGCCAGCTCTCGCGCTCGTCCAGCCGCCGCATGCGGGGCAGGAGATAGTACGCCATGACCGGGGTGAGCGTGACCGCGACCACGAGGCTCGCCAGGATCGAGATGATGTAGGCTTGGCCGAGGGGAGCGAAGAGCCGGCCCTCGATGCCCGAGAGGGCGAAGAGCGGCACGAAGACGAGGACGATGATCATCGTCGCATAGACGATCCCCGAGCGGACCTCCTGGCTCGCCGCCACGACGACAGCGAAGGCGGAGCGCGGATTGCCGGCCTCGCGGTTCTCGCGCAAGCGCCTGAGGATGTTCTCCACGTCGACGACGGCGTCGTCGACCAGTTCGCCGATGGCGATGGCGAGGCCGCCGAGGGTCATGGTGTTGATCGACAGCCCCATCACCTGGAAGACGATGGCCGTCATCAGGATCGAGACGGGAATGGCGGCGAGCGAAATGACCGTCGTCCTCACGTTGAGGAGGAAGACGAAGAGGATGACGGCGACGACGGCGATGGCCTCGACCAGCACCTTCATGACGTTGTCGATGGAGGTCTGGATGAAGGTCGCCTGGCGGAACAGGACCTGGTCGGCCCTGATGCCGGCCGGCAGCGCCGCGGCGATGTCGCGGAGCGCCTGTTCGATGGTCCCGGTGAGGCGGATGGTGTCGACGCCCGGCTGCTTCTCTACTGAGACGATGACGGCCGGGCGGCCCTGGTAACCGCCCTCCCCCCGCTTCACCCGCGCCGCATAGCCGACCTCGGCGACCTGGCCGAGCAGCACGGGCTGGCCGGAGACGCTCGCCACGACGAGGCTCCTGAGGTCGTCGAGGCTCCGGCTGCGGCCGACGTTGCGGATGAGGAACTCGCGGCTGTACTGGTCGGTGAAGCCGCCGCCCGTATTGGTGCCGAACTGGGCGAGCGCCCGCTCGACCTGTTCGAGGCTGACGCCGGAGGCGCGCATGGCGGCCGGATTCGGCGAGACCCGGAACTGCCGCACCTCCCCACCGATGGGGATCACCTGGGCGACGCCGGGGATGGCGAGCAGCCGCGGCCGGATCGTGAAGTCGGCGAACTCGCGCAGATCCATGGGCGAGACCGTGTCCGGCCCGGTGACCGCCACGAGCATGATCTGGCCCATGATCGAGTTGATCGGCCCCATCTGTGGCACGACCCCGGCCGGGAGCTGCGGCTGGATCAGCGACAGGCGCTCGGCGATCTGCTGGCGGTTGCGGAAGATGTCGGTGCCCCAGTCGAACTCGACATAGACGATGGAGAGGCCGATGCCCGAGGTGGAGCGCACGCGGGAGACGCCCGGCAGGCCGTTCATCTGCGTCTCGATCGGATAGGTGACGAGTTGCTCGACCTCGGGCGGCGCCAGTCCCTCTGCCTCGGTCATGATGGTGACCGTCGGCCGGTTGAGGTCGGGGAAGACGTCCACCGGCAGGCGCGAGGCCGACATCGCGCCGTAGACGACGAGAATCGCGGCGATCGCCAGGACGAAGATCCGGTTCTTCAGCGACTGGGTGACGAGGGCGTTGAACATGCGCGGCCCTCAGCGGATCTGGTTCAGAAGTTCGGCGCCCTGCACGACGATGCGCCGGCCCGGCCCCAGCCCCGAGACGGCGAGGACCCGCGCCGCATCCAGCGGCTCGACGCGGATCTCCCGCGGCACGAAGCGCTCGGCATTGCCGTGCTCGTAGACGATGGCCTGGCCGTTGGCGCCGCGCACCACCGCGGTTCGCGGCAGGGCGATGCCGCGCCGCTCCTGCGTGCTGCGGGCGAGGACGGTGAGCAACTGGCCGGGCCGGAGGGCACCCCCCTCCCCCTCGATGCTGAACTGGACCGGGACGGCCTGGTTGCGGTCGGCGAGACCGCTGCCGCGATGGAGCAGTCTCAGCATCGCGCCGTCGGCCATGCGGCCCGAGGCTTTGCCGGCGAAGGCATGGACGTCGTAGCTGAGCGCCTCCACCCAGAGGGCGTCTGGGTCGATGATGAAGAAGACGGCCGTTCCGGGATCGGCGATCTGGCCGGCAATCGCTTGGGCCGAGGCGATGACGCCGCCGACCGGTGCCACGAGCCGCTCCGGCTCGCGCTGGGCCCGATCGAGATTGGCCCGGCGGATGCGCAGCCCCGAAAGCTCCAGTTCGGCATCCTCGATCTGCGCGCGGGCCACCACAGACTGGATCTGCCGCAGCCGCTCCAGCCGCCGCTCCACCAGGGTGATCTGCTGATCGAGTTCGCGGGCCTGCTGCTGCTGGGTGGTGGCGTCGGCGGAGTTGATGGCGGGCTGGACGAGGGCGAGGAGGTCGCCAGCGGCAACGCGCGCCCCCAGGCGCGGAAAACCACCCGGTGGCGGCAGGAGGCGGCCGGCGACGGAGGCCTGGACGGACCCGGCCCGGTTGGGATCGGGAATGACGCGGCCGGGCATCTCGACGCTGCGGGGATGGGTGTTCTCCTCGGTGAAGAGCGTGCGGATGGCGAGGATCCGCTGGGTCGGCTTCGGCACGAAGACGGCACCGTCCGGAAAGCGCTGGGCGAGGTCCCGCGGCGCCGCGGCGGCCGCTCCGGCCGGTGCGGGCCCTGGAGAGGCGG
This sequence comes from Rhizobiales bacterium Ga0077556, assembly GCA_001464235.1. Lineage (GTDB taxonomy): Bacteria > Pseudomonadota > Alphaproteobacteria > Rhizobiales > Phreatobacteraceae > Phreatobacter. Next base: position 1,617 of record LNFH01000448.1, on the reverse strand, counting down.
CGTGGCCGGGGTCCGCCCCGGCGAGACCCAGGGCGAGGACGAGAGCCGCGGCGGCGGGACGGCGGCGCAGCAGGAGCGCCAGCAGGAAACCGGCGGCGAAGGCCGCGGCCACGGCGCCATAGACGGTCCACGCGCCGTCGGAGATGCGGTGGCGAAGGTCGGCGGCAAGGGCGCCGTCGATGAAGGATCCCCAGCGCCCGGCCGAAGGCGGCGGGGCAACGGCCGGGGCGGGCATGGTGAGCGTCGCGGTGAGGACGTCGACCATGCCCCTCGCCTGCACGGTGACCGCGAGGGCATGGTCGCCGGCCATCGCGAGCCACGGCGCCGGCAGGACATAGGCGCCGGATCCGTCGGGCTCGGCCTTCACCGTGCCCTCCGGCCCGTCGATCTCGATGGCGGCATCGGTCACCGGTTCGTTGCCGCGGAACGTGTCGAGATAGATCTGGAGCCGGCCGTCGCGGGCGACCATGACCAGCTCGAAGTCCTCCGACGAGGCATCGGCGCGCGGCGCGATCGTCGCGGAAACGGGCGGGGGCGGCGCCCCATGGTCGTGGCCCTCGTGGGCCGTGGCCGGCGCGGCGAGCGTCAGGCAGAGCAACAGGCTGGCGAGGAACGGGCGGATGGTCATGCGACCGGCGTAGAGAGCCCGCCGTCACCTCGCATTGCGCGAGCGTTACAGTTTGTATCAGGAGGCCGGGCCGCCCTCCGGCAGCGCGACGGTGACCGCGAGACCCCCACCAGGCCTCTCCCCGAGCGCGATCGTGCCACCATGACCCTCGATGATGGCGCGGGCGATGGGCAGCCCCAGGCCGAAGCCGCCGGTGGACTGGTTTCGCGACGGCTCGAGCCGGACGAAGGGCGCCATGGCCCGGTCGACGTCGGCGGGCGCAATGCCGGGCCCGTCGTCGCGGATCGACACGAGGAAGCGGTCGCCCTCCCGCGCCACGGCGACCTCGACGCTCCCGGCATATTTGACGGCGTTCTCGACGAGGTTGCCGAAGGCGCGCTTCAGGGCGAGGTGCCGTCCCGCGATGACGGCTGCGGGAAGGCCGCCGAGCTCGATGGGGCGACCGCGGTCGGTGAAGTCGTCGGCAATGGTCTGGAGGATCGCCACGAGGTCGACGCTGCGGATTTCCTCGTCGGCCCTTTCGCCGCGCAGATAGGCGAGCGTCTGGTCGATCATGCGCTCCATGTCGTCGAGGTCGGCGGCGATCGCCGCCCGTGCGGGGTCGGCGAGGTCCTCGATGCGGAAGCGCAGCCGCGTGATCGGCGTCTTGAGGTCGTGGCTGACGGCGGCGAGCGCCTGCGTCCGGTCGTCGATCAGCGAGGCGATGCGCTTCTGCATGTCGTTGAAGGCGGCGGCGAGATCACGCACCTCGCGCGGCCCGGTCTCCGGCAGCGGCGTGACGGAGCGGGTGCGATAGAAGCCCTTCGCCGCCTCGGCGAAGAGCGACAGGGGCCGGGTCAGCCATCCGACCAGCAGCACCGAAACCAGGAGGGCGCCGAGGGCCATCAGCGAGGTGGACAGGAGCGTGCCGTGGGACCCGGCGGCGCGCACGGGCGGAGCGACGAGGCCGACGTTCACCCAGCTCTGGTCCGGAAGTCGCATGGAGACCA
>LNFH01000447.1 GCA_001464235.1 Rhizobiales bacterium Ga0077556 | reverse complement strand
TCCCAGGGCCGGGCGTTGAACGCGAAGGGCTTGGAGGTCAGCGCGCCGACCGGGCAGAGGTCGACCACGTTGCCCTGCAGCTCCGAGGTCATCGCCTGCTCGAGATAGGTGGTGATCTCGGCATCCTCGCCGCGGCCGATCAGGCCGAGTTCGGAAATGCCGGCAACCTCGGTGGTGAAGCGGACGCAGCGCGTGCAGTGGATGCAGCGCGTCATCACCGTTTTCACCAGCGGCCCGATATACTTGTCCTCGACCGCGCGCTTGTTCTCGGAATAGCGCGACTTGTCGACGCCGTAGGCCATGGCCTGGTCCTGCAGGTCGCACTCGCCGCCCTGATCGCAGATCGGGCAGTCCAGCGGGTGGTTGATGAGCAGGAACTCCATCACGCCCTCGCGGGCCTTCTTCACCAGCGGCGTGCGGGTGTTGATGACCGGCGGCTCGCCATTGGGGCCGGGCCGGAGGTCGCGCACGTTCTGGGCGCAGGAGGCGACCGGCTTCGGCGAGCCCTTCACCTCGACGAGGCACATGCGGCAGTTGCCGGCGATCGACAGCCGCTCATGGTAGCAGAAGCGCGGAATCTCGGCGCCCGCAGCCTCGCACGCCTGCATCAGCGTGTACTCGGCCGGTACCTCGATCTCCTGCCCGTCGACGATCACCTTCGCCATCGGCTCATTCCATCCGGTCCTGGCCGGAACCGCGCAGAGGCGATCCCGGCATCCTCTTGAAGCGGCTCGCGCCGCCCCTCATTGCGTCTCCGCCCGCCGCGTCGCGCGGCCGGCGGAAGGTTCAGTCCTTGCCCGGCTCGGGGCTCGGCGTCTTCTGGATCGACAGCTTGGGCAGCGAAATGCCCTTGGCCGTCGACGTCTTCGCGATTGTCGGTGCTTTCGCAGCCTGGGGGACAACTTTTTTGACCGCAGGCACCACGGCCGCCGTCTCCGCCTTTGAAACGGTTGCAGATTTCGGCTTCGGCGGGCTGCCGCCGGGCGTCGTCGGCTTGGGCGGCGTCCCCGTCGGCTTCGCCGGCGCGGGCTTGGCGGCCTCCACCGGCGCGGCGACGGGCAGTTCGGCAACCGGCGTCTTTACGGCGACGACCTTGGGAGCGGCGGATATATCCTTCGGCGAGACCGCCTTGGCGGCCTTCGGCTTCGGCGGCGTGCCGCCCGGCGTCGAGGGCTTGGGCGGGGTCCCGGTCGGCTTGGCGGGGGCGGGCTTTGCCGCCTCGACCAGCGCGACGGCGGGCACCTTCTTCGCCGAAACCGCCTTGGGCTTCGGCGGCGAGCCACCGGGCTTGGTCGGCTTCGGCGGAGAACCCGACGGCTTGGCAGGCGCCGGCTTTGCCGCCTCCACCGCGGCAAGCGCGACGGCGGCGGGCGGGTTCGACACGACGAGCCGCGGCGCGGCGGGCGCCGGGGCGGCCGCCGTCTCCTCACGGCCGGTCGATGCCAGCGCCCGGGCAAAGGCGAAGCCGACGCCGCACATGGCGACGAAGCCGCCCATCATCATCGCCGTGGGCAGCACCATCGCGGCCATGGCGGGCCCCGCCACCGCGTCGAATCCGCGGAGGGTTCCGGTCTGCAATGCACTCACATCCTTGGCGGCAGCGCTCATGGCCGGCCCTCCATCGTGGTTGCGGTGATGCACGTCGTCCCCGGAGCCACATGCGGCCGAGGTTTGGTCGGGAAAAGGTCGATGCACGCGGCGCCGGCCCCATGCGACAGCGATCCGCCGGCGGCGGTCCTGTCGGTCATGCGGTCGGCGCGACGAGAGGTCATTCCGGTCAGCGCCCCGCCATCTGCGTTTCGGCCTGGGCCTTCAGCTCGGCGAGCGAGCGGTTGCCGGCGGCGACGTCTTCAGGCGTCAGCAGAACGGCGCAGCGGGGGCTGCCCCGGTCGATGAGGAAGCGCCGCTCGGTGACGACGGTGCGCGGGCCGGCGCGGTCGGTGGTCAGCACCACCTGGACGCGGCGCCCCGGCTTGTGCGGGCCGCAGACGGCGGCCAGCGCCGCCGTCGTCTCGGGGATCTCGCGCTCCAGCACGATGGTGCGGGCGTTGGGCGAGGTGCCCGCGGTGCCGCGCGCCGCGGCCCGCGCGATGATCGTCTGGCGGACATAGTCCGGCGTCGTGTTGATCGTGACGCGCAGTTCCGCCACGCCGGTCGGCTGCGCGGGCGGCGGCGGGGCCGCCGTGACGCATCCGCCGAGGGCGAGTGCGCCGGTCAGGATCATTCCGTGCCGGATCATGGGCGTCACTCCGCAGCGATGCGCACGGGTTCGCCGTGCGGGTTGGCCGAATAGGCGTCGATCTTCTTTTCGATCTCGTGACGGAAATGGCGGATCAGACCCTGGACCGGCCAGGCCGCGGCATCGCCGAGCGCGCAGATCGTGTGGCCCTCGACCTGCCCCGCCACCTCGAGGAGCATGTCGATCTCCTTCTTCTGGGCGCGGCCTTCCGACATGCGGGTGAGCACGCGCCACATCCAGCCCGTGCCCTCGCGGCAGGGCGTGCACTGGCCGCAGCTCTCGTGCTTGTAGAAGTAGGAGATGCGGGTGATGGCCTTCACCACGTCCGTCGACTTGTCGAGCACGATCACCGCCGCGGTGCCGAGACCCGAGCGCAGCGCGCGCAGCGAGTCGAAGTCCATCGGCGCGTCCCAGATCTGCTCGGCCGGCACCAGCGGCACCGAGGAGCCGCCGGGAATGACGGCGAGCAGGTTGTCCTTGCCGCCGCGGATGCCGCCGCAGTGCTTCTCGACAAGCTCGGAGAAGGGGATCGACATCGCCTCCTCGAAGGTCGCCGGCTTGTTCACGTGGCCGGAGACGCAGAACAGCTTGGTGCCGACATTGTTCGGCGCGCCGAAGGAGGAGAACCAGGTCGCGCCGCGCCGCAGGATGGTCGGCGTCACCGCGATCGACTCCACGTTGTTCACCGTGGTCGGGCAGCCGTAGAGGCCCATGTTGGCCGGGAACGGAGGCTTCAGCCGCGGCTGGCCCTTCTTGCCCTCGAGGCTTTCGAGCAGCGCCGTCTCCTCGCCGCAGATATAGGCGCCGGCGCCGTGATGGACGTAGAGGTCGAAGTCCCAGCCATTCTTGTTGCCCTTGCCGAGGAGGCCGGCGTCGTAGCACTCGTCGATGGCGCGCTGCAGCGCCTCGCGCTCCCGGATGAACTCGCCGCGCACATAGATGTAGCCCACATGCGCGCCCATGGCGCAGGCGGCGATCAGGCAGCCCTCGACCAGGGTGTGCGGGTCATTGCGCAGGATCTCGCGGTCCTTGCAGGTGCCCGGCTCCGACTCGTCGGCATTGACGACGAGATAGTGCGGCCGGCCGTCCGACTGCTTCGGCATGAACGACCATTTGAGGCCGGTCGGGAAGCCGGCGCCGCCGCGGCCGCGAAGCCCGGAATCCTTGATCTGCTGGATGATCCAGTCGCGGCCTTGCGCGATGAAGCCCTTGGTCCCGTCCCAGTGCCCGCGCGCCATCGCGCCCTTCAGGCTCTTGTCGTGGAACCCGTAGATGTTGGTGAAGATGCGGTCCTTGTCGGCGAGCATCAGATCACTCCTTGGCCGACGGCCCACCGGCCGCCAGTGACTTCGCCTGAACCGTCCACTCCTCGCGGTCGATGCGGCCGGGGAACGACAGGTAGGTGCCGACCCATCGGATCTCCTCGCGGGTCCAGGCGGCAACCTGGTCGAAATGGAAGATGCCGAGGGCGTGGAGCTTGCCCTCGTTGACCGGGCCGATGCCCTTGATCCGCTGTAGCTTGTCGGCCTTGGCGTCGCGGGCGGCGGGCAGCCCCTGCGGCCGCGACCCGACGGCGTCCGCCTTCTGCTCGGGCGTCGCGTCGGCGCTCAGGGTCGCGAGCTTCGCCTTGATCTCGGCCTCTTCCCTCGCCGCGAGGACCAGGGCTTCGGCCGACGGGCCGGCCTCGGCCGGGGCCGCCGGGGCGGCCTTCGGCTTCTCGGCCACCGCGGTGCCGCCGGGCGAGGCGGCGTTGAACGGCAGGTCATGCAGGGTCAGCGCCCCGCCCTCCGGTTCCGAACCGTGGCGGCCGTTCTGGGGACCGGGCGCCGGCTTCTCGCCACGGGCGAAGGCGTCGAGCACCTTTTCGAAGCTCTCGGGGGTCAGGTCCTCGTAGGTGTCGGAGAAGACCTGGATCATCGGCGCGTTCACGCAGGCGCCGGCGCATTCCACCTCTTCCCAGGAGAAGTCCCCGTCCTCGGACAAATGGAAGGGCTCGTGGTGGATGCGGCTCTTGCAGACCTTGATGAGGGCCTCGGCGCCGCGGAGCATGCAGGGCGTCGTGCCGCAGACCTGGATATGCGCCTTCTTTCCAACCGGTTGCAGCTGGAACATCGTGTAGAAGGTCGCCACCTCGAACACCCGGATGTAGGGCATGTCGAGCATGTCGGCGATGTACTCGATGGCGGCCTTGGGCAGCCAGTAGGCGTGCTGCTCCTGCGCCCGCCACAGCAGCGGGATCACGGCGGAGGCCTTCCGCTCGGGCGGATATTTGCCGATCGTCTTCTGCGCCCAGGCGAGATTGTCGGGCGTGAAGGCGAAGGAGGCCGGCTGGACCTCGTCTGGCGCCAGTCTGCGTACGCTCACCGGTCAACCTCTCCGAACACGATGTCGATGGAGCCGAGGATGGCGGAGACGTCCGCCAGCAAATGGCCCTTGCACAGGAAGTCCATCGCCTGCAGGTGGGCGAAACCCGGCGCCCGGATCTTGCAGCGATAGGGCTTGTTGGTACCGTCGGCGACGAGATAGACGCCGAACTCGCCCTTCGGCGCCTCGACGGCCGCATAGACCTCGCCGGCCGGCACGTGGAAGCCTTCCGTGTAGAGCTTGAAGTGGTGGATGAGCGCCTCCATCGAGCGCTTCATCTCGCCCCGCTTCGGCGGCACCACCTTGTTGTCCTTGGCGGCGACCGGGCCGGGCGTCTCGCGCAGCAGCTTGCAGCACTGGCGCATGATCTTCACCGACTGGCGCATCTCCTCCATGCGGATGAGATAGCGGTCGTAGCAGTCGCCGTTCTTGCCGATCGGAATGTCGAAATCGAGTTCGGCATAGCACTCGTAGGGCTGCGACTTCCTGAGGTCCCACGGCGCGCCGGAACCGCGCACCATGACGCCCGAGAATCCCCAGGCCCAGCACTCGTCGAGGGTGACGACGCCGATGTCGACGTTGCGCTGCTTGAAGATGCGGTTGGGGGTCAGCAGGGCGTCGAGATCGTCGACCACCTTGAGGAACGGGTCGCACCAGGCCTCGATGTCGTCGATCAGGCTCGGGGGCAGATCCTGGTGGACGCCGCCGACGCGGAAATAGGCCGCGTGCATGCGCGAGCCCGAGGCGCGCTCGTAGAAGATCATCAGCTTCTCGCGCTCCTCGAAGCCCCACAGCGGCGGGGTGAGCGCGCCGACGTCCATCGCCTGGGTCGTCACATTGAGGAGGTGGGAGAGGATGCGGCCGATCTCGCAGTAGAGCACCCGGATGAGCTGGGCGCGCTTCGGCACCTCGATGCCGAGCATGCGCTCGGCGGCGAGGCAGAAGGCGTGCTCCTGGTTCATCGGCGCGACATAGTCGAGGCGGTCGAAATAGGGGATCGCCTGGAGATAGGTCTTGGTCTCGATCAGCTTCTCGGTGCCGCGGTGCAAGAGGCCGATATGCGGGTCGCAGCGCTCGACCACCTCGCCGTCAAGCTCCATGACGAGCCGAAGCACGCCGTGGGCGGCAGGATGCTGCGGGCCCCAGTTGAAGGTGAAGTTGCGGATCTCGGCTTCGGCCATGGTCAGTTCGCCTTGGCTTTTTCGTCGCCGGGCAGCACGTAGTCCGTGCCTTCCCAGGGGCTGGGCGGACCGGTTCGTAGACCACGCGCTTGACCTCGTCGTCGTAGCGGACCTCGACGAAGCCGGAGGTCGGGAAGTCCTTGCGCAGCGGATGGCCGTCGAAGCCGTAGTCGGTCAGCAGGCGCCTGAGGTCCGGATGGCCGGTGAACAGCACGCCGTAGAGGTCGTAGGTCTCGCGCTCGAACCAGAGGGCGCCGGTGAACACGTCGGTGGCGGAGGCGACCGGCGTCGTCTCGTCGGTCTGGATCTTGATGCGGATGCGGTGGTTATGCTTCGGCGACAGCAGGTGATAGACGACGTCGAACCGCTTGGCGCGTCCGGGATAGTCGACACCGCAGATGTCGATGATGTTGCGGAACAGGCAGGCCGGATCGTCGCGCAGATGGGTCAGGACGCGGATGATCTCGCCCGCCTCCGCCTGCAGCGTCAGTTCGCCATAGGCGACGCTGGCCCCCGTCACGGCGCCGGGCAGCGCCGCCTTGATGGTCTCGCCAAGCTCTTCAAGCGACATCGTGCCCCCTCACCGCTCGATCGTGCCGGTGCGCCGGATCTTCTTCTGCAGCAGCAGCACGCCGTAGAGCAGCGCCTCGGCGGTCGGCGGGCAGCCCGGCACGTAGATGTCGACGGGCACGATCCGGTCGCAGCCGCGTACCACAGCATAGGAATAATGGTAGTAGCCGCCGCCGTTGGCGCAGGAGCCCATGGAGATGACGTAGCGCGGCTCCGGCATCTGGTCGTAGACCTTGCGCAGGGCCGGAGCCATCTTGTTGGTGAGCGTCCCGGCGACGATCATCACGTCCGACTGGCGCGGCGAGGCGCGCGGCGCGAAACCGAAGCGCTCGACGTCGTAGCGCGGCATGGAGAGCTGCATCATCTCCACGGCGCAGCAGGCGAGGCCGAAGGTCATCCACATCAGCGAGCCGGTGCGCGCCCAGTTGATGAGATCGTCGGTCGCGGTGACGATGAAGCCCTTGTCGGCGAGTTCGGCATTGACCCCGGTGAAGAACGGGTCGGAAGCGCCGAGCGGGCGGCCGTCGGCGCCGACGAGACCCCGGGGGGCTGGAGCGACGAGCGGATCGCCGCGGTCGATGGCTGTAGCCATGGTCAGAACCTCAATCCCACTCCAGGGCGCCCTTCTTCCACTCGTAGACGAAGCCGATCGTCAGTACGCCGAGGAAGGCCATCATGGACCAGAAGCCGAACAGTCCGACCTCCTTGAAGGCGACCGCCCAGGGAAACAGGAAGGCGACCTCGAGGTCGAAGATGATGAAAAGGATGGCGACGAGATAGAACCGCACGTCGAACTTCATGCGGGCGTCGTCGAAGGCGTTGAAGCCGCACTCGTAGGCCGAGAGCTTCTCGCTGTCGGGCCGCGAGAAGGCCACCACGAAGGGGGCGACGAGGAGGGCGATCCCGATGACGCCGGCCAGGGCGATGAAGATCACCAGCGGCAGATAGTCGTTGAGCAGCGCGGAAGTCGCAGCCTGCATCATAGGCCCTCCAGCATGGCCGGAAGGGGCGCGCGAGCCCCCCGAACCGGCTTCGTCCTGTGCCTTACTCCCTCCCCTGTTGCGGTGCAAGCAGCGGGCAGACCTTCAGGAGTCGCATTCCCTGGAAACGTTATGATTTTCCGACGGGACGGCGCTTGCCGCGCGCCATGACCGCCCGGACCGACGCGAATCAGCGTCCTGAAGCCACGAAATGGTGATGAGGTGGAGATCCCGCAAGCGTCGGAGGGGGAACCGAATCCCGCCCGGCCCCGCAGGGCATGAGACAGGGAGAATGGCGCGGGCGACGGGACTCGAACCCGCGACCTCCGGCGTGACAGGCCGGCACTCTAACCAACTGAGCTACGCCCGCGCGCTGCTCGGCGCGCTTGCGTGCGCCGGTCGAGGTGGCGGGACTTAAGGGAGGCTCACGGGGCTGTCAAGGCGAATTGCGGGCGGCCGCGAAAATGGATGTGGAGCGAGGCGCCGGGCTTCGTCGCGGCGCCGCGGTTTCCCTGATCATTCAGCAAACGGTTTCGCGACATTTGTACCTTTCTTAACCCGCATCGGTTGAACTGCTCGGTGGGACAAGGTGCGCGAATGCGCCGGATCGAGTGGAAACGTCATGGCTCTCGGCAGCTTGCTTCAACTGCGCACGATCGGTGCGAAACTCATGGTCTCCGTCACGGCGACCGCCCTGATCGCGGCCGGCGTCGTCGGCGTCGCGGGCTACTTCCAGCAGGACGCACTCAGCGACCAGGCGATCGAATCGGCCCTGGTCCAGCGCTACGAGGCCGTCGTCGCCGCGATGACCGAACAGGGCCAGCGCGCCGCCGCCGCCTCTCAGGCCATCGCCAACGATCCGCGCGTCGCGGAGAGCTTTCTGAAGGACGACCGCGCCGGGCTCCTCGCCGCCATGAAAGATCTCGGTGAGCCGATGAGAACGGGGCTCGGCCTCGGCCTCTTGAGCTTCCAGAAGCCCGACGGCACGGCCTTCGCCCGCGTCCATGCTCCCCAGGCCTTCGGCGACAACGTGCTGAGCCGCCGCAACACCATCCGCTCCGCCATTTCCTCGGGCGCACAGGTTGTCGGCATCGAGCCGGGCCGCGACAACGTCTCGATCTTCGCCGTCACGCCGGTACGCTCCGGCGGGCAGATCGTCGGCGTCACGGATATCGGCGCGGCCCTGGGCCTTCCCTTCCTCAACGACCTGAAGCGCCGCTTCAAGGTCGACATCGCCATGCACCTCATCCAGGACGGCGCGCTGAACTCGCTGGGCGCGACCTTCGCCGAGAAGACGCTCCTCCCCCTCCCCGTCCATCAGGCGGCGCTCCAGGCCCCCGGCCAGTGGCGCGAATCGACCATCGGCGGCCACCCCGTCGCCGTGCTGGCGGGTCCGCTGCGGAACTTCTCCGGCCAGCCCATCGGCACGCTCGAGGTCGCCATCGACACCCGCGCCTTCGTCTCCGCCCGCAACACCGCGATGCTGACGCTGCTCGCCGTTCTGCTGGCGGTCGCCGTCGCCGGCATCGGCATCGCCACCCTGCTGACCCGCCATCTCGGCACGCCCATCCGCGAGCTCAACGCCACCATGACGGCGCTCGCCGGCGGCGATCATGCTCAGAGCGTCCCCTCGGTCGACCGCCGCGACGAGATCGGCGACATGGCCCGCTCGGTGGAGGTGTTCCGCGAGAACGCCGTCGCCCGCGCCCGGCTGGAGACCGAGACGGAGGCCGAGGCCCGCGCCCGTCAGGCCCGCCAGGCCCGGATCGACGCCCTGGTCCGCGACTTCTCCGACTCGATCGGGGCGGTGCTGAAGGGGGTCGGCGACAATGCCGGCCGCATGGAGGAAACCGCCCGCACCCTCACCGGCATCGCCGCCGGCGCTTCGGGCCAGGCCGACCAGGCCTCCGGCGCCTCGCGCCAGGCCTCCGCCAACGTCCAGTCGGTGGCCGCCGCCTCCGAGGAGCTCTCCGCCTCGATCAACGAGATCGCCAACCAGATCGGCCAGACGAACTCGGTCGTCGAGCGCGCCAGCGCCGAGGCCGACGGCGCCAACCAGCGCGTCAAGGCGCTGGCGGAGGCCGCGGGCCGCATCGGCGAGGTGCTGAACCTCATCCGCGCCATCGCCGAGCAGACGAACCTTCTCGCCCTCAACGCCACCATCGAGGCGGCTCGCGCCGGAGAGGCCGGCCGCGGCTTTGCCGTCGTCGCCAGCGAGGTGAAATCCCTCGCCGGCCAGACGGCCAAGGCGACCGAGGAGATCGCCGCCCAGATCAACGCCGTCCAGCAGGAGACGACCACCGCCGTCGGCTCCATCGAGGCCATCGCCCATACCATGACGGAGGTCGCGACCTACGCCTCCGCCGTCGCGGCGGCCATCGAGCAGCAGCGCTCGGCCACCGGCGAAATCTCGCAGAACGTCCAGGCGGCCGCCACCGGCACGGCCCGCGTCGTCGACAACATCACTGCCGTCACCACAGCCTCCGCCGAGACCAACAGCTCCGCCTCGGAGGTGCTCTCCGCCGCCCGCAGCCTCTCCGAGCAGGCGACCACGCTCTCCCGCTCGGTCGAGACCTTCCTCAGCCAGGTCAAGGCTGCCTGACGCCGCCGAAGTCGCCATCCAGCCGACGAGGGCCGGGAGCGGATACGCTTCCGGCCCTTGTTCGTTCGGCTCAGGTCGCCCGGCCGTGTCCCAGCCAGCGGAAGGCGAGCGGTGCGGCGATCATGGTCAGGAAGACGCGGATGATGTGGAACGCCGCGACGAAGGCCACCTCGGCGTGGAGGGCCACCGCGATCAGCGCCATCTCGGTGAGCCCGCCGGGCGAATAGGCGAGGATCAGCGTCACCGCCGAGAAGCCCGAGATGTGCGAGACGGTGACGGCGAACAGCGTCATCCAGAACAGCAGGATGGCGGTGGAGCCGACCGACAGGGCGAGCACGCGCCAGACGACCCGGCTCGCCGTGCCGGCGAAGCGGCAGCCGATGGCGACGCCGAGCACGAGCTGTGCCGCATTGACGATCTCGAAGGGCGGCTTGAAGTCCGAGAGGCCGGAGATGTGGACCGCCGCGCTGGCGATCATGCAGCCGAGCAGCGTCTTCGCCGGCAGGCGCAGCACATGGCCGAGGAAGGCGCCGGCGAAGCCGCAGACGACGAGCCAGAGTTCGGCCGTCAGCGGCGCGTCGAAGACGGAGACGCCGCCCGCGGGACGGTCGAGGCGGATGCCCTGGCTGAACTGGATGACGAAGGGCAGCGTCAGCACCACGAGCAGGATACGGGCCGAGTGCACGAGGGCGATGACGCGCGCGTCGCCGCCGCGCTCCTCGCCGTAGATGACCATCTCGACCAGCCCCCCCGGCATGCCGGAGAAGAAGGACGTCACCCAGTCGTAGCCGCCGATGCGCCGGTAGTACCAGACGACGGTGAGGCCGCAGGCGGTCATGAACAGCACGAGACCCGCCAGC
>LNFH01000446.1 GCA_001464235.1 Rhizobiales bacterium Ga0077556 | reverse complement strand
GTGGTGTCCAGCGTCACCGCGTCCGCCGCAACCGTCAGCGGCGCGTCGGCCCGGCCGGAATCGCGTTCGTCGCGCCGGGCGATGTCGGCGAGCACGGCTGCCAGCGCCTCGTCCGTATCCGTGCATTCGCCGCGGCCGACCAGCTCGCGGAAGCGCCGCCGCGCCCGCTCCTCGGGGCTCGCCGTGACGAAGAGCTTGGCCTCGGCACCGGGCGCGATGACCGTGCCGATGTCGCGCCCGTCCAGCACCGCGCCGCCCGCCTTGGCAGCAAAAGCGCGCTGCAGGTCGAGGAGAGCGCGCCGCACCGGACCGTGGGCGGCCACCACCGAGGCCGCCTCGCCCGCCTCGCGGGTGCGCAGCCGCTCCGCGTCGAGGTCGGCGAGGTCGAGATTCTCGGCGATCACCTGGGCGATCTCGACGTTGTCCAGCGGAAAGCCGCGGTCACGCATGATCTGCCCGACGCCGCGATAGAGCAGGCCGGTGTCGAGATGCGGCAGGCCGTAATGGGCGGCGATGCGGCGGGCGAGGGTGCCCTTGCCCGAGGCCGCCGGTCCGTCGATGGCGATGATCACGAGAAGTCCGCCCCGAGGCCGCGCATCAGGCCGACGAAGTCGGGGAAGCTGGTGGCGATGAAGGCGGTGTCGTCCACGCGCATCGGCTCCGCCGTGGCGAGGCCCATGACGAGGAAGCTCATGGCGATGCGGTGGTCCATGTGCGTCTCCACCATGCCGCCGCCCGGCGCCCGGCCGTCACCGGCGACGATGAGGTCGTCGCCCTCGATGGTGTGGGCGACGCCGGCCGCCGCGAGGCCCGCCGAGACCGCCGCGAGCCGGTCGGATTCCTTCACCCGCAGCTCGTGCAGGCCGCGCATCCGCGTCGGCCCCTCGGCGAAGGCGGCCGCGACCGCGAGCACCGGATACTCGTCGATCATCGAGGGCGCGCGGTGTCCCGGCACGTCGACGCCGGTGAGGCGCGAGCCGTGCACCCGAAGGTCGGCGATGTCCTCGCCCGATTCCACCCGCGGGTTCAGAACCTCGATCTCTGCGCCCATCTCGATCAGCGTCGTGATCAGGCCGGTGCGCAGCGGGTTCATCATCACGCCGGTGACGGTGACGTCGGAGCCCGGGACGATCGCCGCGGCGACGATGGGGAAGGCGGCGGAGGAGGGGTCCGCCGGCACCACCACCGGCGCCGGCTTCAGCTCCGGCTGCCCGACGAGATCGATGCGCCGGCCGTGCTCGCCGTGCGGCGTCACCGTCACCTCGGCGCCGAAATGGGTCAGCATCCGCTCGGTGTGGTCGCGCGTCGCTTCCGTCTCGATGACGGTGGTGATGCCCGGCGCGTTGAGGCCGGCGAGCAGCACCGCCGATTTCACCTGCGCCGAGGCCACCGGGGATTCGTAGGTCACCGGCACGGCGTCCTTCGGCCCCTGGATGGTGATCGGCAGCCGCCCGCCCTCGCCCTGCTCCACCACCGTGACGCCGAACAGCTCCAGCGGGTCGAGGGCCCGGCGCATCGGCCGCTTGCGCAGCGAGGCGTCGCCGTCGAAGGTCGCGCGGATCGGATGGCAGCCGATGACGCCCATCATCAGGCGGCAGCCGGTGCCGGCATTGCCGAAGTCGAGCGGCTCTGTCGGTTCCTTCAGGCCGCCGACACCGACGCCCTGCACCCGCCAGGCGCCGGGGCCGGTGCGCTCCACCGTCGCACCGAGCTGGCGGCAGACCTTCGCCGTGTTCAGCACGTCCTCGCCCTCCAGGAGCCCGGTGATCCGGGTCTCGCCGACCGTCAGGAGCCCGAACATCAGGGCCCGGTGGGAAATGGACTTGTCGCCCGGCACGGTGATCTGGCCGGTGAGGGCGGCGCCGCGGCGCGAGGTCAGCGGTGTCTTGGTCTCGGATGCGCTCAAGGTGGGATGGTCCCGTCCGTTCGAAAAACCGGTGCCCGCGCTCTATCCCGCGCCGCAAGCCTCTTGACAAGCCGGGGCTCTGCGTCCAACTGACCCCCCTTCAAACGAAGTGCGATCTTTCTCAGGGAGTCCGCCGTGGCGAGACCCGAACTCGGCGTGAAGCGCATCTGCCCCACGACCGGCAAGAAATTCTACGACCTGAACCGCGACCCCATCGTCTCGCCCTACACGGGTGAGGTGCTGCAGCGCGTGATGTTCGAGCCCGCCCGCCGCGGCTCGTCCGCCGCTGCCGCCAAGGTCGCCCCGCAGCCGGACGAGGAGGATGCGGAGCTCGAGGTGCAGGACGCCGAGCTCGTGAGCCTCGAAGAGGCGGACGAGGAAGAGGCGTCCCCGGCCAAGGCCGCGACCCTCGACGACGACGTGGACGTCGACGTGGAGGATGCCGCCGACGACGACGACACCTTCCTCGCCGAGGACGAGGATGAGGACGACGGCGACGTCTCCGACCTCATCGGCGATGCCGCCGACGACGAGGACGACCAGTAGGGCTCGGGACGGCCGGCGGGCGCTCGGCGCCCGCGGCCCTCTTGCGCTCCGGCCCCTTCGGGCGTATGTGAAGGGCCGACTTCGGTCATTCATACACCCTCATCGATGGCGATCGTGAGAGTGGGTTCCTGCGGGGACCCGCTCTTTTTGTTTCAGCCGCCGGCGAGGCCAGTTTCGGAGCGTCGATTGTCAGCGGAAGAGCCGCGCATCACCGATGACCTGCCCACCGGGGCCAGCGCCCCGGCGGAGGCCGATCCGCGCCTGATCGTCGAGAGCGGCGTCGCCGCGCGCGTCGCCGCCATCGTCGGGCCGGTGCTCGAGGGCCTCGGCTTCCGGCTGGTGCGCGTCCGCATCTCCGGCTCGCAGGCCGGCGGCTCGACGCTGCAGATCATGGCCGAGCGCCCCGACGGCACCTTCACCATCGACGACTGCGAGGCGACGAGCCGCGCGCTCTCCCCGGTCCTCGACGTCGAGGACCCGATCGCCGCCGCCTACAACCTCGAGATCTCCTCGCCCGGCATCGACCGGCCGCTGGTCCGCGTCGGCGACTTCGCCCGCTGGGCCGGCTACGAGGCGCGAATCGAGATGGCGGTCGCCCAGGACGGCCGCAAGCGCTTCCGCGGCTTCATCCTCGGCGCCGAGGGCACGGGCGCCAAGATCCGCCGCACCGACGTCAAGGGCGACGAGCCCGCCGAGATCGTCCTGCCGATCGAGGAGATCGGCGAGGCGCGCCTCGTTCTGACCGACGACCTCATCCGGGAGGCGCTGCGCCGCGCCAAGGCCGCCGGCCGCGCCATGGACGAGGACGAGGAGGACGAAGACTTCGACGGGGACGCCGGGGAGGCGGAGGACGCCACCGACGACACCGAGATCGTCATCGTCCGCCCCGGCACGCCCCGTCCGGTCCGTTCCGCCGAGGCGCCGAAGAAGAAGCCCTCGCCCGGCACGCCCTATTCGCGCGGCCCCAAGCCCAAGGGCCCGGGCCGCTACGCCAAACCCAAACCATCCCGCTAGAGGGGAACGACCCATGGCCGTTTCGGCAAACCGACTGGAACTGCTGCAGATCGCGGATGCGGTGGCACGCGAGAAGCAGATCGACCGCCAGATCGTCCTCGAAGCCATGGAGGACGCGATCCAGAAGGCGGCGCGCTCGCGCTACGGTCAGGAGACCGAGGTGCGCGCCGAGATCAACGCCAAGTCCGGCGAGATCCGCCTGTCCCGCCTGCTGCAGGTGGTCGACGAGGTCGAGAACGTCGCCACCCAGATCGCCACCGAAGAGGCCCGCCGCAAGAACCCGGCGGCCCAGCCCGGCGACTGGATCGCCGAGACCCTGCCGCCCTTCGACTTCGGCCGCATCGCCGCCCAGTCGGCCAAGCAGGTCATCGTCCAGAAGGTCCGCGAAGCCGAGCGTGACCGCCAGTTCGACGAGTACAAGGACCGCGTCGGCGAGATCGTCTCGGGCCTGGTCAAGCGCGTCGAATACGGCAACGTGGTCGTCGACCTCGGCCGCGGCGAGGCGATCATCCGCCGCGACGAGCTGATCCCGCGCGAGATGTTCCGCAACGGCGACCGCGTCCGCGCCTATCTCTTCGACGTCCGCCGCGAGCAGCGCGGGCCGCAGATCTTCCTCTCCCGCACCCATCCCCAGTTCATGGCCAAGCTCTTCGGCCAGGAAGTGCCGGAGATCTATGACGGCATCGTCGAGATCAAGGCGGTCGCCCGCGACCCCGGCTCGCGCGCCAAGATCGCCGTCGTCTCCCGCGATTCCTCCATCGATCCCGTCGGCGCCTGCGTCGGCATGCGCGGCTCGCGCGTGCAGGCGGTCGTCGCCGAGCTGCAGGGCGAGAAGGTCGACATCATCCCCTGGAACCCGGACATCGCCACCTTCGTGGTCAACGCCCTGGCTCCCGCCGAGGTCGCCAAGGTCGTGCTCGACGAGGACCGCGAGCGTATCGAGGTGGTCGTCCCCGATCCGCAGCTGTCGCTCGCCATCGGCCGCCGCGGCCAGAACGTGCGCCTCGCCTCGCAGCTCACCGGCTGGGACATCGACATCCTCACCGAGCAGGAGGAGAGCGAGCGCCGCCAGGCCGAGTTCGAGGCCCGCACCAAGCTGTTCATGGGCGCCCTCGACGTCGACGAGGTCGTCGGCCAGCTGCTGACCTCCGAGGGCTTCCGTTCGGTCGAGGAGATCGCCTATGTCGAGCTCTCCGACCTCGCCTCCATCGAGGGCTTCGACGAGGAGACCGCGCAGGAGCTGCAGCGCCGCGCCCTCGACACCATCGCCCGCATCGAGGCCGAGCACGACGCCCGCCGCAAGGAACTCGGCGTCGCCGACGACCTGCGCCAGGTCGACGGGCTGACCACCGCCATGATGGTCAAGCTCGGCGAGAACGACGTGAAGTCGCTCGAGGACTTCGCCGGCTGCGTGCCGGACGACCTCGTCGGGTGGACCGAGCGCAAGGACGGCCAGTCGGTGAAGAACGCCGGCTTCCTCGACGGCTTCGAACTCACCAAGGACGATGCCGAGGCCATGATCATGCAGGCCCGCGTCAAGGCCGGCTGGATCGAGGCGCCCGAGGCTGCCGAAGAGGCCGCGGCCGAGACGGCCGAAGCCGAAGCCTGAGCCGGGGAGATGGGCGGGAGTGGTCATCGCGGTGGAGAACGACGCGCCTGAGCCGACGCTGGACGGCGGGCCCCTGACGGGGCGCGCCGGCAGCGAGCGCACGTGCATCGTCAACCGCCGCGCCGGTCCGCCGGATGGCCTGATCCGCTTCGTCCTCGGTCCCGACGGCGCCGTCGTCCCCGATCTGAAGGCGCGCCTGCCCGGCCGCGGCGCCTGGGTGACGGCCACCCGCGCGGCGGTCGCCGAGGCGGTGCGCCGCAAGCTCTTCGCCCGCGCCTTCCGCACCGACGTCGTGGCTCCCGCCGACCTGGCGGACCTCGTCGACCGGCTGCTGGAGGCCCAGGCCCTCGCCTCTCTCTCGTTGGCCAACAAGGCCGGCACGGTGGTTGCCGGCTTCTCCAAGGTGGAGGCGGCCCTGAATGCCGACGAGGCCGCCGGCCTTATTCATGCCGCGGACGCCAGCGATGATGGCGTTCGCAAGCTCGGCCAGGTCCTGCGTCGCATCTACGGCGACGAGCCGGATGGAGTGCCGCGGGTGACGGCGTTCACCTCGCTGCAATTGGATTTGGCATTGGGGCGCATGAATGTGATACATGCTGCGCTGCTCGCCGGCGGGCCGAGCGAAAATGCACTCGCGAGATGCACGGCCCTCGAGGTCTACCGCACCGGTGACGTGACCGGAGGCATTCCTCCGGCTTCCGTCAACGAGCCGAAACACCGAATTTCCAGGACCCAGCCGCCTGGGGCAGGACCAGAACCGAATGACCGATGAGAAGACCTCCGGCGACAAGACCATCAGCCTGACGGGGAAGACCCTCAGCCTGAAGAAGCCCGCCGGTAACGAACAGAGCATGGTTCGCCAGAGCTTCAGCCACGGCCGCACCAAGACGGTGGTGGTGGAGAAGGTCTCGGCGAAGCCGCGCTCGTTCGCGCCGCCGCGCCCGGCCGCGCCCGCACCGGCTCCCGCCCCCGCCGCGGAGAAGCCGCGTCCGGCCGCACCCGCCCCGGCCGCCGCCGCGCCGAAGCCCCAGGCTCCGGGCATGGTCCTGCGGACCCTGTCCGACGAAGAGCGCGAGGCCCGTGACCGCGTTCTGGCCGAAGCCCGCGCCCGCGAGGCCGAGGAGCGCAAGCTCTCGGTCGAGGAGCAGGCCCGCCGCGCCGAGGAAGAGGCGCGCCGCGCCGCCGAGCGCGCCGAGCAGGATCGCCGCCAGCGCGAGGAAGACGAGCGCCGCCGCGCCGAGGACGACGCCCGCCGTCGCGCCGAATTCGAGTCGCGCCGCCGTGCCTCGGACGACCGCCCGCGCAGCCTCGACGACATCGGCCGCGCCCCGCGCCCGGCCGCCCCGGCCGAGAGCGCCCCGGCGCCCGAGGCCCGCACCTCCGCCCCGCCGCGTCCGCAGGGCGACCGCCCCGGCTTCGGCGACCGCCCCGGCTTCGGCGATCGTCCGCCGCGCGAGGGTGGCTATGCGCCCCGTCCGCAGGGCGACCGCCCCGGCTTCGGCGACCGTCCGCCCCGTCCCCAGGGTGACCGCCCCGGTTTCGGCGACCGCCCGCCGCGTGAGGGTGGCTATGCCGCCCGTCCGCAGGGCGACCGCCCCTATGGCGACCGTCCGCCGCGCCCGCCGGGCGACCGTCCCTTCGGCGACCGCCCGCCGCGTCCGCCCGGTGACCGCCCCTTCGGCGACCGGCCGCCGCGCGAGGGCGGCTACGCCCCGCGTCCCCCCGGCGACCGCCCCTATGGCGACCGTCCGCAGGGCGACCGTCCCTTCGGCGATCGTCCGCCGCGTGTCGATGGCCGCCCGCCGCGCCTCGACGGCCCGCGTCCGCCGCGCCAGTTCGGCGCCCCGGCCGCCAGCGCGATTCCCACCCGTCCCGAGGGTGCCGGTCCGATGCGGTCGGGTCCCCCCTCCGCCGGCCGTCCGCGCACCGCGGGAGACGACGATGACGGTCCGCGCGGCGTTCGCCGCGGTCCCGGCGGCAAGGTCGCGGCCCCCGCGACCCGCCCCGAGCCGCACCCGCCTGACGCTGACCAACGCGCTCGAGGATTCCTCCGACCGCATGCGCTCGGAAGCCTCGTTCCGTCGTCGCGTCCAGCGCATGACCGGACGCCGGCCGACCGAGCAGAAGGAAAAGATTTTGCGCGAGGTGACGATCCCCGAGACGATCACCATCGCCGATCTCGCCAACCGCATGTCCGAGCGGGCCGTCGACATCATCCGCATGCTCATGAAGCAGGGCGCGATGCACAAGATCACCGACGTGATCGATGCCGACACCGCCCAGCTCATCGCCGAGGAGCTCGGCCACACGGTTCGCCGTGTCGCCGAATCCGACGTCGAGGAAGGCCTGTTCGACAGCCCGGATCCGGAGGAGATGCTGGAGGGTCGCGCCCCCGTCGTGACCATCATGGGCCACGTCGACCACGGCAAGACCTCGCTGCTCGACGCCCTGCGCAAGACCAACGTCGTCTCCGGCGAGGCCGGCGGCATCACCCAGCACATCGGCGCCTATCAGGTGATGACGCCGCTCGGTGGTCTCGTCACCTTCATCGACACGCCGGGCCACGCGGCCTTCACCGCCATGCGCGCCCGCGGCGCCAAGGTGACGGACATCGTCGTCCTGGTGGTCGCCGCCAACGACTCGGTCATGCCGCAGACGGTGGAAGCCATCAATCACGCCAAGGCCGCCAAGGTCCCGCTGATCGTGGCGATCAACAAGATCGACCTGCCCGACGCCCGTCCCGAGAAGGTCAAGACCGACCTCCTCCAGTACGAGGTGCAGCTCGAAAGCCTCGGCGGCGACGTGCTCGAGGTGGAGCTCTCGGCCAAGACCGGCCAGGGCCTCGACAAGCTGCTGGAGCTCATCCAGCTGCAGGCCGAGGTGCTCGAGCTCAAGGCGAACCCCTTCCGCCTCGCCGAGGGCACGGTCATCGAGGCCAAGCTCGACCGCGGCCGCGGCCCCGTCGCCACCGTGCTGATCCAGCGCGGCACCATGCATCCCGGCGACATCATCGTCGCCGGCGCCGAGTGGGGCCGCGTGCGCGCCCTCATCAACGACAAGGGCGAGTCGACCGACGGTGCCGGTCCCTCCGTCCCGGTCGAGGTGCTCGGCTTCAACGGCACGCCGGAGGCGGGTGACCGCGTCGCGGTGGTCGAGAACGAGGCCCGTGCCCGCGAGATCACCGACTACCGCTCCAACCTGAAGCGGGAGAAGGCGGCAGCGCGCCTCGGCGCCGGCCGTTCGTCCCTCGCCGACATGATGAGCCAGCTCAAGGCCGGCGCGGGCAAGAAGGAATTCCCGCTGATCATCAAGGGCGACGTGCAGGGTTCGGTGGAGGCCATCGTCGGCGCTCTCGCCAAGCTCGGCAACGACGAGGTGGCGGCCCGCGTCATCCTCTCCGGCGTCGGCGGCATCACCGAGAGCGACGTCGGCCTCGCCCAGACGGCCGGCTCGGTCATCATCGGCTTCAACACGCGCGCCCACAAGGAAGCGCGTGCCGCCGCCGAGCAGGCCGGGATCGAGATCCGCTACTACAACATCATCTACGACCTGGTGGACGACATCAAAGCCGCCATGTCCGGCCTGCTCGCGCCCGAACTGCGCGAGACCATGCTGGGCAATGCCGAGATCCTGGAGGTGTTCAACATCACCAAGGTCGGCAAGGTGGCCGGCTGCCGCGTCACCGACGGCCGTGTCGAGCGCGGCGCCAACGTCCGCCTCATCCGCGACAGCGTGGTGGTGCACGAGGGCAAGCTCTCGACGCTCAAGCGCTTCAAGGACGAGGTCAAGGAGGTCCAGGTCGGCCAGGAATGCGGCATGGCCTTCGAGAGCTACCAGGACATGCGCGCCGGCGACATCATCGAGTGCTACCGGGTCGAGGAGATCAAGCGCTCGCTGTGATGCCCTCGCATCCCGTGATCGGAAAGGGCGGCCCTCGGGCCGCCTTTTCTTTGCCGGGTGGTTGAACCCGTCGGGGCCCTCGGCGCGACAGAGACCCAAGTGATCCACCAGGCCGGCCGCGGCACGGGCCGCAGCAACATCGGACGGGAGCATGACCGGCCAGCCCCCCTCGTTCCGTCTCGCCTATGACGGCACCTTCGCCGACTACCGCGCCCTGCTGCGCGCCCGTGAGCGGCTGGGGCCGCTCAGGGGCCACGGGCGATGGCTGCGCTATCCCTTCGTCGTCGGGCTCTTCTTCGCGACGCTCTGGTGGCTCGGCGCGCTGTCGGGATCGCGGTCCGCCGTCGCCGCCGTCGACATCGTCCAGTGGGTTTTCGCGCTGGTCGTGTTCGTCGCGCTGGTCGACATCGTCTTCGAGCACGGCATCGGCCGCTGGGTCTATTCGCGCTATGCCGCCGCCGACCGTCCGGTCGCGGTGAGCGTCGATGCCGAGGGCGTATCCTGGAACGTCGATGCCTGGAGCGGCCGCTTCGCCTGGAGCGCCGTCAGGAACAGCGTCGTCACCGACGACCATCTCTTCGTCTTCATCGGCAAGCTGGAGGCCATCACGCTGCCGAGGCGCGGGCTGGAAGGCGGGGACTGGGACGGGCTCCTCGCCTTCGTCACCGAACGATTGCCGGCGTCGCCGGTGCGCGGATAGCAAAGGGCGCGGCAGCCGTCCGGCCACCGCGCCCCTCGAACGTGACGTCGGACGCGTCAGACGACCTTCAGGCTGATCTCGCCGAGGCCGTCCACCGCCGCCACCATGGTCTGGCCGCGGGTCACCGCGCCGACGCCGTCCGGCGTGCCGGTGAAGATGACGTCGCCCGGGCAGACCTCGAAATAGGTCGACAGGAAGGAGATCTGCTCGGCCACCGACCAGATCATGTCGGCGAGGTCCGCCTTCTGCTTCACCACGCCGTCCACCGTCAGCGAGATCGGGCCCTTCAGCTTCTGGCCGACCTGGGCGACCGGATAGAGCGGGCCGACCGGGCCGGAGAGGTCGGAGGACTTGCCGAGCTCCCACGGGCGCTTCAGCGCCTTCGCCTCGTCCTGCAGGTCGCGGCGGGTCATGTCGAGGCCGACGGCATAGCCGAAGACGCAGTCGAGCGCCTTGTCGACCGGGATGTCCTTGCCGCCCTTGGCGAGCGCCACGACCATTTCGAGCTCGAAGTGGTAGTTGGAGGTCTTCGGCGGATAGGGATGGTCCACCGTCGCGCCGTGCGGCACCGGCTGCAGGGCGTCGGCCGCCTTGTTGAAGAAGAACGGCGGCTCGCGGGTCGGGTCGCCGCCCATCTCGCGGGCGTGGGCGGCGTAGTTGCGGCCGACGCAGTAGACGCGGCGCACCGGGAACAGCTTGTCGGTCCCGACGATGGGCAGGGCGGGGCGGGCGGCGGGTTCGAAAACGTAGGACAAATTGGCGCTCCAGCACGGTCGCGTCGGATCACGGTGGTCTCGACGCCGCGCGCAAGCTAAACTCGCCCGACGATTTGTCCATGGCTTGAAGGCTGATGACGCATACCGAAAAACGCGAACTCGCCCCGCTCGCCAAGCTCGCCCTGGAGATGGGCCCCCTGGTGCTCTTCTTCCTGGTGAACTCCTATGGCGACCGCTGGTTCGGCGTCGCCCCCGACCGCCGCCTGTTCCTCGCCACCGGCATCTTCGTCGTCGCGGTCCTCGCCTCGCTCGCCGTCACCTGGACGCTCATCCGCAAGCTCCCCGTGATGCCGCTGGTCTCGGCCGTGGTCGTCACCGTCTTCGGTGGGCTGACGCTGCTGCTCCACGACGACCTGTTCATCAAGCTGAAGCCCACCATCGTCAACACGCTGTTCGGCGCCGTGCTGGTCTGGGCCGGACTCACCGGCCGCAACGTCCTCAAGCTGGTGCTCGATTCCGTCTTCACCCTCACCGACGAGGGCTGGCGCCTGCTCACCTGGCGCTGGGCCTTCTTCTTCTTCGTCCTCGCCGCCCTCAACGAGATCGTCTGGCGCACCCAGACCACCGATTTCTGGGTCGCCTTCAAGGTCTGGGGCATCATGCCGCTGACCATGGTCTTCGCCATGGCGCAGATGCCGCTGATCATGCGCCACGACGCCAGCGCCGAGCCGAACTCGCCCTCGTGACGACGGCCCGCGGGGGGGCGGGCGCCGTCTTTCCCCGCCGCCGCTATCCCTGTAGAAGGCCTCTCCCTCGCCAGACCGGAAGCCGCCGTGGTCCGCGCCCTGTTCATCGCCGTCCTTTTCGTGCTCGTGGTGGCCATCGCCGTCATCGCCATCTTTCCCGAGGACGATCTCGCGGTGGCGCGCTGGTTCTGGACGCCGGCCGACGGCTTCTGGCTCGGCCAGAACGGCGCCGCGGCCTTCCTCAGGCGCGTCAGCATGTGGCCGACCATCGCGCTCGGCATCGCCGCGCTGGTCTCCCTCGTCCAGCACGTCCTGCTGCCGGCATCGCGCCAGTTCATGACGGCCCGCGCCGCCGCCTTCCTGTTCCTGACGGTGACCGCGGCCCCGGTGCTGCTCGTCAACGGCGTCCTCAAGGAGGTCTGGGACCGCTCGCGCCCCGTCCACGTCACCGAGCTCGGAGGCCCCTGGCGGTTCACGCCCTGGTGGCAGCCCGGCGACGGCACCGGCTGCCGCACCAACTGCTCCTTCGTCTCGGGCGAATCCTCCGGCGCGGCGTGGCTGGCCGCTCCCGCCCTGCTCGCCCCGCCGCCGGCCCGGCTGCCGCTGCTGGCGGCGGTCGGCGCCTATACAGCCGTCGTCTCGGCCCTGCGCATCGGCTTCGGCGGCCACTTCCTCTCCGACACGCTGATCGCGACGCTCCTCACTCTCCTCGTCGTCGCCTTCGGCTACCGCTGGTTCTACCGACGGCCGGGGGCGCCGACCGAGGAGGCCTTCGCCGCCCGCCTCGCAGCCCTCGGCGCACCGGTCCGGCGGCTGTTCGGGACGCGCGCCTGATACCGGTGCGGCTTGCCTCTTCGCCGCGGCTTCTTTAAGCCGACGCAACCCCCTCCGACTGCCCTGGAAACCCACTCATGGCCGCGCAGAAGTCCGTCAAGAAAGTCGTCCTCGCCTATTCCGGCGGCCTCGACACCTCGATCATCCTGAAATGGCTGCAGACCACCTATGGCTGCGAGGTGGTCACCTTCACCGCGGACCTCGGCCAGGGCGAGGAACTCGGCCCCGCGCGCGACAAGGCGCTGCTGCTCGGCATCAAGCCCGAGAACATCTTCATGGACGACCTGCGCGAGACCTTCGTGAAGGACTACGTCTTCCCGATGTTCCGGGCGAACGCGATGTACGAGGGCCTCTACCTCCTCGGTACCTCCATCGCCCGTCCGCTCATCGCCAAGCGCCAGATCGAGATCGCCGAGGCCGTCGGCGCCGACGCCGTCTCCCACGGCGCCACCGGCAAGGGCAACGACCAGGTGCGCTTCGAGCTCTCCTATTACGCCCTGAAGCCGGACGTCACCGTCATCGCCCCCTGGCGCGAGTGGGACCTGTCGAGCCGCACCAAGCTCATCGAGTTCGCCGAGCAGCACCAGATCCCGATCGCCAAGAACAAGCGCGGCGAGGCGCCCTTCTCGGTCGACGCCAACCTGCTGCACGCCTCCTCCGAGGGCATGGTGCTGGAGGATCCCGCCGTCGAGGTGCCGGACTACGTCTATTCGCGCACCGACGGCCCGGAGAGCGCGCCGGACAAGGCGACCTACATCACCATCGACTTCAAGGAGGGTGACGCCGTCGGCATCGACGGCCAGGCCCTGTCCCCGGCCACCATCCTCACCAAGCTCAACGAGCTCGGCAAGGTCAACGGCATCGGCCGCCTCGACCTCGTCGAGAACCGCTTCGTCGGCATGAAGTCGCGCGGCATGTACGAGACGCCCGGCGGCACGATCCTCTACATGGCCCACCGCGCCATCGAGAGCATCACGCTCGACCGCGGCGCGGCGCACCTGAAGGACGAGCTCATGCCGAAATATGCCGAGCTCATCTACAACGGCTTCTGGTTCTCGCCGGAGCGCGAGCTGCTCCAGGGCCTCATCGACAAGTCGCAGCAGTACGTCACCGGCACGGTCCGGCTGAAGCTCTACAAGGGCAACGTCATCGTGGTCGGCCGCGAGAGCCCCTATTCGCTCTACGACAAGGAGCTGGTGACCTTCGAGGAGGGCGCCGTCGCCTACGACCATCGCGACGCCCAGGGCTTCATCAAGCTCAACGCGCTGCGCCTGCGCACCCTCGCCCAGCGCAAGAAGAAGATGGGGCTCTGAGGGCTCCTCCCGTCGGAACCGACGAAGGCCGGGGCGACCCGGCCTTTTTCATGCGCGGAACCTCGATCACGGACCCTGGTGCGTGCCCGTGGTCGGGCCCGGCGTGCCGACGAAACCGTTGAAGCGGTTGGCCGGCCGCGTGAGGCGGTGACCCGTGCCGGCGGCATCCTCGTGGGTGCCGTATTCGCTCTGCGAGGAGAGCGTCGGGCCGGCGAGGCGGGCGCTGGCGGCGAGCGAGGAGGCATGAGCGGAGGAGGCGATCCCTGCGGCGGTCGAGATGGCTGCGGCAGCAAGGAGCGTGAGAGCCGACTTTCGAATCTCGAGCTGGTTGAACATGGATCGCCTCCCCGGTCATGTCCGCGGCCTGGTGCCGCGGCGTGACCATGGGTGTCGGGAGGCGGGAAAAAGGTTCGACGGGGGGTGAGAGATTTTTTCGAGGGCGTCGAGCCGGGCGACCACGCCCCACCCGCACCCTCCCCTCGCTCACGCGAGGGGAGGGGACTTCGACGGATCATGGCCGCGTCCCGGTTGAGCCAGGCACGACGGCCGAAAGCCGGGCGCGAGGTGGAAGTCCCCCTCTCCTCGCGTGAGCGAGGGGAGGGTGCGGGTGGGGCCTTCTTTCAAGAGACAGCCGGCCGGAGCCAGCCCGCTCACCCCAGCGTCTTCAGCCAGCGCTTCGCCTGCGCGCGCACGTTCTTCGGCGCCGTGCCGCCGTAGCTCACCCGGCTCGCCACCGACTTCGCCACCGACAGCACCGAGAACACGTCCTCCGTGATGCGCTTGTCCACGGCCTGCATGTCGGCGAGCGTCAGCTTGTGCAGCGGCACGCCCTTGGCCGAGGCGGCCCCGACCGCCCGGGCGGCGATGTGGTGGCTCTCGCGGAAGGGGATGCCGAGGGCGCGCACGCACCAGTCCGCGAGGTCGGTCGCCGTCGAATAGCCGAGGCCGGCGGCCCGCTTCATCACCGGCGCGTTGGCCTCCAGGTCGCGCACCATGCCGGCGGTCGCGGCGATCGCCAGCGACAGCGACGCGAGCGCGTCCATGGTCGGCTCCTTATCCTCCTGCATGTCCTTCTGATAGGTCAGCGGCAGGCCCTTCAGCACCAC
The DNA here is from genome assembly GCA_001464235.1 of Rhizobiales bacterium Ga0077556. Classification (GTDB taxonomy): domain Bacteria; phylum Pseudomonadota; class Alphaproteobacteria; order Rhizobiales; family Phreatobacteraceae; genus Phreatobacter. Next base: position 6,886 of record LNFH01000446.1, on the reverse strand, counting down.
GACGATGGCGTTGAAGGCGCCGAGGATGCGGCCGACCTTGGCGCGCACCAGCTCGGCGGCGTCCGGGTTGCGCTTCTGCGGCATGATCGACGAGCCGGTGGAGAAGGCGTCCGACAGCCTGACGAAGGAGAAGGGCGAGGAGCACCAGATGACGATCTCCTCGGCGAGGCGGGAGAGGTGCACCGCCGTGATCGTCGCCGCCGCCAGAACCTCCATGACGAAGTCGCGGTCGGCGACCGAGTCGAGCGAGTTGGCGGTGGGCCGGTCGAAGCCGAGGGCGGCCGCCGTCATGTGCCGGTCGATGGGGAAGGAGGTGCCGCAGAGCGCCGCCGCCCCGAGCGGGCTCTCGTTGAGGCGGCGGCGGGCATCGGTGATCCGGCCGCGGTCGCGCCCCACCATCTCCACATAGGCCATCAGGTGATGGCCGAAGGTGGTCGGCTGGGCCACCTGCAGGTGGGTGAAGCCCGGCATGACGGTTGAGGCCTCGGCGAGGGCTTTCTCCGCCAGCGCCTTCTGCAGGTCCTTCAGCTGGGCGTCGATGCCGTCGGCGGCGTCGCGCACCCACAGGCGGAAGTCGGTCGCCACCTGGTCGTTGCGCGAACGGGCGGTGTGGAGACGGCCGGCCGGCGCGCCGATGATCTCGGCGAGCCGCGCCTCCACGTTCATGTGGATGTCCTCGAGGCTGCGCTTGAAGGTGAAGGTGCCGCCCTCGATCTCGGCGAGAACCTGGTCGAGGCCCTTGGTGATCGCGGCTTCGTCATCGCGGCTCACGATGCCTTGTTCGGCCAGCATCGCCACATGGGCTTTCGAGCCGGCGATGTCCTGCCTATACAGACGCTTGTCGAAGTCGATCGAGACGTTGATGTCCTCCATCACGGCGGCCGGGCCCGAGGCATAGCGGCCGCCCCACATGGAATTGCCGGCTTTGTCGGCTTCGGTCATCGTCTCGTCCCCGAAGGAAGAAGGAAGTCGCTTTGTCCCGCGCCAGAATGACCATCCTCGCGGCAGGACTGATCGGACTGTGCGCCGGCGCTGTGGCCTTCTACTGGACAGGCGGGCCGGCGCGCAATGCGTCCGCGCAGGCCTGCAACGCGGCGCGGACGGTGGCCGGCAGCCTCATGCCGCTGGCGCGCGGCGAACTCGCCGCCTTCAAGGTCACCGAGGCGCCGATGATCGCGCCGAACCTCGCCTTCAAGGCGCCCGACGGGCGCGAGCTCCGGCTCGCCGACTTCCGCGGCCGCGCCGTGCTCCTCAACCTCTGGGCCACCTGGTGCGCGCCCTGCCGCCACGAGATGCCGGCCCTCGACCGCCTGCAGCAGACCCTCGGCGGCGAGAAGTTCGAGGTCGTCGCCGTCAACATCGACACCCGCAATCCCGACCGCGCCGCCACCTGGCTCACCGAGAACGGCATTCGCCACATGGCGAACTATTCCGATCACTCCGCCCGCATCTTCCAGGACCTGAAGGCCGCCGGCCGTGCCTTCGGCATGCCGACCACGCTCCTCATCGACGCCAACGGCTGCGAGCTCGGCTTCCTCGCCGGCCCCGCCGAATGGGCGAGCGAGGACGCCATGCGCCTCATCCGCGCCGCCCTCGGCACCTGACCGCACACCCGCCAAGATCAGCCATGACAGATATCGCCGCGCGCCGCGCCGCCCTCTTCGCCCTGTTCGACCGGCTCGGCATCGCCACCACCACCCACGAGCACGAGGCGGTGTTCACCGTGGCCGAGAGCCGCCACGTCAAGGAGCAGATCCCCGGCGGCCACACCAAGAACCTCTTCCTCAAGGACAAGAAGGGCCGGCTCTTCCTCGTGGTCGCCCTCGGCGACGCGGTGATCGACCTGAAGCGCCTGCACGAGGTCATCGGCGCCTCCGGACGGCTCTCCTTCGGCTCCGGCGAGCTCCTGGAAGAGGTCTGGGGCGTGAAGCCGGGCTCGGTCACGCCCTTCGGCGCCATCGCCGACACCGCGGGCCGCGTCACCGTCATCCTCGACGCGGCGATGATGGAGCACGCGGTGCTCAACTATCACCCGCTCGAGAACACGGCGACCACCTCCATCGCCCGCGACGACCTCGTCGCCTTCCTCTCCGCCACCGGCCACCAGCCCCTGATCCTGCCCTGCAGCACGCCCGCCTGACGGGGGAGCCGCCGATCACGTGGCGGTGAGACATGCCATGGTACCGCCCCATTTCGGCCCCTCTGGGGTCAAGACCCGGGACGAGCTTCAACCCGTTGCCTCGACGCGGTCGGCGCTGCCCCGGACTTTTCAGCCCCCCAGCCCCCCGGGGCCGTCCGATCCGTCGAGCGCCATCGGCCCTGCCGATGGAAACGTTCGGTCATCCCCTCCGACGCGAACGTGCGGGCCGGCGCTTCTGCGCCGGCCCGTTTTTTTCGCCCGGCGGGACCTGAGGGGGCGCGACGACGAGCAGGAGAACGGCATGACCGGCAGGCTGACCGACGACGAGCGACGCGAGGCCATGGCCTCCCTTCCCGGCTGGATCGCCGTGGAGGGACGCGACGCCATCACCCGCCGCTTCGCCTTCCGCGACTTCTCCGAGGCCTGGGGCTTCATGAGCCGCGCAGCCCTTGCCGCCGAGGCGATGGACCACCACCCCGAATGGTTCAACGTCTACAAGACGGTCGAGGTGACGCTCTCCACCCACGACGCCGGCGGCCTGACGCAGAAGGACATCCGGCTCGCCCGGGCCATGGACCAGATCGCCGGAATCTGAGGCGTCGTCAGCGGTCGCAGGACCAGGTCATCGGCGGCAGGCGGGCCTCCCGCTCGCCGAGGAAGCCCCGGGCCAAGCGCGCCGGCACCTCCACCTCGAGGAGCCGGTTCGGCCCCATGTCGATCACCTGGCGCAGCTGGACCTTTTCCCCCGCCTCGAGGCGCACGACCGGCTGGCCGCCGAGCGGCGCGTCGACCAGCGTCGCCCCCTCGGGCGCGACCTCCATGTCGAGCGTGCGGCACGAGGCCGCGGCGGTCGCGGCCGCGGCGGGCGGCGGCGCGCTGTCCGCCGTCGGCGGCGTCACGGTGATCGGCACGGTGCGCACGAGGCGCGGCTGCTCGGCATTGCCGGTCGGCAATGCGGGCTGCGTCGACGCGGTGCCACCGCCCGGCAGGTTGAAGGTCGTCAGCCCGGCAATGCCGAGGGCGGCGAGCGCCGCCACCACGAGCACCACGAGGAACCATTTCAGACGCTTGGGGGAGGGGTCCGGCACGCGCACCGAGGCGCCGCCGCCGCGGGCGATCTCCAGCTCCTTCTCGAGCTGCACCAGCGCCGAGAGATGCGAGATCTGCGCGTCGAGCTGGTCGTACCAGCCGTCGAAGTCGTCGGGGGCCGGGTCGCTCGCCCTGTAGGCGCGGTCGAGCCCGTCGAGCGAGGCCCTGAGGTCGATGTGCGGCCCCGTCGGCGGAGCGCCGATGTCGGTGCCGAAGCGGGTGATGGCGATGGCGAGGTCGTTCTCGGCCCGCGCGATGACGTCGCGCAGCGCCGCCCGCGTCTCCGCGTTGATGCGATGGGCGAGGCGCTTCAGCTGGGCCGGCGGATCGGCCACCAGCTTGAGCTCGGCCGCCGCCTGACGCAGCGCGTCCTCGATCGTGCCTGCGGGGCGGGTAAGGCCCCCCATGCGTCCACCATAGACGTCGAGCACATGGAACCGGTAGCGATAGGCCGAGACGAGCGGGGCGACGTCCACGAAATTCCGATCCTCGCTTCAGGCCGCCGCCGCGGCGCGGCCGGCGACCCGTCCCGTCGGGGGAAGGCACTGCGGCGGCGTGTCGACGAAGGTGGCGGTCATGGGGGTATGGTGTTCCGGCCCGGCGCATGGTGCGGAGCCTGTCACCTGTGCTGTCCGCAAGGGGCGAGCTTCAGGCAAAACCATGTCGAAAAAACGGGCGACGCCGCGCAGGCGATCGCTCGCCGCGCTAACCCGCCCGCCGCCGCCGGCAGCCCGTCCGTCACGCCCCATGAGCTTCCCCCGAATCGCACTCCAACGCGCGTGTGGACCAAAGGTTCCCTGCTGTTTAGGCGAAAGGTTTCCGCGAGGAAAGCAGCCCGTCTCACCGAGACCGCAGGGGAAATCGCGGCACGGTCACCGGCAGCTGCCGCTCGTGGCTGAAGAAGATGACGTCGCGGTTCTTCATCAGGCCGACCAGGGCGGCGCCCGCGGCGAGGCCGCCGAGATGGGCCCACCAGGCGGTCGCCCCGCCCTCGGTGGTGACGAGATGGTAGACCTGCAGCATCACCCAGGTGCCGAGCGCCAGCCAGACGGGAATGGTGAGCGGCAGGATGTTGAAGACGAGCCCGAACACCCTGACCCGCGGATAGAGCAGCAGGTAGGCGGCGAGCACACCCGAGACCGCGCCCGACGCCCCGACCAGCGGCGCCTGCGAGGCCGGGTTGATGGCGAGATGCGCCGCCCCGCCGATCAGCCCGCAGAGGATGTAGAAGACGAGGAAGCGCCAGTGCCCCATGGCGTCCTCGATGTTGTCGGCGAAGACCCAGAGGAACAGCATGTTGCCGACGAGGTGCATCCAGCCCCCGTGCATGAACATGTAGGTGATCCACGTCGCCCAGGTCGGCACCACGGCGAGATGCGGGGCGAGTTGCGCCTGCTCCGTCACGACAGCGGGGATGAGCCCGAGGCCGAGCATGTTGGCGGTCGCCGACTGGGCCGGCACGAGCCCCGTCGTGGCGAGGAACAGCGCGACGTTGAGGCCGATCAGCGCGAAGGTGACGTAGGGCGCGGTGATGTGGCGGTGGGGGTTCTGGTCGGCGAGGGGGAGGAACATGGGAGCATGTTAGCCGCGTGCGCCGAAACCTGCCATCGTGTGCGCCATGCCGCCCTCCGGCTTGATTCCACGATACAGGAAATGTAGTTGCGGATGATGGAACCCGGACGCAGCGGGTTCGTCGCCTCACCCGGGACATCCACCATGACCGCCAAGCCGACCGGCCTTCAGCCACGCACGCTCGCCGCCCAGGCGCTCGGCTGGGAGGAGGCCGAGACCCACGCCGTGGTGACCCCCATCCACGTCGCCACCACCTTCATCCGCGATCCCGACAACCAGTACCGCAACGGCTTCGTCTACGGCCGTCCCGACAACCAGACGGTGCGCCAGTGCGAGGCCGTCCTGGCGGCGCTGGAGGAGGGGCCTGAGGCCCTGCTGCTGGGGTCCGGCATGTCGGCGGCCACCGCCGTGGTCATGGCCCTGCCAGCCGGCGCGCACATCGTCGCGCCCACCGTCATGTACTGGGCCCTGCGCAACTGGCTGATGAACGACGCCGTGACCTACGGCTACACCACCACCTTCGTCGACACGACGGACCTCGCCGCCGTGAAGGCCGCGGTCGAGCCGGGCAAGACGAAGCTCGTCTGGCTGGAGACGCCGTCGAACCCGCTGTGGACGGTCTCCGACATCGCCGCCATCTCCGACATCGCCCATGCCGCCGGCGCCATCTGCGCCGTGGATTCCACCGTGGCGACGCCGGTCTTCACCCGGCCGCTGGCGCTCGGCGCCGACATCGTCATGCATGCCGCGACCAAGTACCTCAACGGCCACTCGGACGTGGTCGCCGGCGCCCTCGTCACCCGCGAGGTCAACGAGTTCTGGGCGAAGGTCCGCCGCGTGCGCTCCATGCACGGCCAGATCCTCGGGCCCTTCGAGGCCTTCCTGCTGATGCGCGGCATGCGCACCCTGCACGTGCGCGTCGAGGCCCAGGCGAAGGCCGCGCTCGCCCTCGCCGAGCGGCTGAAGGCCCATGCCATGGTCGCCGACGTGCTCTATCCGGGCCTCGCCTCCCACCCCCAGCACGCGCTCGCCGCGCGGCAGATGCACGGCGGCTTCGGCGGCATGATGTCGATCCGGGTGAAGGCCGGCGAGCGTGCCGCCGTCTCCACCGCCGCCCGGGTGGAACTCTGGAAGCGCGCCACCTCGCTCGGCGGCGTCGAGAGCCTCATCGAGCACCGCGCCTCCATCGAGGGCGCCGGCTCGCCCTGCCCGACGGACCTCCTGCGCCTGTCGGTGGGGCTGGAGGCCGTCGACGACCTCTATGCCGACATCGACCGGGCGCTGAGGGCCGCCAACGCGTGAGGCGTCAGTTCGCCCCGTCGAGCAGGCGGCGGGCGATGACCTGCGCCTGGATTTCCGCCGCACCCTCGAAGATGTTGAGAATGCGCGCGTCGCAGAGAACGCGGCTCACCGGATATTCCAGCGCGAAGCCGTTGCCGCCGTGGATCTGCAAGGCGTTGTCCGCCGCCGCCCAGGCGACGCGGGCGCCGAGGAGCTTCGCCATGCCGGCCTCGAGGTCGCAGCGCCGGTCGAGGTCCTTCTGGCGAGCCGAAAAGTAAGTGAGCTGGCGGGCGATCATCACCTCCACCGCCATCATCGCGATCTTGTCGGCGACGCGCGGGAAGGCGATCAGCGGCTTGCCGAACTGGACGCGCTCCTGGGCGTAGCGGAGCGCGAGGTCCATGGCCGCCTGCGCGACGCCGACGGCGCGCGCCGCCGTCTGGATGCGCGCGGCTTCAAAGGTCTGCATCAGCTGCTTGAAGCCCTGGCCCTCGACGCCGCCGAGGAGGTTGTCCGCCTTCACCTCGAAGCCGTCGAAGGAGATTTCGTATTCCTTCATGCCGCGATAGCCGAGCACCTCGATCTCGCCGCCCGACATGCCCTCAGCCGGGAAAGGAGTCTCGTCGGTGCCGCGCGGCTTTTCCGCGAGGAACATCGACAGGCCCTTGTAGCCCGGCTCGCTCGGATCGGTCCGCACCAGCAGCGTCATCACGTCGGCGCGCACCGGGTGGGTGATCCAGGTCTTGTTGCCGGAGACCTTGTAGATGTCGCCCTCGCGCACGGCGCGGGTCTTCAGCGAGGCGA